>JBBRUG010000032.1:0-27844 GCA_038247995.1 Chloroflexales bacterium | reverse complement strand
TCGGCAGTCGGCAGTCGTCAGTCGGCAGGGGTCAGTCGTCAGTCGGCAGGGGTCAGTCGGCAGTCGGCAGGGGTCAGTCGGCAGTCGGCAGTCGTCAGTTGATCCTAATTAGGTAGACACCGACGCACCGCAAAAAGTTACACGCCTTCTTCCGCGATCAGTTCATCGGCGGCGGTGAGCAGGGCGCTGATGCGCTCGGGGGGGAGCGGCGGCTGGCGGGTGTTGAGGTAGATCTCCAGGGCGCGGCGGGGCGACAGTTCGGCCATGGCCTCTTGCTCGGCGCCGGCGATGCGGCGGCGCGCCGTGCGCTCGACATTCACGATCACGGCGGCAATATGGAACGCACCGGCATCTTCCAGGGCGCGGCGCAGATCTTCTTCGCGGAGCTGGCCGCGTTGTTCGCGGGTGGCCTGTAGCTCGACGCGTACGATCGCCGTGCCTAGTTCGTGGCGCCCAATCAGCGTGCGTACCATGCCCAGCGGGTCGGAACTGTTGCGCACATCGGCCTCGATACTCACAAACGGCCGTGCTGCAAGCTCCATAAAACGCCAGCGCGCATTGCCCGGCTCCAGTTCGACCAGTACGCAGCCCTTCGGCTCGGCGCGTTCACCAAAATCGACCCGCTCGATGCTGCCGGGGTAGACGAGCGGTGGGTTGGCGCCCAGCGCCTGATGTTTGTGGATATGCCCCAGGGCGACATAAGCGATGTTTGGCTGAGCCAGCACGCTGCGCGGCAGCACCAGATCTTGCCCCAGCGTCATTGCGCGCTCGGCGCCAACCTGCGCGCCATCGACGCTGCCGTGGAAGGCCAGCACCGTGGGCATGCTCGGGTCGAGCTTGGCGGCGGTATCGATCACAAAGCGTTCCAGGCGCCGCCGCAGTTCATAGTCGATCTCAGCGAAGGTAGCCCCGCGTAACTCCTCGCGACCCATGAGGTTGTGGCGAGTAACCCACGGCAAGGCAAGGATCTGGAGCGGGCCGGATCGCGTGGCGACGATGTGCAGCTTCGGGCGGTCGGCGATCGTAATGTTGGTGACGCCAAGCGCCTCGAAGATCTCGACCGAGTGCGCACGGCCCATGGATGGTGAAATGTCGTGGTTGCCGGTGATGATAAACGTCGGCACACCGGCCTCGCGCAGCCGGGTGATGCGGCGGGCAAACTCGCGTTGATGGGTTGGATTGGGGGTGCGATTCTTATAAATATCGCCGGCAATCAGCACCAGATCAACTTCGTGATCGAGGCCGACGCTGATCGCCTCATCGAAGCGGGCCAGGTAATCCTGCAGGCGCGTGTGCAGGCCGGTCGTCGGATCGAGCTTCCCGTAATTCTCAACGCCGATATGCAGATCGGCGAGATGGAGCATGCGAATCATAGGCAAAAACCTCAGCGCGGCCACCCACCCTGGGCGCCGCGCTGAAGCATACCATATTCCATCGGGATGGGCTAAGCCGGTGGTGTGACGTCCTTAGGCGAAGAGCAGCAAGAGCGGCGACAGGATAATCGCGATGACGGTGTAGAACACGAACATGCCGATCACGGCCAGCACCAGGGTGCCGATCGCCTTACCCTGGTCGGTAATATTCATACTCGACTGAACGGCCAGGTAGCCGAAGTAGGCCTGTACAACAAGCATGATCAGGGCCGCCAGCCCGGCCAGGAAACCCAGTACCGGAACAGCCGACAGCAAGCCGAGGAGGCCGCCTACAACGGCGAGCGGGGCCCAGAAGAGCGCGAAGGTATAGGAGACTTCATCCCAGTTGCCGGTGCCGTTGAACAGGCGCTGGCCGACAAAATAGACCAGCCCGGTAAAGACGAAGAAACCCAACAACGAGTTAACGAGGCCAAGAATGAGCCCGCCAATGCCACCCGAGAAGATGTTCAGAATCCCGACGATTACCGCCGCAATGGCCACGTAAATTGCCGCATTGGTGAGGTTGCCGTGCCGTTCGTACCGTTCGAATGTGGCGACGCTGGGACTGGTGATGATCGCGCGACTCTGGTTGACCATCTCCGGGATTGAAACCTGCTGCGTCATGGACATCGTGGGGCCTCCTTTTATGCCGCTGTTTGTTACAGATTGCGGACGATCACATGATCATACGTATGTCAGCGGCAAACGTTGCACCTTTTATTATACTCGCAAGCCGTAACCTGTGAACTCCTTTACTTTACACATCTCGCACCGTTTATCCCACGTTATCCCACACTTTCCCACATCCATCCTGCAATGGTGTCAATAGTTAATGGAACATGTGTTCGCTTTGCGTGCTGATTACATACCCTCTGTTGGCTCATACCACCAGATAAAGCGCCTATGCTATACTGATCAAAGCGGGCCTTGGGCATCAATAGGCGCTCTGTTGGACATTCTGCATTCATAATTTTGCATTCGCATCCGGCCCATTCTAGCATCAGGAGTGCGTCCGATGAGCAATCGTTCGGTTTACCTTGATCATGCGGCAACAACCCCGGTTGATCCACAGGTATTGGCGGCAATGCTGCCCTATTTTAGTGCCACGCCCGGCAATCCATCGAGTATTCACCAGCCGGGCCGCATGGCTTTGCAGGCACTCGACGATGCCCGTGAGCACGTTGCGCTGGTGCTAAATTGTGCGCGCAAAGAGATCATTTTCACCGGCGGCGGTAGCGAAAGCAATAATCTGGCAATCAAGGGCGTAGCATTTGAACAGCGTCGCCGTGGGCGCGGGGCGCATATTATCACCAGCGCGATCGAGCATCATGCGGTGCTGCATGCCTGCGAGTATCTAGTTCAAGACGGCTTCGAGCTTACAGTGCTGCCGGTTGACGCGGATGGGTTGGTGCGCCCGGCTGATCTCCAGGCGGCTTTGCGCTCTGATACTGTGCTCGTTTCAATTATGTATGCGAATAATGAAGTCGGCACGATCCAACCAATTGCCGAATTGGGCGCCATCTGCCGTGAGCATGGCGTACTGCTGCACACCGATGCTGTGCAAGCGCCGGGTTTTCTTCCGCTTGACGTAACGACCTTAAATGTTGACTTATTGACCCTGACGGCGCATAAGTTTTATGGGCCGAAGGGTGTTGGCTTGCTCTATGTACGCCACGGAACACCGCTGTTGCCGCAGATCAACGGTGGGGGGCAGGAGCGTCGGCGGCGGGCAGGTACCGAGAATGTGCCGGGTATTGTCGGGATGGCCACAGCGCTGATGCTTGCTGAAGAGCGCCGTCCGTACCATGCGGCGGCAATGACTGCCTTACGCAATCGTCTGATCGAGGGCGTGCTGCACAATGTTCCGCTCAGTAGTTTGAACGGCCACCATGTGTTGCGCCTGCCTAATAACGCCAATTTCAGCTTCGCCTGTGTGGAGAGCGAGAGCGTCCTGTTGTTGCTTGACCAGGCCGGTATTTGTGCTAGTAGTGGCAGCGCCTGTAGTAGCGGATCGCTCGAACCATCGCATGTCCTTCTGGCTATGGGCCTCGACACCGATGCTGCGGTTGGCTCGTTACGCTTCTCACTTGGCCAGGGCACTACCGAAGAGGATATCGAATATGTGATCGCCAGGTTGCCTGCGTTGATTGGGCGTCTGCGCGAAGTAACCCCATGCGGCGCCTTGGCGGCTTAAAAGCTCAAGTATGGTGCAGTGCCAAAGGGTTGCTAGCACACCTCATCCTCAACCAGCGCAACAATTCGGCTGCGTAAGCGGTTGAGTGTATCGAGCCAGACGACAAGCGCAGTCGGCGGTTGTTGCGCTGGTTGAGCGGCATTTACGCGGGCGCGCATCCGTTCAAAGAGCGTAGTTGGCGGCAGTGGGGGCGGTGGATCAAGGAGCGTTCGGCCGAGCGCAAGCAGGAGATCTACCTCGGCAAGCAAGGGCAGCAGGTTACGCGAAACTTCGCGGCGGGCAACTTGGCGGCTGGCCCGGAGTTGTTCGCGTAAGACGCACAATTCCGCTTCACGCTGATGATCGGCAAGCCGTAATTCTTCGATCAGGCCATTCAAGCGGGCCAAACGTGCATCAAAGGTGAGGCGTGGATCACTCCGGCGCATACTCGGCGCGGGGAGCTGAAGGCTTATCCGACCATTCCGATGCTTCAGATCGATGGTGGACGGCGCATTGCTTAAAATCCGGCGGACGCGTTGGGTCAGGGGTGAGAAGCGCTCGCTCACAAGAGAGACCCCTTCGATCGGTGGGTAGCTGTACGTGGCACGAACGATCAGCGTGCGCGTCTATTATAGCCGAAATACGATCAATTGTAGTAACAGAATTGTAAGGAGTCTTTTGGGGTGTGTCTTGACCGCGAAGCGGTCAAGACGCACCCCAAAAACGGACAATTAATCGGCGCTGGCCGGCGCCTGGGTTGGCTCGTTCAATTGCTGGCCTTCACGCTTGCTCTGCCAGATCGCCCAGACCAGCGCCACAGCGCAGACGACCATTCCGCCCAGTACGACTGGGTTGCCTGGCTCGACCGTAACAACGATCGGGGCGACGATCAGGGCCACCAGGTTGATCACTTTGATCATCGGGTTGAGCGCCGGGCCGGCCGTGTCCTTCAGCGGGTCGCCAACGGTATCGCCGACCACGGCGGCCTTGTGCGGTTCGCTATGCTTGCCGCCGAAGTTGCCCTCTTCGATGTACTTCTTGGCGTTGTCCCATGCGCCGCCGGCGTTCGACTGGAAGACGGCCATGAGTTGCCCGGAGAGAATAATTCCGGCCAGGAAGCCGCCCAGCGCCTCAACGCCAAGCAAGAAGCCAACCAGAATCGGCACCATCACCGCAATAATGCCCAGGCTGATCAATTCTTTCTGCGCAGCCATTGTGCTAATGCTCACCGCGCGGGCATAATCGGGCGTTTTAGTGCCTTCCATAATGCCGGGAATACGGAACTGGCGCCGCACCTCATTGACGATCTGGGCGGCAGCACGCGATACAGCGCGAATGGTAAGCGCCGAGAAGAGAAATGGCACCGCGCCGCCGATCAACAAGCCAATGAAAACGGGCGGTGAGGCGACGTTGATGCCAGTGAGCAATTCTACGCCTTGTTCGCCGGAATCAATTAACTGCTGCTGCACCTTGTTCACATCGGTAAGGTATGAACCAAAGAGCGCTACCGCCGCGATCACCGCCGAACCGATTGCAATGCCCTTGGTGACAGCCTTCGTCGTGTTGCCCACAGCGTCGAGGTCGTCCATGACGTTGCGGGCGTTCTTATCGAGCCCGGCCATCTCGCCGATGCCGTTCGCGTTGTCCGAGATCGGGCCGAAGCTGTCCATCGAGAGCGTGTTGCCGGTGAGTAGCAGCATGCCGATCCCGGTGAGGGCGACACCGTACAGCACAGCGGTGAAGGTGATGATCGGATCAGCCGAGTAGCCGGTAAAGATCAGCACTGAACTGAAGATCGAACCGGCGATTACGAGCGCGGCCCAGACGCTTGATTCCATACCTAAGGCCAGGCCGGAAAGGATGTTTGTGGCTGCACCGGTTTGCGAGGCGCGCGACGTCTCCTTCACCGGGCTATAGTGGGTGCTGGTGAAGTACTCGGTGAGCTTGTCGAGCACAATTGCGAGCACGACACCGGAGACGGTAGCGAAGAAGGGCCGCCAATCGACGATGCCGGTGGCCTCATCGCGCATAAAGAGCGGTGTGACGAGGGCGGAAGCAGTCACAGCCAGGCCCGCAGCGATGTAGAAGCCGCGGTTCATCGCGGCCATCGCGTTGCGGCGGCGCTCGTCGGTGCTGACGAAGAAGTTGCCGATCACCGAGGCGATCACGCCGATTGCGCGCAGCACAAGCGGGAAGATAATAAAGCGCAGGTCGTACTGTCCATCGCCGATCGTGCCGGACACGGCATCACCAAGCACTAGGCCAAGAATCAGCGCGGAGATGAGGGTGACTTCGAAGCTCTCGAAGACATCGGCGGCCATACCGGCGCAGTCGCCAACATTGTCGCCTACCAGGTCAGCGATGACGGCTGCATTGCGCGGATCGTCCTCGGGGATGCCGGCCTCAACCTTACCCACCAGGTCGGCGCCGACATCGGCGGCCTTGGTATAAATTCCGCCACCGACGCGCATAAAGAGCGCAATCAGCGAACCACCGAAGCCAAAGCCGAGCAGGGCATCAGGCGCGGCGATGCCGAAGACGATGAAGATCAGCGTACCGCCGAGCAGGCCCAGACCGACGGTAAGCATACCGGTGACGGAGCCGGACTTATAGGCAATTTGAAGCGCCGGGTTGTAGCCCTTACGCGCTGCAGCGGCCACCCGCACATTGGCCTCGACGGCGACGCTCATACCTACGAAGCCCACAGTGTAACTAAAAATCGAGCCCATCAGGAAGGCCACGGCGCGGCCAATGGCCACCCAGAGCGTGGCCGCTTCGGCACTCCCGAAGCGCTCAACGGCTTCGGTGGTGGGTGGAATAACATACACACTGGCGCCAAGCACAAACGTCAGGACGGCAATCAGAATCGCAATCGTACGGAACTGCTGGCTTAGGTAGGCGTTTGCGCCATCCTTGATAAAGCCCCAGACTTCCTGCATCTTCGGCGTGCCTTTGTCCTGCGCCATAACCTGGCTACGCAGGAAAAAAGCATACACAATGCCGAAAATCGATACGCCAAGCACCGTCCAGACCCCGTACCATTGAATGCTGGTAAGCTCCTGCATCGCCCTACTCCTTGGAAGACTTCCACATTGAAGCGTTAATGGAGTGCCGAGCCACTCCGTGAGGAAGGGGAACTACCGTAATTAACCGTAATTATATGAAACTTGTGGTGGATTCTAGGGCCGTATTCTAGCATAGGGCGTCGGAGATTGTAAAGCGCGGCACAATCGAGATGTTGGGCAAAGAAAGACGGCTGACGACTACGCGTATACGCAGTCGTCAGCCGTCCGCTTGATCTAGAGCAAGCCCTCGATCGGTTGAATCACGAGGCGACCACCGGGTATATCCAGTTCCACAACAAATTCGCGCACCATCGGCACGAGCGCATCGGGTTGACCGGTACGTGCGATCACCAGGACATCGTTGGCGCCGGTGACCAGGATATCTTTCACGGTGCCGATGGCTGTACCATCGGTGGTGAAGACTTTCAGGCCAGCCATATCGTGGAGAAAATACTCATCGGTGGCGAGTGGGGCTGCTTCTTGCGCAGGGATGAAAACTTCGGCGCCGCGCAGATCATCGGCGGCATCGCGGGTTGTGATCCCGTCGAGGGTAAGCACCAGCAAACCAGGTTTGTGCTCAATAGCGCGGACAAGCCGATACGGCGCATGATCCTTGCCAATTAAGAGCGTGCGAATATGACGGCTCAGGTGGTCAGGCCGGTCGGTAAACGACTTTAGCTTGACCTGGCCTTTAATGCCGAATGCGCCGGCAATTACGCCGACAAGTAGGAGTTCATCCATGGGGTGTGTACTGTGAATGCAGAGGTGCGAGCGCAGCGCGGGGTAAGTTACTCAATATCAATATGGACGCGCTTATTCTGGCGTGCGGCGGCAACGCCCATCATATCGCGGATTGCCTTGGCTACCCGCCCACTCCGGCCGATCACCTTACCGGTTTCGTTCGATGCTACGGAGAGTTCGTAGGTTACCGTAAAGCGACCGACGCGCTCTTTGATCTGCACAGCCTCAGGGTCGTCCACAAGGTTGCGCGCAATGTATTCGAGCAGTGCTTTCATATGCGGAGTAATAACGTCAAAGCCTGTCAGGCGCAAAACAGGCACACCTGACAGGTTCGCTTCAACTAAGCTTCGACGGGCTCGGGAACAACCTTACCCTCGCTGTCGAGGATATTCAAGCCCTTAAACAGGTGCGCAACTGTATCGCTAGGCTGTGCGCCGACGCTCAACCAATAGCGCGCCCGATCGGCCTTTACCTCAAGCACCTTGGGCTGGCGAATGGGGTTATAGTGGCCGATAATCTCGATAAACTTACCGTCGCGGGGCGAACGCGCATCGGCGATAACCACACGATAGCTGGGCTGCTTAGTCTTGCCGGTGCGGCGAAGACGGATCTTAACCATAGCTGTAACAGGCCTCCTGCGAAGTATATCAATACACTAAGCGCTTATTATAGCATAACTTGGTGGCGAGGTTGTGCGCTGCGTAGCTGTGTACAACCTCCCCAATCCCTATTTCAACATCTTCATCAGATCACGCGGATCGATCTGACCGCCGCCACCGCCCTTACCGCCGCGTCCCCCACCACCACGTCCGCCGCGCCCGCCCTTACCGCCGCGCCCATTGCCGCCGCCGGCAGTCATTTGTTTCATCATCCGCTGCATCTGCTGGAACTGCTTGATCAGCGCAGCAACATCCTGATCGGTCGTGCCGCTGCCGCGTGCGATCCGGGCCCGCCGGCTGTTCTTGATGACCTCTGGGTTGCGGCGCTCGTGTGGGGTCATCGAGAAGATCATCGCCTCGACCCGCTTGAGTTGGCTCTCGTCGAGCAGTTCCTCGTTGCGAGCGAGTTGGCTCATGCCGGGGATCATGCCCAGGATCTGTTGGAGCGGGCCAAGCTTGCGCATCTGGTGCATCGCATTGAGGAAATCCTCAAAGTCGAACTTACCCTTGCGCAGCTTCTTCTCCATCGCCTTAGCTTCCTCGGCGTCGTACATCTGCTCGGCCTTCTCAATGAGCGAGAGCATATCGCCCATGCCGAGGATGCGCGAGGCGAGCCGGTCGGGGTAGAAGGGCTCCAGAGTGTTGCCGTCGATCTTCTCGCCGCTGGAGATGAACTTGATCGGCACACCGGTAACGGCGCGCACCGAAAGCGCCGCGCCACCGCGCGCATCGCCGTCCATTTTGGTCATCACCAGGCCGGTAATATTGATCCGTTGGTTAAACGTGTCGGCGACGCGCACCGCTTCCTGTCCCGTCATTGCATCAACTACGAGCAGCCGTTCAGTCGGCTGGACGCGCGTTTCGATCTGGGTGAGCTCTTCCATCAGTGGCTCGTCGATCTGGAGCCGACCGGCAGTGTCGATGATCAGGACGTTGAATTGCTCCTGGCGGGCTTGCTCAAGCGCGTTGGCGGCAATATCGGGCGGGCTGGAGGTGGTGCCTTCGCTATAGACCGGCACATTCAGTTGCTTGCCGAGCGTCTGGAGTTGGGCAATCGCAGCCGGGCGATAGACGTCGGCGGCGGCGAGCATTACCCGGCGGCCCTTCTTGCGCAGATGCAGGGCCAGCTTGGCGGCGAGCGTCGTCTTACCAGTGCCTTGCAGGCCGACGAGCATAATCACCGTTGGGCCGGGGCGCGCCTCTTGCAGCGGCGCATTCTCGGTGCCCAGCAGGTTGATCAACTCCTGGTGGACGATCTTCACGACCTGTTGATGCGGCGTCAGGCTCTTGGTAACTTCTTCACCGATTGCCTGCTCGGTAACGGTATTGACAAAGTCCTTAACGACTTTAAAGTTGACGTCGGCTTCAAGCAAGGCCAGGCGTACCTGCTTCATCGCCTCGCGAACATCGGCCTCGTCGAGGCGGCCCTTGCTGCCAAGTTTTTGAAAGACCGTCTGCAAACGGTCGGAAAGGCTCTCAAACATAAGCGCACTCGTTTCGCTGGTGGTTCGGCACACACGCACACTGTTATTGTAGCCCGCCCGGCAAGGCACGTCAATGTGTTTGACGCCGGCGAACCCTTCTGCTATACTTGGCTAGGTTCGCGCCGAAGTGGCGGAATGGCAGACGCGACGGTCTCAAAAACCGTTGAGGGCAACCTCATGTGGGTTCGAGTCCCACCTTCGGCACCATGCCGACGCGGATGCACTGGTCGGAACGGGGCGTGGCTCAGCCTGGTAGAGCGCCGCGTTCGGGTCGCGGAGGTCGGAGGTTCGAATCCTCTCGCCCCGACCAGGGTTTAAGCGGCGTCTGCGTCTTCTCGGCGCAGGCGCCGCTTAGCATTTGCGTAGCAGAATCTGCGCTTGGCTTGCCTGTCACATCTCCTCGGCACGTTATGAAGGTACGCCCTTTGCACCAATGCATGCGCTTTGTTTTTTTGTTGTTCGTGGTCAGTGCGCTCTTATCTGCCTGCGGCGATCTTACCGCCGATCTTCCGCCCCGCCCAACCCCATTCCCCACCCTTGAACGGCTCCCCAGTGTCACGCCCGTAACGCCCAGCCCGACTGTCCCGCCGACAGTGACACTTGTGCCCTTGGCGACACCCACGCCAACCCCGCTGCCTGCAATCGCGGCGACAACCGCCAATTTGCGCAGCAACCCTAGCCTCGATTCCAGCGTCGTAGCAGTGGTTGAGGCCGGTCAATCGTTAAACCTGCGCGCTCGTCAGGGCGATTGGTACGCCGTGGAATTGCCCGGCGGCCTGAGCGGTTGGATGGCGAATACCGTGCTCGCGATCGATCCGGCTGTCGCTGCGGTAGTGCCTGAGGTGCAGTGACTTAAATCATTTCAACGACTGATGTTCGGCTGGATCAGCGTGCTATAATGGGCTGATTCACGTCCATCTGCCCCGCAATGTGCGCCAGGAGATCGGACCCGTTCAGGAATGATGCAGCCCAACCCCGGTGACCAACCCCGACGAATAACAACGACACTCTTTCAGCAGCGGACCAGCATTGCGCGTCGCTTGCGCTGGAGTTATCTTGTTTCTTCCACGATCCCGCTGCTTGTCGTCGGTGCATTGCTGATTGCCGTTCTTTTCCGCGTCCAGCAGCGTAATGCGTATGCCAGCCAGTTAGCTGTGGCTGAGCGGATCGCCGACAACCTGGCGACGTTCCTCTATGATGTCGAGCAGTTGCTTTTACGCGCCACAACGACGATCGATCCAAACGTACCCGGCCTGAACCTCCAGACGAGTGTGCAGGCGCTTGCCGACGCCTCACTTGATGTGCGCTCGGTTCGGTTAATCAACCGTGAGGGCGCGGTTGTCGCTGAGGCGATGAGCCGGATCCTGACGGGAACACGAGCTACGGTCGCGCCTCTCGACGCTGAATTGATCCAGCGGGCAATTGGCGGTGGCCAGGGCGGGCGCACGGTGATCCGGCGGAATGCCGATCAGCAGGCCTTTTTTCAGATTGTCATCCCGATCCGTAATGCGCAGACAGGTGCGCTGAGCGGTGCGCTGAGTAGCGAAGTCAGCGCCACGCGGATCAGCCAGATCCTGCGCCGGGGGATGCAGAGCCAGGGTAGAGTCGCCTATCTGCTTGATGCCAATCAGACGCTAATGCTCAGTAGTTCAAGCGGAACCTGGGCGCCGCCGCCGAATATTGCCGTTCTGTACCCCGGCGCTACGGCTGTGGGCGAATATCCCGGCGGCGATGGCCAGCAGGTTGTCGGCGCGCGGGCCACGATTAGCCCGGTCGGTGTCGCGAACTGGTCGGTAGTGGTGGAACAACCGGCAATAACCTTTTTCATCGAAGTCTATCGCAGTATCCAACTGCTCACGGCGCTGGTGATCCTGGTTGGTGCGTTGGCCTTTACCTGGGCATTCACGCAGTCGCGCCGCCTGATCGACCCCATTCGGGCGCTTGGCGCCGGCGCACGCGAATTGGCGGCCGGCAACCTGAGTCATCGTATTCCAAGCGGCGAAACCGACGAGCTAGGCCAGCTTGCCGAGCGCTTTAACAATATGGCCGATCAGTTGCAGCATAGTCAGCGCGAGATTGCCGACCAGAATGCCCGTCTACGCGCCGGCCTGGAACTGGCCCGCGATATTCAACAGGGGATGCTGCCAAGCGTCCCGCCCTGGCCGACCGATGGGTTGAGCGTTTATGGGCGCTCGCTGCCGGCAGCCGAAGTCGGCGGCGATTTTTACAGTTACCTGACGATGCCCGGCGGACGGGCGGCGATCGCAATCGGCGATATTTCGGGCAAGGGCGTTGCCGCAGCACTGCTGATGGCGCTCACGAGTTCTACGCTCGAGTCGCAGGCGCGCATGCTCGATTATCCATCGGCTATTCTGCAGGCTCTCGATCGCTCGTTGCGCGACCGCTTACAGTCGAACCAGATGAATGCAGCGCTCCAGATCGCGATCTACGATTTTGATCGCCACACGATCACGATCGCCAGCGCCGGTATGGTGGCGCCGTTGCTGATGCAAACCCGCTCCGACGGTAGTACGCGTTGTAGTCTGATCGAGGTTGGCGGTTTGCCGATTGGCACTGGATTGTCGCCGCACTATCAGGATGTGACTATCCAGCTTGAGGCGGGCGATACGCTGATCTTCCTCAGTGACGGCATTGTGGAGGCGCACGCTTCCGATGGCGAACTGTTCGGTTTCGAACGCTTGGAAGCGTTGGTGAACAGCCTGCCGCCGGATTTAAGTGTTGGCGCGATTGTCGAGCGGATTATTGCGGCTATGCTCGCCTTCAGTAACCATGCCGATCCGCACGATGATGCCACGCTGATCGCGCTGCGGCCGTCGATTGGGGCCACGCGCATGCCCACGGATACGTTGATTGCCGATTATCCGTTTCAGATCTACACTGAATAAGGCGTCTTTATTCGGCCTGTTCAGTTCTTCCTTCATTTGGGAGCAGCCATGCAGCTGTATAACTCGCTTGCGCGGGAAAAAGAAGTTTTCACCATTCCGACCGATCGCGCGGTAACGCTCTATGTTTGTGGCGTTACCCCGTACGATACGACGCATATCGGCCATGCGCGCACCTTCTTGACGTTCGATGTGCTGGTGCGCTATTTGCGTTGGCGCGGCGCTGATGTGCAATACTGCCAGAATATTACCGATGTTGATGATCCGCTTTTCGAGCGCGCCCAGCGCGATGGCATGAGTTGGCAGGAACTCACTGAAGTGCAGGTGGCGCAGCTCGTCGCCGATCGTGAAGGGCTGAACATGCTGCCGCCGACGTTTTTTCCGCGCGCCAGCGAGGAGGTCGGGACGATGCTCCCGATTGTCGAGCGGTTGGTCGAACTTGAACATGCCTATGTGCGCGATGGAAATGTCTATTTTAGTGTGCGCACCGATCCCGATTTCGGCAAAATGGCGCGCATGGGCTATGAAGAATTGCTTGCTGTGGCTAACCAGCGCGGCAATAACCCGCACGATCCGCATAAGCGCGATCCGCTCGACTTTGTGCTCTGGCAGACCGGTAAACCCGGTGATCCGACCTGGGAAAGCCCATGGGGCCTGGGGCGACCGGGCTGGCATATCGAGTGCAGCGCGATGGCGACCAAATACCTCGGCCCGCAGATCGATATTCACGGCGGCGGCGCCGACTTGATCTTCCCGCATCATCCGTGCGAGATCGCTCAGACCGAGCCGGTTACCGGCAAGCGCCCATTTGTCCAGATCTGGATGCACGCCGGCCTGGTCTGGCTCGATGGCGAGAAGATGAGCAAGTCGCTCGGCAACCTCGTTTTTGCTCGCGATGCGCTACGCCAGCACCATCCCGATGCCCTGCGTTGGTACCTGCTTAGTGAGCATTATCGCGAAGAGTTCGACTATCAGCGGGCGGCTGTAGGCCACTACGAAGAGCTGGCTGCGCATCTGCGTCAGGCTATCGCGGTTCCGGGCGGGAGTGGTTCGGCGCTTGATCTCAGCCGCGCCCACGCTGACTTACTGGCGGCGATGGACGACGATCTCTACACGCCGGCGGCGTTGGCCGTGCTTCATGGTATGGCCGGCGACACGCTTGCCGCCGTTGCCGATGGCCGCGATGTGAGCAGCGCCCAAGCCAGCCTGCGCGATCTGGCGGAGATGATCGGGTTTACGCTGCGCGGGTAGCAATCCATGAAAGTGTTAGGGCCGCTTCTCCTGCTGGTCATCGTGCTGAGTGCGTGTGCAACGGCGCCGACTGCGCCGACTGCCGAACCAGGCGGGAGCTTGCGCTGGAGCCTGGAGGGGATTACCGATCTGGGGCAATTTGCAAAAGCGTATTTATTGCTCTACCTGCTCCTCTACTCAAGTGTCGGTCCTATTCGCCCTTGTTTAGAGGAGATTTACTTTTGGCAGAGCGTATCCAACGGTCTTTACGTCCCTGTTCGGTTATTGTTGCGATCTTGTTCGCCCTGAGCGGCGCACTATTCGCTTGTGGCGACAACTGCAGCCGCGCCGCTGGCGGCACCGAGCAACGTTAACGTCCTCCAGGACGATGACGACGACGACGATTTTATTCAGCGCAGCGTTATGATTATGACGCAGAACGTTCAGGTACATATTGCCCTGCGCCACACGCGCAGCCGGGGGAACATTCCGCTTGCACCAATTGTAGTTGTGCCGCGGCTGTAGGCGCATCGCTGCGGTTCGTGTGGGTACAACCGCCACACGAACCGGACTACCGCACGAGTGCCCGCACCGTCTCCAGGCTATCAGCCTCAGCAGGCGGTTTGTCGCGGCGCCAGCGCAGAATACGCGGGAAGCGCACTGCAATCCCCGATTTGGGCCGGATCGCCTTCCAATGGATGCGCGAGACAAATATGGATCGGGTCGGCTCACATCGGCGTCGGCGGTTTCGGGGGCGAGTAACGCCTTGTACCACGCGGCGCTGGGTTGCCAATCGCCCATCAGCCGATGCGCAAGCACTGTGTCGGGAATGCCGCTTACGCCGCTGAGCGCGCGGGTGACGAGGCGCTGCGCCACGCCAACGCGGAACCCACCGGTGATCAGCGCCGCCAGTTTCACGCTGGTGCGCGTAGTTTCATCAAGCGCGGTATAGAGTTCCGTGAAGGCATCCATTGCAGTTACCTTGTCTGGATCTCCCTGATCCGGATCTCCCGCAAGACCCGCACGGTCACGATCGTCAGGGTCACTGGAAGCACAATCAGGCCCAGCAGGGCCGCGTAAGAGTCGAGCCAGCGGAAGCTTACGGCATCCAAAACGAGGTACAGCGTGTAGGCTATGTAGTACATGAGCAACAGCCAGCCCTCACGCCGCGAGACAAGTTGGCGCGTGAAGAAGATCGGCGCGCAGATCGCCGCCGCGCCGATCATCACCGGCAGGTCAAGCCGGATCGCTGAGGCTGGGACAACGATCCCATTCGGGTCCAGCACCAGGGTGAGGCCCAAAACACAGAGCAGGTTCAGCAAATTACTGCCCACGACATTGCCGACAGCAATATCGCGCTCCCCGCGCAGGCCGGCGATCACCGTCGTGGCGATTTCGGGCAGCGAGGTGCCCACGGCAACGATCGTGAGGCCAATGATCAACTGGCTGATGCCGAGGGTAGCGGCGAAGGCGACCGCACCATCGACCAACCAGCTTGCGCCAAGAACCAGCAGCGCCAGGCCGCCGGCGATTAAAGCGATATTCGTAAACAGAACCAGGGGCTGGCGACCACGTTTGCGCACTTCCAATTCACTTGCGCTTGGCGGCGGCGAGCCGTAGCGCGCTCCACGCACCGTGATAAAAAAATAGATCACCAGGCCAATCAGAAGGAGTGCGCCGTCGATGCGGCTAAGCAATCCGTCGAGGCTCATCAGCAGGACGGCGACCGAAACCAGAATCATAATCGGCAGATCGCGGCGCAGCAATTGGCTGGCAACGGGCAATGGCCCGATCAGGGCGGCCACGCCAAGAATGAGCAACAGATTGGCGATATTGCTGCCGACAATATTACCGAGCGTGATCTCGCTCTGGTCGGCTATGGCGGCCTGCAAACTAACGGCCAGTTCAGGTGAACTCGTACCCAACGCAACAATCGTCAACCCGATGATCAGGGGCGGGATCCCGGCCGCAGTTGCGATCTGGGACGAGCCGCGTACAAGCAAATCGGCGCCGAAGATTAACAGAAAGATCCCGATTACGAATAAGACACCCGTCAAGATGCTCATGAAATGGTTCCTCGCAGCAACATGTCCGATGCCTGATGCCTGCGGCAAGGCGTTTCAAGCATCAGCATCAAGCGTCTCAGGTTCTTCCGCCGTCGGTTCGCCCTCAAAATCGATATAAAATCGCCCTGCGGACAGTACAGGCCGGCTGGAGTAAGTTCAATCAGCGCCATAGTGAACCCGCTTCCTGCGTTGCTGATCCAATAAGAAGCCCTCTGTTCACCGAACAGAGGGCGTAAGTACTTCGACTACAACGAGCTGGCTGAGGCGAAAACCAGCCCAGATGACCATTCACACCATAACCACAAATCGCACTTCGTTCGCGAGTACTCCGCGCCCTCAGAGCGTTGCACTAGCGCTTAGTAGCGCCGATTGACGCCACCACGATCACCGCCACCTTCGCGGCGGGGGCCACGCGAACCGCCCTTGTCTTCCGCTTCGTTCACCCGAATTGGCCGCCCACCAACTTCAAGCCCGTCGGTGTTGCGGATCACGACAGCGACATCCTCAACGTCCATCTCGACAAACCCGAACCCGCGTGAGCGACCCGTGTCACGATCATTGATCACGCGTGCGCTCTGAACATCGCCGAATTCGCCGAAGACCTCTTCGAGCTTCTGGTCATCGACGCTCCAGGCCAGGTTGCCGACAAACAGCTTCACGTGCATATCTCTCAAGCTCCTCCGTACCCCGCCCAACAGCGGCAGCACAGCGTCCTGCGGGAACATCCCCGCATACCAACCACCCAACGCACTATCCGCGAAACTGTTCGTGTTTCGCCTCCGAGCACGAACAGTATTCACAACGTCCCGTGCTGTGCCTCAGGCGTGGAGGTCGTGCGGGCCGGGGAGATTCGGTCGAAGTCGAGAGAACTCGCGCGGCGACGTGACGCTGTTAGACGGCCTGATTGTATCATACGCCTGCGCCCTTGAGAAGACCCCTTTGTGTAGATCTATGCAAAAATTGTACATACCCAAAGGGCTCAGCTTTCTGCTGCGGTTTGACGCAGCCAACCGCAGCGGAAAATCAATCTGCTACCGGCGTTTTAGCCGTGGTTTTTCTGCCCTTCGCTATAGCGCTTGAGGTTAACGACAGTCTTGCTGAGTTGGCGTACGGCGTTGTGCATCTGGGCGAAGATCGCTTCATAGTCCTCTTCGGAGATGGGGTCCTCGTCATCGGTAAGGCGCTTGAGTTGGCTGCCCAAGACACTCACCGGGTTATACAGTTCATAAACCAGGGCATCGAGCACCTGGTTGGGGGCAAGCCCTTCCCAGTGTTGGCTGTCCGGGCGGTTGGTCGGCTCGTTCATTGTCGGAAGCCTCCCTCGTGGCTGATATGATTGAGCGATGGCCTGGGCGCTGCTTCAGCGCTCGGTTGTTGGGCGACAGTAACGATTGAACCACGTGAGCGTGCGGTGCATATGGTCGGCGCGATGATTTGGTTCACCGCTGCGGGTCAGTTCGTGGCCTTCGCGGGGGTAACGCACCAGTTCTACCACTTTTTTCTGCCGGCGCAGGAACGCGAAGAGTTGTTCAGCTTCGCTGATTGGTACGCGGAAATCGAGTTCGGCGTGCAGCAACAACAGGGGCGTATTGATCTTATGCGCGTGGGCCAGTGGCGAGTGATCCCAGAGCTCTTCGTGCATTTCCCAGGGAAAGCCGCCGAACTCCATCTCGATCAGTTCGTGCGCGTCGCTGGTGCTATGGTGCGAGATCAGGTTATAAACGCCGCGTGCGGCCACAGCGCAGCAGAAGCGGTCGTCGTGGCTGATCAGCCAGCTTGTCATATACCCGCCGTACGATCCGCCGGTAACACCAATCTGCTCGGGATCAACATGGCCCCGCTCAACCAGCAGGTCGATCCCGGCGAGGATGTCGTGCATGTCGGCTTCGCCCCATTTGCCGAAGATCGCGTGGCGCCAGGATTCACCATAGCCGTCGGAGCCGCGTGGGTTACAGAAGAAGACAATGTAGCCTTCGGCGGCGTTGGTCTGCCATTCGTGCCACATACTACGGAAGCCGGCCCCCCACATGGTGTGCGGGCCGCCGTGAATATGTACGGCCAGAGGGTAGCGCTGCGCGGGGTCGAAGGCGGGCGGATAGAGGCACCAGCCCTGGACAACTTCGCCGTCGGGGGCGCTATAGCGCAGTTCTTCAACCGGCATAACGATCCGCGCATCCAGCAGGGCGGCGTTGAGCGTGGTGAGTTGGCGCTCGACGCCATCGGGCGTGCGCACAAAGAGCTCGCAGGGGTTGGCGGCGCTGCCGGCAGCAAAGACAAGCGTGCCGTCATGTCCGACATCAAAACTGGTGACGATGCGGCTGCCGCCCACGAACGTTGCGCCGTCGCGATAGGTTGGCGTGCCGGGTAGCCCGATTGTGTAGACGTGTGCATCACCCTGCCAGCCGGCGCAGAAGAGTACGCCTGTGCCGTCGGGTTGCCAGCGAAATTGCTCCACATTCAAGTCGGTGTGGGCGGTAAGATCGTGCGGTTCGCCGCCGCTCGCCGGAATGATCGCCACCCGGTTGCCTTCGGCGAGTAGTCGCTCTTCGTGGAGCCGCAGAAAGGCGATCTGGCTGCCATCGGGCGAGGGGCGCGGGTCAAAGTAGGAGAAGCCGGCTTCGGTGAGCGTTGTCGGCGTGCCGCCGTCGAGCGGTACGCGCAGTACATCATAGTAAGCAAAGAGCGAGTCGGCCTCGGGATCGCGCGTGGCGGTCGTGAGCAGTGCGCTGCCATCGGGCATCCAGGCCGGTTGCGCATAGTGCAGGTCGCCGGCGGTACTCCGGCGCGCCGGGGCCGGCGGCTCGGCGGCGGTGGGCAGATCGAGCAAATAAATGTGCCGGCGGCGGTCGTCGAAGAAGGTTGTACCGCTGCGATAAGGCAGTTTCGTCACTACCCGCGGGTCGTTGCGTTGTTCTTCGGCATACTTGCGCTGCTCGGCGGCCCGGCGCGCTGCCCAGGCATCAAGCGGTGGCGCCGGCGGCTCGGCGGCAGCTTCCTGATTGCGCTCTTCCTCATTCACCAGCGACAGGCAGGCGATGCGGGCGCCGTCGGGGCTCCAGGCCGGATCGCTCGCGCCGTTGGGCAACGCCGTAACCTGGCGGGCCTCGCCGCCATCCATGCGGATCACATAGATCTGCCCGCGCTCGTCGTCGCGGGTGCTGACAAACGCAAGTTGGGTTCCGTCGGGGCTCCAGCGCGGCTGGCGATCTTGGCGCGTGCCGGCGGTAAAGCGGCGCGGCGGCCCGCCGGCGGTAGGGGCCAGATAGATGGCGTGGCGATAGCGATTGTGCTGCCGATCGACGCTCACGCGCACGAAGGTGACAAGCCGACTATCCGGACTGATCTGCACGTCTTCGACCCAGTCCATCGCGTACAGATCATCGACAGTGAAGCGGGTACGCTCGGTCATAGGCGCTTCCAGGTGTTACGCTAGACGGTTTCAGATCGGCCATGCGCGATAGCGCCTTAATTGAGCTGTTGCGCCGCCGACAATGCAAGAATATTGTAACACATCGTATCGGGTGATAAAGCTGAACCAGTGCACCTGCTTCTGGCGTACTCATTTCTGCTATTCTATAGTTATCTGTTACGAAAAGTGTGTTAATCGGCAAGATATACCACGATGATCAGCTTGACAGAGGGTTTAAATGCGCTTATACTACGTCTAATCTGTAGTGTCTTAAGGGTTAAGTGTTCTCGAAGCCAGTAAGTGTATTGATTTGGCGTAGCTTGCTGTAGTGCGCCTTGTGTGATTGGTGATCTACTGGTTGCTTAGTAATACGAAGTGCTACTGAAGCTTGAACTATGTAGGAGCACAAACAATGACGAGTGTTGCGAACGCTGACCGTATGCCGCTGTCGGTGTTATTGTTTCATGCGGCAATGGGCCGTGAGTTGTCGATTAGTGATTTTGCCACGGAACTTGATATCGGGCCGATTTCCCTGCGCCAATTTATCGTCGGGAAGACCCAACGCCCACGCACGAAGACATTAGAACAGATCGGCGAGGCGCTCGATTTGTCGTTGGAAGAAGTGCGCGACCGGATGAGTCTTGCGCCGCATCCCGTCCCGCCCTTCGGCGATTGGCTCGATGCTCAGATGGGCGACCGCTTCTCACGTGCCCGTCTGGGGCGTGAAGCAAAGATTAGCGATGGCGCACTGCGAAACTATTTGGCGAATGATACACTGCCCGACTCCGACCAGGCTCAGCGTCTGGCGGAAGTGCTGGGTGTTGCGCCGCTTGACATTGCCCAGGTGATTGTCGCCAATGATGTACTGGCGCGTGGTGGCGAGCTTGCGCCTGCGTATGCCGAGACTGAAGCCGCGACGGTTGAGCATGCGCGGACGCTTGTCGCCGAACTCGGGCAGATGCCGCCTGCCGATCAGCCTGCCAGATACAACTCCGTTGCATCAGTAGCCACAATGCCCACGCCCATGGTTGCCGGCGATGAAGATCGGCTGCTGAATCTCTGGCGGCGCTTGCATCCTCAGGGTCGCCGGGCGACGTTCCACTATATTGCCGAGTTGCTCGCTGAAGGCTAGCTTGCATGTATCCTATGCCTGAAGCGTCTGAAGCGTGATGCTTGACCAAAGCCCAAAGATGAAGGCCGCTGCGATCCATGTGATGTCCGGCCTTGGTCTTTCGTCTTTGGGCCTGATGGAGCTTGCAGCCGCTCAGTCGGTAACTACCGCTTGCGCCCTGCTCAGGAGCGTGCTAGAATCAAGTAAATCCTTCTAGCACGCGTACCACCAATGCCAGAGCAGACAGCAAGTAAAGAACGCACGCCGCGCATCCCCGGACTTGATGTTGACGCCTTGCCCCTGGTGGGTATCGGCCTCGGCCTAACTGGGATTGCTCTGGGCTTTCGGCCGCGCCTGGCGCCGTTGCCGCTGGCGCTCACCGCCCTTGCTGCTGTGCTCTACCGCGATCCCAATCGTACGACGCCCGCTGAGCCGTTCGCTTTATTTGCTCCCGCCGATGGCGCCGTCGTTGCAGTGAATGATGTTTATGAGCATCGCTTTCTCCACACCGACTCGCTGCGGCTTAGTGTGATCAGCGCCCCGCTCGATGTGCCGATCTGTCGTAGCCCGGCAGCGGGCCTCGTGCAGTTTGTGCAACCCGTAAGCGGTGAATTTCGTCCGGTCGCCGATCCGCTGGCGAGTGAGCAGAACGAACGGCTCTATATTGGCATTGCTACCGATTGGGGGCCAATCCTGGTGTGTATAATCGCCGGCCCGGTGGGGCGGCGAATCACCTGTCAGGTGCAGCCGGGCGATCGGGTTGAGGCCGGCGCGCGCCTCGGCGTTGCCCGCTTCGGCTCGCGCACCGAATTGTTTATTCAGCGCGATGTTGTGAGTCTCCTCGTTAACCTCGACCAGCGTGTGCTCGCCGGAATCAGCCGCCTCGGTCAGATCACCCCTGTACATTAGGATGCAACCGGTCGGCCCCGGCGAGCCCTACGCACTTCTGTTTGATGAGGATGCTCACACCGGGCTGAGTTTGCCGAAACCATTCCAGGCGATTTACGGCAGTGATTGGCACATGCCTGCACCGCTCCCCGACCGGCCCTATACTTTCACCAATTTCGTTACTTCCCACGACGGTAAGATCTCCTTTGATCTGCCCGGCCGCGCAGGCGGCGGGGAGATCAGCCGCCATGTCGCCCACGATGTCTGGATGATGGGCCTTATTCGTGCTCGCGCCGACGCCATTCTCACCGGAGGTGGCACGTTGCGCATTGCGCAGCGCCATGCCTGGACGCCGGGCAAGGTTTTTCCCGCCGACACTGAAGCCTATGCGGCCCTGCGCGCCGCCGAAGGCCGGGCGCCCGTGCCGCTGTTGGTGATTGTTACGGCCAGCGGTGACCTCCCGGTTGGGGCGCCGGTGCTGCACGTGCCTGATCAACCGCTGCTGATCGCGACGACGGCCGCCGGTGCGGAGCGCGCACAGAGCATGTTGGTTGATCATCCATCTGTCGCCTATCATATCGGCCCCGATACCGGCGTTGCGTGGCCGGCCTTGCTTGCCGATCTGCGGGCGCGCGGCATCAATAGCCTACTCAGCGAAGGTGGGGCGCGGATCTATGGCGAACTGATCCAGTCCCAACTGATCGACGAAGTCTTCCTCACCCGTAGCCCGATTATTGTCGGTACGAGCCGCGATGCTGTTCGCACCAGCCTGGTTGAGGACGCGGTTTTTCACCCCGACGCTCCGCCCCAATTGCACATGCTCAGCTTGCGCCGCCACGCCAGTTATCTGTTCGAGCGCTCGCGCTTTGTTCACACTGAGTCACTGAGTTGGTGAGGTTGTGAGCGGGCAACCCGCCCCGATAACCTACTGCAACGCTACATGCTCAACCTGCGCCGCCACGCCGGTTATCTGGTGGAACTGGGGAACTGGGGAACCGGGGAACCGGGAAGACCAAAGCGTAGAGTATGAGTTTGCTAGCTCCTTGGTTCTTTGGTTCTTTGGTTCTTTGGTTCTTTGGTTCCTCAGTTCCCTCAACGCCCATGCTATAATCTCCAGCATGGAAACAATCATCTTTATCCTCAAGTATGGCTTCCTGATCGCCCTCACCATTGAGGCTGTCCTGGTGGGTCGTGCCTTGGTGGGGATGGTTCGTGAGAAGGCGCGTGCTGCCGAAGCGCCGCCCCCCCAGGAGTAGCCCGTGCGTTATCGGATCCTGCACGTCTCCGACCTGCATACCGGCCCGCCGCACCGAGCTGCGATTGCGGAATGCCTGATTGCGCAAGCCCACGCGATGAAGCCCGATCTGTTGGTAATCTCCGGTGATTTTGTCCAGCGTGCCGATTTTGCCGACCAGTGGCAAGCTGCGCGTGCGCTACGCGATGCTCTGCCGCAACCGCAACTCGTGGTGCCTGGTAATCACGATGTGCCGTTGTATCACATGCATTTACGCCTGCTCAACCCGCTCGGGCGCTACCGCCGCCAGATCTGCCAAGATTTGAACCCGGTGTTCGAACTCCCCGGTATGGTGGTTGTCGGCGCGAATACCGCCCAAGGTTTTACTACCGACGGCGGCTGGCTCAATAAGCGCCAGATTGCGCATTTACGGCGGATCTTCGCTCATTATGGCCCCGAGGTGGGTAAAATTGCGGTCTGGCATCATCCGGTGGTGAACCCGCCTGGCCTGCATCGTGATCGAGCGATGCGCGGCGCCGATGCCGCCGTAACCCTGCTCGATGAATTGAATGTGGAGATGCTGCTCTGCGGCCATGTCCACGTGGCCTATGTCGGCAATACACTCGATATCGCGCGTGATCTGCGCCAAGGCACGATCATTTGTCAGAGCGGCACAACGACCTCGCGGCGCGGGTATGGCCGTGAGCAAGGTAAGAATTCGTGTAACCTGATTGAATTTGACACCCAGGCGATCCGGATCAGCCAGTTGCTGTTTATGGAAGACGCCGGGAAGTTTGTTCCCGTGTCCGAACACGTTTTTCCGCGCCGCTCGCAGGGTATTTATGCGCTGCCGCTCGCCGAGCGTGAAGTTTCGGTTCAGGCATGAGGCCGGCGTGGCCAGGGTTGTGGAGCGCATGGCGTAGGCAAGGTTGGCTGCTCGTATTGCTCTGTAGCACGCTTTTTGGCGCGTGCGGCAGCGGCCCTGTCGATAACGCAGGCCCGGTACGAACGGTGCAAGCGTTCGTGTCTGCCCTCGAAGCACGCGATGCCAGTGCGATCATTGACCTGATCGAGCCGACGGAGTGGCGTCGTGAAATCGGCCCCGAGTTGCGCTCCTATCTGGGCTATCTCGCCACAATTGCTATTGCCGATCCAATCTATATGGTCGAGCGCAATCAGGGCGATACTGCCGTTGTGCGCGTTACGGGCACGCTGAATTATGCGCTTGCCGAGAGCGGCGCCGGCGGCGAACGGCCATTTGATCTTCAGATCGAGGTAGTCCGTGTCGATGGCGACTGGTATCTGCGCAGTTTGCAACTGCCGCAACCAGGGGTCTGAGATGCGTTACCTGTTTGCCGCATGCATCTGCCTGCTGATCCTGTTACCCTTCCCTGCATACGCCCAATTCGAGGGTACGCCCAACGATCCGCTCTACACCGAGCAGTGGGCCTCCGAGCGCATCGGCGCGGCATGTGCCTGGCAGCGCACCACCGGATCGTCGGCGATTACCGTTGCCGTAGTCGATAGCGGCGTTGATCTGAACCACCCTGATCTCGTTGATCGGCTGCGCACCGATGGCTTTGATTTTATCGCCGGTAACGCCGATCCATCAGATCGCAATGGCCATGGCACCCATGTCGCCGGGATCATTGCTGCCGCGCTCGATAATGCCGAGGGTATCGCCGGCCTGGCGCCCGATGTGCAGATTCTGCCCATCCGCGTGATGGACGCCGAGGGCCAGGGTAGCGATCGGGCGATCGCCGCCGGCATCACCTATGCCGTCGATCAAGGCGCGCAGGTGATCAACCTCAGTATCGGCGCAACATTGCTGCTCGCCACACCCGATGTTTCCTCGCTGATCAGCCGGGCGATCCGGCAGGCGATCGATGCCGGCGTGGTAGTTGTGGTTGCGGCCGGGAACGACTTTGTGCCCTTGCCGAATGCAATTGTCGGCGAAAATGCCGATGTAATTGTTGTGGCCGCCTCGGATCGCGACGACGTTAAATCGACGTTCTCCAACTCCGGGCCCTGGATCGATGTGACTGCGCCCGGCGAGCGGATCCTCTCGACCATGCCGACCTACGAAGTCTTCCTGACGAGTAATGCGTTGCCGCCGGAAGAACGCTTCCGCAACAACTACGACACAATGAGCGGCACATCACAGGCCGCGCCGTTCGTCGCCGCGCTGGCTGCACTCATTCTGGCCCAGGAGCCGGGGCTCACGCCGGCTGCCGTGGCCGAACGGATCGCTGCCGGTGCTACCGACATCTATCCGAACCATCCGTCGTACTATCAGCGGTTGCGTCTGCTCGGCGCCGGGCGGATCGACGCCTGCGCCACGCTCGGCGGCGGCCCAACCGTAACCTCGACACCGCTGCTCACAGTGCTGCGGCGCAATAGCCTGGTTGTTGTCGCCCTGGGCAGCGGGATCTGCCTGATTGGATTAGCAATGGTCGGGCTGACGCTCAACCTATTACAGCGCCGCTGGCAAGCTCGCGCTCAGGCGCAACGCGGAACGGCGGGCAATGTGGTGCCGCCGCCGGTCAACCTTCCGGCCAGTCGCCCACCTGAGCCTATGCCGCCTGCCCCGCCCGTTACGCTGTCGCCCCGGCTTGGCGATACCCTTGTGGCCGGCGTGCCGCCATGGGCGCGCCTCGAAGTCATCGGCGGCGCGGAGCTACCGCGCAGCATCGCGCTAACTGCAACCGAAAGTGTGTTCGGGCGTAGCGCCGATGCTACGCTCAGCCTGCCGAATGACCCGACGATTTCGCGGCGCCATGCCCGCATTGTGCGTGGGATGGGCCAGGTGCTGCTCGAAGATCTCGGCAGTAGCCACGGTACCTTCATCAACGGCACGCGGGTTACCGCGCCCACGCCGCTGCGCACCGGCGATCTGATTATGGTCGGCCAAACCACCTTACGCTACGAGCAGATTCTATGAACCCGCTCTGGCATGCCCAAGCCGCCCGTATTCGTGCTGCGCTGGCTGATCCGGCGGCGCCGACGCTGGAAGAGCTTCTGGTGCTGCGCGATCTCACCGGGGCCAACATCAGGCCGATGCTGCCGCCGTCCGGTGTTCAGCCGCGTGAGGCGGCGGCGCTGCTGCTGCTCTTTCCGCGTAACGATGAGTTGTGGCTCCCCTTAACCGTGCGTTCGAGCCGTCTGGCAACCCATCGTGGTGAGGTGAGCCTGCCCGGCGGCGCCGTCGATCCCGCAGATGTTGATGCGGCGGCCACGGCCCTGCGCGAGGCGCATGAAGAACTTGGCATTGCCCCGCCGAGCGTTGAGGTTGTCGGGCAGCTTGCCAGTTTCTACATCCCGCCGAGTAACTTTCGGCTGACGCCGATTGTGGGCCTGAGCGCGGTTGAGCCGGTGTTGCAGCCCAACCCCGCCGAAGTTGAAACCGCCTTTAGCGTGCCGTTGCGGTTGCTGCTCGATCCGGCGACGATCCAGGAAGAGGTCTGGGAGCGGCGCGGCGTGCAGATGCGCGTGCCTTTCTTTCTGCTTGAAGGCTGGAAAGTCTGGGGCGCCACGGCGCTACTGCTAAGCGAACTGGTGGTGCGCCTCAGCCGAGTGCCCGGCGATCCATTGTGATGGGGCGCGTGATGCTTCGTCCTGTTGAATGTGATGCCGCACTTGGGATCCAGGTGCTCGCGCTGCCAGCGCTTATGGCGTGAAGGGTTGCCGCGCCTCCCAGTGTTCCTGATGATGGGCATACGCGGCGAGCAAGATCCAGGCGGCGGGATAACCCCTGAGCCAACTGTAGCGGTCGGCATCAAGGAGTTCCGGCTCTGCGATCCCCGCGCCGAGTTCTAGAAAGCGCAAATACCCCGTGCGCCACTGTTGATATACCTCGGGCCAGGAACGATCCCGGTAATGCGTGATCACCCACGTATTCACCGGATCAGCCTGGCCTTCAGCATCGGGATCAACCCCCGCCAACCATTCGGGAAACACTGGCTCACGATCCGCGTGGGCAGCTTCCAGGCGGGCGATCGAGCGTTGCTGCCAGGCCCATAAATGCACAACTTCATCGCTGAGCGACCAGGCATCAGGTTGGTTGCGCGCTGTCGCTTGCTCAGCGCTCACAGCGGCAAGCATAGCGTCCCAGCGCTCAAACTGCTCATGCAGCGCAGCCAGAATATGTTCACGCATAGTCATTTTTGGCCTCCTTGTTAACAGTGCTTGTTGCGCCTCAACCGAGAACCAAGAACCAGAGAACCAAGAACCAGAGAACCAAGAACCAGAGAACCATGAGCCAAGGATACACTATCACCGGGTAGCCGCTGCGGCGAAAGTCAGGTACACTTACGAAAAACACCCCCTTGACTAAGGAAAAAACCATAACCGCTAGTATTGTCGACTAAGGTAACGATGGCAACACATATCCTTGAACCCGTGCCCAGCACCATTCACGGTCATTATTCCCCAGATCTCCCCCCTGTGCTGACGATCCAATCTGGCGACACTGTCCACTTTCGGACACTTGACGCAGGCTGGAGTGTCTATGACCACCCTGATCCCTTTACAGTTCCGCCCAAAGTTCCCCACGATCGCGCACGTGACCCCGGTCATGCTTTATGTGGACCGATCACCATCGTAGGCGCACAGCCTGGGATGACGCTTGTGGTGCAGATCATGGAAATTCAGACCGCACACCGTGGCTTTTCGTGTGGCGGTGGATTCAGCAGCTATTGGAATAAGCGGCTCAATCTCACCACAGAACCTGAATGGTTTGTTCGCTGGCAACTCGATCCCGAGACGAATATTGCAACTAGTCAGTTTGGCCAACGCTTACACATGCGGCCATTTGTCGGCAACCTGGGTATGCCACCCGCTGAAGCAGGACGTCACTCAACATTTCCGCCGCGTTTTTGTGGCGGCAACCTTGATTGTAAAGAGCTTGTTGCTGGGAGCACGCTCTACTTGCCGATACCGGTAGAGGGTGGGCTTTTCTCGCTCGGAGATGGTCATGCGCTGCAGGGTGATGGCGAAGTATCGGGGCCAGCATTGGAATGCCCGATGGAGCGGGTGAGTGTTAGGTTTGAGCTTCGCGACGACCTTGTACTGCGCATGCCACAGGCGGATACTCCTGCGGGATGCTTAACATTTGGCGTACATGAGGATTTAGATGAAGCGATGTGGCTGGCTGTGGAGGGAATGCTCGATGTACTCGAACGTCGCGGATATAACCGGAAAGAAGCGCTGATGCTGGCAAGTCTCACCGTGGATTTACGCATCACCTAGATCGTGAATGGAACGAAAGGAGTCCACGCGATTCTGGCCCATGATGTACTAAAGGACTGTCCACCGGGCAACACTATTTCCATAAATGTATGAAAGACGCATTGGCGGCGGCTAAACATTGACTGTTCGCTCTTTGTCCTCTGGTCCCTTGGTTCTTGGTTCCTGGTTCCTTGGTTCTTGGTTCCCTGGTTCACTGTTCCTTTGTGCCTCTGTTCCTCTGTT
>JBBRUG010000031.1:0-28355 GCA_038247995.1 Chloroflexales bacterium | reverse complement strand
GCTCATCCTGGAGTTTCAGGACAATGGCGTGGGCATCGCGACGAACCGGCTCTCCGGCGTCGGCCTTCAGTCGATGCGCGAGCGCGCCGAGGAGTTGGGCGGGCAACTGGTGCTCACAAGCGGAACGGGCGGCACCGCACTACGCGCCGTGCTGCCGATGAGCGGCGAGGGAGGGCAGCGTGACCATTCGCATCCTGATCGTTGACGACCACCCGGTCTTCCGCTTCGGCCTGCGCACGTTGATCGGGGCCGAGGCTGATCTGCAGATCGTCGGCGAGGCAGCGAGCGGGGCTGAGGCGCTGGCGCTTGCCGCCGCCCAGCCCTTCGACCTCGTGCTGATGGATCTCAACCTGCCCGATCTCAGCGGCATCGAGGTGACGCGGCAGCTGCGCGCGCTGCACCCCGCGGCTGCAGTGCTGGTGATCTCCATGCTCGACGACACCATGGTCTTCAAGGCGTTGAAGGCGGGTGCGTGCGGCTACGTGCTCAAGGGCACGGGCGGCGAAGAGACGCTGCGGGCGATCCGCGCCACAGCCGCCGGCGAGGGGATCTTCAGCCCGAGCGTTGCCCAACGGGTGATGCAGTACTTCGCGGCCCCGCCGGTGCCGGCCGTGTTCCCCGAGCTCACCGAGCGCGAGCGGGCCACCCTGACGCTGCTTGCGCAGGGGCTGACCAACACCGCGATTGCAGAGCGGCTTGGCCTGAGTGTGAAGACGGTACGCAACCGCGTCAGCGACATCTTCAGTAAGCTCCAGGTGCGCGACCGGGCCGAGGCGATCATCAAGGCCCGGGACGCGGGCGTCGGGTGAAGACGAGCCTTTATCCGTGCTTCCCAAGCAGGCTGTCGCGAGTTCGAGGCTCGTCTCCCGCTTCACATCAGAACGCAAAATCTCGCAAGCGGTTTTGCGTTCTCTTTGCGTCTTGGGCGTTGCATCATACTATGACCCATTTGACGCATCATCCAAGGGCCGCTATAATCCGAACGTCCGAAGTGTCTGTGAAGCAACGTACCGGCTCGGGCCACGTCGCCTGCGCTGCCTCCGCTCGATGACCGACGCGACCCCAGTTCAACCCCTGCTCCTGCCCCGTAGGCTCGCCATTGCGGTCTGTGGTAGTAGTACCGACGATCCCGATTTAAATGCGCTTGCTGAAGCCGTTGGCCGCCGACTCGCTGAGTCAGGCGCGCTTCTGGTATGCGGTGGGCGCGGCGGGGTAATGGCGGCAGCTTGCAAAGGCGCCGTGGAGGCTGGCGGCGTGACAGTCGGGATCCTGCCCGGCGACGATCCCCAAGCGGCGAACCCGTATGTTCAGGTGGCAGTTGCTACCGGCATGGGCCACGCCCGCAATGTGATCATTGTGCAGTCGGCTGAAGCAGTGATTGCGATTGGCGGCGAGTTCGGTACCCTTTCAGAAATCGCCCTGGCCCGCAAATGCGGGCGGCCGGTGATTGCGCTCGACAGCTGGGACCTGGGCAATGACGCCGACAATACCCCGTATCTCATCCACGCCCATACCCCCGACGAAGCCGTACGCCTGGCGCTCGCCACCGTAACGGAACCGTAACCGCGCAATCAGCCCGCACTCAGACAAGCGTCAGATGCGGTTGTTACAATCGGTCATAGTACAGGCAATTTCTTCGCTCCGCGACGCTCGATCCGGACGCAGCACGACTAGAGGAGATAGTGAGCATGGCACGACGGATTCTGTCCGCCCTGGTTCTTGTGTCGATCATCGTGACGCTGGCAGCATGGCCGCGCCAAAGCGCCGCTCAGGTCGGCGTAGCCGACACCTTCCCGCCCTATCAGGCGCGCTATTTCGGCGAAACGGGCCATTCGGCCGTGAACTGGTTCCTGGAGTTCTGGAAGAATACGCCCAATGCGCTGTTCGTGCTGGGCTTCCCGATCTCGCAGCCGTTTGTCGAGGAGAGCTTCACCAACCCCGGCCAGTTCTATCGGGTGCAATACTTCGAGCGCGCCGTGCTTGAAGAGCATCCGGAGAACTTCGGCCAGCAGGGCAACCGCTTTTACATCCTGGGCCGCCTGATGGGCACCCGCCTCGCTCAGGGCCGCGAGAACGAAGCGCCCTTCCAGCGCGTCGGCAACCCCAACGACGGCACCTACGATAGTGTCACCGGCCACACGCTGCGCAACGGCCCCGCACCCTTCCGCGACTTCTGGCTGAACAATGGCGGCCTGGAGGTGTTTGGGCGCCCGCTCTCCGAGCAGTTCCAGGAAGTCAACGCCGCCGACGGCCAGACCTACTGGGTGCAGTACTTCGAGCGCCAGCGCATGGAATGGCACCCGAACCAGGCGAATCCGCAGTACCGCGTGCTGCTTGGCCTGCTGGGCAATGAATACCGCGATCGTTTCCACAACAATAACGCGGCATTCAGCTTCCGCACCGCCGATAACGCCCTGCCGCGCCAGTTCATCTACGGCTTCAACGCCCACCTCTATGGTCAGGGCACCGGCTGGCAGGATCGCAATCGCGTGCTTACGCTCTCGAAGAATGCCAATATCAACTGGATCCGCCAGCAGGTACGCTGGGAGTACCTCCACGACCGATCCGGCGCGATCTACTGGGATGAGCTCGACGATATTGTGGCCGATGCCAGTGCGAACGGCGTAAGCTTGCTGATCAGCGTCGTCGGCTCGCCCGCGTGGGCTACGAGCAACGGCAGCAACGGTATGCCCGCCCGCGAGCGTTTCGGCGACTTCGCCTACTTTATGGGCGAAATGGCGGCCCGCTACCGCGGTCGCGTCCAGGCCTATCAGATCTGGAATGAGCAGAACCGCGCCTGCGAAAACGGCGGCGACTGCGCCCGCGACGGTGGTGTGGGCGGGCGGGTAGCCAGTGCCGACTATTATGTCGACCTGCTTGCTGTAGCCTATGATGCGATCAAGGCGCGTGACCCAATGGCGATCGTCGTCAGCGGCGCGCCGACCAGTACCGAGACAAACCGGCTCGATATTGCAATTAGCGACACGGAGTTCCAGCGCCAGATGGCGGGGAACCCCAAGTTTCGCACGCACGTGGATGCGGTTGCCGTACACCCCGGTGGCCAGTACAACCCGCCCGACGCGATGTGGCCGGACAACCCCGGCCCCGGCCCGGGCTGGCGCACCAGCCGCGAGTTCTACTTCCGGCGCGTTGAGGATATCCGCAATGTGTTGGTGCAGAACGGCATGGGCGACAAGCAGATCTGGCTGACTGAGTTTGGTTGGGCGACGACGAACAACACGCCCGGCTATGAGTACGGCAATAGCATTTCGCTCGATCAGCAGTCGCAGTTCATCGTGCGCGCCTTCGAGAAGGGCCGCCGCGAGTATGCTCCGTGGGTCGGCGCGATGTTCCTCTGGAACCTGAACTTTGCGGTGCCCTGGCGTGCCGAAGGCAACGAGTTCCATGAGCAGGCCAGCTTCGGTGTGCTGAACGGCGACTGGACCCCGCGCCCGGCCTGGTATGCCATTCAGGCCATGCCGAAGGACTAGCGCACTGAGCACGCTGATTGCGCCACTGAGGCACTGACCCAAGAGCGCGATCCAGGCACGCGCTCTACTCTGCAGGCTGGACTGACGCCTTGTTGCAAGTCGGCATTCGTTGTGACGGTGCAGCTTCGCTGCACCGTCACAACACAGGACAGATCTGGTATGCTATGGCTGCGGGATTATCGCCCGCAGCCATTTGTATGTCCATAGGAGTAGCATTGTATGCGTGTGCGTCTACTTCGACTTACCCTCATCCTCAGTATTCTCTTGATTGCAGCATGCGGCGGCCAGGCCGCAGCGCCGAATACGCCCAATGCCATGCCGACGGCGGCGGTTGTCGGCACGCCGAACGATAACCCCACGTCAGACCCGACAGCAGACCCGACAGCAGGCTCGACAGCCGAGCCGGTAACAACCATTCCGGTGCAGCAACCAACGGCGGGCACGATCGCCCAGCCGAGCGCGCCGACAACCGACAGCGGCCCGATCAACCCCGACTACCTTGAATTCGGCATCGTCACCCACCTGTACTACACCGACCGCGATCGAGTGCTCCAACTCACCCAAAACGCCGGCTTCGATTGGGTGCGCCAGCAGGTTGTCTGGCGCGATATTGAAGATCCGGTGAATGGGATCTATGGTTGGGATGAGCTCGATCGGATTGTTGAGACGGTAAACGCCTACGGGCGCAAGCTACTGGTGAACGTGGTGCAGTCGCCCACAAGCTACAATGCCACCAATGGGCTGCCCGATGACCCGGTGATGCTCGGTAACTTCGTGGAACTGATGGTGCAGCGCTACGGCGACAAGATCCACGCCTATGAGATCTGGAACGAGCCGAACCTGGCGCATGAAAATGGCGGCAGCATTGTGCCGGAAGATGTCGGCCATTATGTTGAAATTTTGAAGGAAGCCTACCAGCGGATCAAGGCGCTCAATCCGAATGCGATCGTGCTGGCGGCGGCATCGTCGTCAACGGGCGTAACGAACCCATCGATCGCGCTCTCCGACGAGGATTTCTACCGGGCGATGTACAGCTACAACGGCGGCGAGGTGCGCAACTACTTCGACGTGCAGGCAGTCCATCCCGGCGGATCGGCGAACCCGCCCGATACGATGTGGCCTGACAACCCAAGCACGGCGCAGGGCTGGACCGATCACCCGACGTTCTACTTCCGCCACGTGGAGAATGTGCGCCGCTGGATGGAAGAATATGGCATGGGCGATCGGGAGATGTGGATCACCGAATTCGGCTGGGCAACACAGAACATTTCGCCCGGCTACGAGTTCGGCAACCAGGTTTCTTTTGAAGATCAGGCGGAATTCATCACCGGGGCCATCCGCCGCTCCTACAATGAATACCCTTGGATCGGCAATATGTTCCTCTGGAACATGAACTTCGCCGTCACTAAGGTGGAAAACGACCTCGATCCGCTGCACGAACAGGCCAGCTTTGGGATCATCAACCCCGACTGGAGCCCACGGCCTTCCTACTTGCAAGTGCAGAGCCTGATCGCTGAGTTAAAGCAGCGTCAGGGACGGTAGGCACGCGGCACGCGGCACGCGGCACGCGGCAGGCGCCGGGATGCACACGTTGCATTCCGGCGTTTTTTGCGGACTGATCCCAGCAGGTGTAGGGTCGAAGCATTCGTACCCCGAGACTATAGGCCTCCACGATGGCGCACCATGGCGAGCGACCACGCGGATCGCCCCTACGTTGCGATCGACGGGCCGCCTCGCATCAATGGGCGACCACGTTGGGTCGCCCCTACGTTGCGGGGGGAAGGACTTTGCCGGGGTTAAGTAGATCGGTTGGGTCGAGGTGGCGTTTGATTGCATGCATGGCGGCGATGGTGGGCGCACCGAGGGCCTCGTACATGAAGGGGCGTTTGAGCGTGCCGACGCCGTGCTCGCCGGAAAGGGTGCCGCCGACGGCCAGCGCAGCACGGAAGACATCTTCGGCGCAGGGCCAGAGCCGGGCCGTCTCGGCGGGATCGTTGGCGTCGAAGAGGATGTTGGGGTGCAGGTTGCCGTCACCGGCGTGCCCGTAGACGACGATCGGTAGGTTGTGCCGCGCGGCGGCAACTTTGATCGCCCGCACACAGGCTGCGATCTGCGGCAGTGGTACGCTAATATCTTCGCCAAGGCGGTTGGGGCGCACACGGGTAAGCGCGATTGAGACGACCCGCCGTGCGCGCCAGAGGTTGGCTTCATCAGCCGCCGTACGGGCCACCTCGACCCGCGTGGCGCCGCCCTGGTGCGCCAGATCGGCGAGGGCGGCGCTTTCGGCATCTACCGCCTCGGGTTCACCGTCGGCGAGCATGAGCAACATTGCGCCGGCGTCGGTGGGCAGGCCGATCTGCAAGAATGCCTCTACGGCGGCGATCGTCGCGTCTTCCATTAACTCAAGGCCGGCAGGTACAATTCCGGCGGCCATGATCTGCTCAACCGTGGTGCACGCGGCGTCGAGCGTGGGGAAGATTGCCATAATCGTGCGCCGAGTAGCCGGCAGCGGCAGCAGGCGCAGCGTCGCCTCGGTGATCACCGCTAGCGTACCCTCAGAGCCAACCAGCAATTGGGCCAATCCATTCTCCGGCCCCTGCCCGACCAGACCATCGCCCCAACGAACTACCGTGCCATCGGCGAGGACAGCCGTGAGGGCCAGAACGTAGTCGGCGGTGACGCCATACTTCACGCAGCGCGGCCCGCCGGCATTACAGGCGATATTGCCGCCGATTGTGCTGGCAGTCTGACTGGAGGGGTCGGGCGGGTAGAACAGGCCCACGGCCTCAGCGGCACGCTGGATCTCGGCGGTAACTGCGCCGGCGCCGACGTGAGCGACCATCTGATCGGCGTCGATCGTGATCTGTTCCAGGCGATTGAGCGCCAGCACCAGCGCACCGGGGCTCGGTGTCGATCCGCCGGCCAGGCCGCTGCCGGCGCCACGACTAACTACCGGCAGGCCGTACGCGGCAGCCACACGCACGAGCGCAGCGACTTCGGCGGTGTTGGCCGGCAAGGCTACGGCCAGCGGCGCGCCGGTAGGCTGCGCGATCGAGGCGTCGAGGTTATAGGTGGCGATGTCTTCCGCACGGGTGAGCAGGTAGCTGTCGCCGACGATGGAGCGGAGGGCGGAGATTGAGGAACCGGGGAACCGGGGGACCGGGGAACCGGGGAACCGGGGAACCGGGGAACCAGGGGATTGGGGAACCGGGGAACCGGGGGACCGGGGAACCGGGGAACCGGGGAACCAGGGAACCAGGGAACCGGGGGATTGGGGAACCGGGGAACCGGGGAACCGGGGAACCGGGGAACCGGGGAACCAGGGAACCGGGGAACCGGGGGATTGGGGGATCGTAGAATCAGGGCTGAGGGCTGAGGACTGAGGCAGAAACATCCCCGTGTCCCCCGGTCCTGCGTCCTGCGTCCTGCGTCCTGCGTCCTGCCGTGCACCGAGTTCCGTACTTAACGATCCGCCGTACTGTTGCGCGAGGGTGCTGATGATCTTAAGTGCTTGAGCGGCTTCGGCGCGTTGGGTGGCGGTAAGGGCCACAGCAGCGGGCATGGCGATGCGCAAGTGCAAGGCGCCGACGCCAAGATCGCCCCAGAGTTCGGCAGCGAACTGATAGCGCGCAGCGATGTGCTGGATCTGGGTAGCGAGTTCGGCAAAGGCTACGCGGGGGACGGTAAGATCCAGGCTGACGGCGTCGGGGGCGGAATGGCTGAGCGCCAGATCTTCCCAATGGCCCCAAACGCTCGCTTCAACGCGATCACAACGGGCGCCGGTTGCAGAAAGCGCAGCGGTGGCCTGCACTACGTGGCGCTCGACGACGGCCGCCATCCCTTCCAGTTCGACGAGCAACGTGACCCGCTCGGGGTTACGCAGATCGATCGGCAGCGCGCTGAGGGCGAGGCCCTGGCGCAGCAAACTTTGGGCGTACGCGACGGCGGCGGGCAGCGCAAGACCGCTAATCTGCAACGCAGCGCGGGCGGCGGGCAAGGGCCGCACGCTGACGGTCAGTTCGCGCAGTTCACCAAGCTTGATCGCGCCGCCGGCAATCGCCCGGTTGAGTGCGTAACCAGTTGAGCGCTTGAGAGTCGGCCCGCCAACTGTGAAGGGCTCGGCGCCCAACGGAGCGATCTGCGCGGCACGCAGGTAGCGCCCGATTGGGCCGTGGCGCAACCGTCGGCGGCCGCCGGCATTCCAGGCAACCAATTCAGTCAGGGTTAGCCCGGCCAGTAGCGGCTCAACCGGCAGATACAGGCCGTGTTCGGCCAGCGCCGCGTTGAACTCAGCCACCGGCGTCACGGCGGGCGCGGTGGCGAGCAGCGCGCCGGGCTGGATGATGAGCTTGGTTAACGCAACCGGATTATGCATAGTGTTGGGATCACTGAACCACTGAATGTGTGCGGCACTGAGGCACTGAATGTGTGCGGCACTGAACTGGAACCACTGAACCACTGAATGTGTGCGGCACTGCGCCGTGAGCTGTGAACAGTCAGAAACATCAGCAACTCCAGCAAATCAGTGGTTCCGTGCCTCCGTGGTTCCGTGCCTCCGTGGTTCCGTGCCTCAATGGTTCCGTGCCTCAATGGTTCCGTGCCTCCGTGGTTCCGTGCCTCCGTGGTTCCGTGCCTCCGTGGTTCCGTGCCTCCGTGGTTCCGTGATCAGCGTTTGCCGCCGGTGAGTGAGCCAAGGATGCCGCGCACGAGCGACTTGCCCTCACGGCTGTTGAGAAACCTGAAGGCGCCTTTGGCCATACCCTGCATCTGATCGGCTTGCTCGCGCTGCATGCGCTCTTCTTCGCGCGCGAGGCTTTCGGCCTCTTTGGCAGCCTCGCGGGCGGCGCGCTCGGCTTCTTTGGCTTCTTGCTCCAATAACTTGCGTGTTGCAGCGGCTTCTTTCTCGGCCTGCTTGCGCTCGGCTTCGGCCTGCTTACGCGCCGCTTCTGCTTCTTGCTCGGCTTGTTTGCGCGTTTCTTCTGCAACGGCAGCCTGGGCAGCCTCTTCGGCACGCGCCTGCAAAATCTCATAAGCCGACTCGCGGTCGATCACTGCTTCGTAGTGCCCATAAAAATCCGAGCCGCTGATGATCTGCGTGCGCCGTGCAGCATCAATCGGGCCGATCTGACTGTACGGCGGAATGATCAACGCGCGCTGCACGATTTCGGGCTGGCCTTTGGCATTGAGGAACGAGAGCAGCGCCTCGCCAACGCCCAGTTCGAGCAGCGCCGCCTCGGCGTCGAGCTCGGGATTGGGCCGGAAGGTCTGCGCAGTGGCGCGCACTACCTTCTGATCCTTGGGCGTGAAGGCGCGCAGGGCGTGCTGCACCCGATTACCAAGTTGGCCGAGTACGCTCTCGGGCACGTCGCCCGGGCTCTGGGTAATAAAGTAAACGCCGACACCTTTAGAGCGGATCAGGCGCACCACCTGCTCGATCTTCTCCTGGAGGCTCGACGGCGCATCGTTGAAGAGCAGGTGCGCCTCGTCGAAAAAGAAGACCAGCTTCGGCTTGTCGGCGTCGCCCACTTCGGGCAGACGCTCAAAGAGATCGGAGAGCAGGAAGAGCAAGAACGTGGCGTAGAGTTTGGGCGCATGGATCAGCTTATCGGCGACGAGAATATTCACGACGCCGCGCCCGTTCACATCAGTCTGAAGCAGATCCTCGAACGTGAAAGCCGGCTCGCCAAAGAAGTGCGCACCGCCCTGATCCTCAAGCGCCAATAACGAGCGCTGGATGGCGCCGATGCTGGCCGGCGAGATATTGCCGTAGGCTGTGGTGTACTGGCGGGCATTCTCGCCGACATGCTGCACCATCGAGCGCAGATCTTTAAGGTCGAGCAGGAGCATGCCGTTATCGTCGGCGACCCGGAAGATCAGGGTCAGCACTCCGGACTGAATATCGTTGAGGTTGAGCAGCCGCGCAAGCAGCAGCGGGCCCATCTCCGAGATCGTTGTGCGCATGGGGTGGCCACGCTCACCGAATACATCCCAGAAAGTCACCGGGCAACCAGTGAATGTGTACTCGGGCAGGCTGAGTTTTTCGATCCGTTCGAGGATCTTCGGATTAGGCGCACCGGGTTGACTGACTCCAGAAAGATCGCCCTTTACGTCAGCAGCGAACACCGGCACGCCGATGCGGCTAAAGCTCTCGGCAAACACCTGGAGGGTCACCGTTTTGCCGGTACCGGTTGCACCGGCGATCAGGCCGTGGCGATTGGCAAGCTGGGGCAGCAGCACGATCTCCTGGTTATTCTTAGCAATCAGCAGCGGATCGGCCATGCAACTCCTCCGGATGTGGCTACGCGGGAACTGATTCTATTATACCCGGCAATCAGGATCACCGAGCGTGTGCTGGCGTGAGCGCACTCAGCCTGCGGCCGCATCCAGCGAGTGATCTCACCTCAGTGGCCTCACCCGCTCAGTGCGTCAGTGACCCAGCGAGTGATCCCTCTCAGCGGCCTCACCCGCTCAGTGCGTCAGTGATCCAGCGAGTGATCTCACCTCAGTGGCCTCACCCGCTCAGTGCGTCAGTGATCCAGCGAGTGATCCCCCTCAGTGGCCTCACCCGCTCAGTGCGTCAGTGACCCAACGAGTGATCCCCCTCAGCGGCCTCACCCGCTCAGTGCGTCAGTGATCCATTGTTGGACGCGGTGCAGGCCGTCGGGGTGGATGCCGTGACCGGCGGGATCTTCGTGGTAGGTGTAGTTGGTGAGTTCCGGGGCGAGAATCGCGCGCGTGGCGTGGGCGGCACTAATCGGGATGACGTCGTCGTGGGTGCCGTGAAGTTGGAGGATGGGCAGGTTGGCGAGCGCGGCGGGCAGCGGATCGCTCTGGAACGCCGGATCAAGGTAACCGCTGGCAGCCACAACACCGGCGAGTTGTTCGGGCGCACGGAATGCCAGGCCCAGGCTAAGGATGGCGCCCTGGCTGAAGCCAAGCAGATAGGTGCGCTGCGGGTCGCTGCCGATGCGCGCAGGCAGATCGCGCACAAACTTGGTCAACAGATCAAGGGCGGCAGCGCGGCTTGCGGGGTCAGGCACGAGATTGCCGGGCGTACCGCCAAGGTGATACCAGGCGAAGCCACCCCAGGGCAAAACCAGCGGCGCCCGCGCACTGATGACGTGCAAACGCGGATCGAGCAAGTCGGCGAGGTCGAACAGATCGTGCTCATTGCTGCCATAGCCGTGTAACAATAACAGCAGCGGCGCTGCGCCGGGCGACGGTGTGCGCGGTTTGCGCTCGATCGTACGGATCTGCGTGGCCATACGGAACTACCTCAGGGAATGATCAATTCTTGACCCACCTGCAGCGCATCGGCTTGCGCGGCGGTGAGATTATTGGCATCGAGGATCGCCTGGACGCTGACACCGAACTGCTCGGCAATCGCGCGCAGTGAGTCGCCGGGTTGTACCGTATAGGTTCGCGGGCTACCTGCCGGGGGCGGCTCAGGCGTCGGCTCAGGTGTCGGCTCGGGTTCGGGCGTTGGTTCAAGGGTTGGCTCAGGCGTTACCGTCGGCTCCGCTGTGGCCGTCGCTTCGCGTGTGGGCGTGGGCACCGGCGTGGCCGAAGGGCGCGGCGTGAGGGTGGGGATCACCGGCGGCCCATCAGGCGGCGGGATGTCGCGATCGCCGTCGAACGGGACAATCTCGGGCGGCAGCGGAAACGGCTCGCTGCGGCGCGTACCCGAGAGCAGGAGCGTAAGGTCGCCAACTCGCAGCGCACGAACATCGCTCTGGGCCAGGGTCAGTGTACTGGCCATGGCAAGGCCAAAGATCAGGGCCGCGCCGATCAGAACGCGCTGATCGCCCAGACGCGGGGCCAAGAGACGCAGCAGCAGGGCGCCGGCGAAGGGTAAGATGAGGGCAAGCGCAAGCAAAAGAAAAACAAGCAGGTCGTTCATAGCGCGGGCATTGTACCACGCGTAACGATTAGACCTGTCAGATCTACGAAACCTAACAGATCTAACCGCGCTTCCGCTTCGGCTGTAACGCAGAGGGTTATGATCACTCTGGGAGCCGCCCCCTGTCGCCGCCTCCGCCTCAAAAAACGTTCACGCCCCGGTTAACGCTCGCGTTCACGAACAACAGCGATACTGAGCCTATCAAACGTGATTGTATCGCCGCTCAGTGAGGGCGAAAAACAGGAGTTATTTCACGATGGCATGGGTAATCGACACCTCGCACTCGCAAGTCCAGTTCACCGTCCGCCACATGATGCTCTCGAAGGTGCGCGGTCGGTTTGAGTCGTTCACCGGCACGGTCGATTTTGATGAGGCCAATCCAGCTGCTTCGACCGTCGAAGTGCAGATCGATGCCGCCAGCATCACCACCAACGACGAGAAGCGCGACGGCCACCTAACCTCGCCCGAATTCCTCGATGCCGCCACCTTCCCGCAGATCACTTTCGTCAGCAAGCGTGTTGAGGTAGTCGATGCCAATAACGGGCGTCTCACCGGCGACCTAACCATCCGCGGCGTAACCAAGGAAGTCGTGCTCGAAACCGAATCCTCCGGCCAGGCCAAGAGCCCTTGGGGCACCACCAGCGCCGGCTTCAGCGCCGAAACGAAGATCAACCGCAAGGACTGGGGTTTGAACTGGAATGTTGCCCTGGAGACGGGCGGCGTGCTGGTTGGTGAAGAAGTCCTCATCCAGATTGCGGTTGAGATCGTCAAGCAGGTTGAGGAGCCGGTGGTCGCCTAGTTGGCGTTCTAACCAGTTCTACGTGCGAAAAGGTGCAGGAAACTGCGCCTTTTTGCATGGTGAATAAGACCTTGTTTAAGTAACCGGGTTGGTCATTATTCTGTCACACGGGCTTGCTATGCTGAGAGTCGAAAGCGTAAGGCACTTGATTGCGGCGGTTAACGCCTTTCGCACACACTACCTCAGCTTCCGCACGCCGCCCCCTAGCCCCTAACCTCACCAGTCCTCGCCCCGGCCGCCCCTTGGGCGGCCAGCTTCTTTCTAAGCACTAAAACACTGAGCGACTGCGGCACTGAGCTTTGGGCGGCCTGCTTCTTTCTAAGCACTGAAACACTGAGCGACTGCGGCACTGAGCTTGCTGTCAGCGGCGGTTCAGGTGCGCCTCAGCAGGCGATCATGCTCCGGTAATCTAGCGCGCAGACCTGGCGCTACGGCGCTGCGTTTACGTAGATAGATAGTTACAACAACCGTGGGAGGATCATCATGCGCCTCAGCCGAACGCTCCAAACCCTGAATATCTGTCTGCTTGCGGCCATTATCATTCTTGTGCTCAGCGCCTGTGGCTCAGCGCCGACCCCAACCGCCGAGACCGGCCCGCGCCCGAACCCTACGGCGCAGATCGTCGCCGTGCCGCAGCCCGCTGGGCCGATCCAGATCGCATTGCCCGCCGCGCCGGCGCCGGCCGAACCGATCAGCAGCGATCCGCCGGTTGCGCCCCAGCCGCTCCTCACCCCGCTGCCGACGGTGCGCGATGGCCCCGGCGGCCTGCCCTACCCGCTCACGCTGACGAAGCTCAACTTTGGCGTGGTGGGACATTTGTATTACACTGATCGTGGCACAGCAATGGCCAAAACGCGCGAGGCGGGCTTCAGTTGGTTCCGTCAGCAGATCCATTGGCGCGATATTGAAGATCGCAGCGGCCAATTCTTTTGGGGCGAGCTCGACAATATCGTCGCCGATGTACACGCCTCGGGAACGCTGCTGATGCTCAACATTACCCGCTCGCCGGGGTGGTACACCAGCAACGGCGCCGACGGCCTACCCGACGATCCGGCCACGCTCGCGCGCTTCACCGGCGCAATTGCCGAGCGTTACAAGGGCCGGATCCACGCGATTCTGATCTGGAACGAGCAGAACCTGGCCTATGAGAATGGCGGCAGCATCGGCCCGGAAGATCCCGGCCATTTTGTCGAGATCATGGCTGCCAGTTACGCCGCGATCAAGGCCGTCGATCCGAGTATCATCGTTGTTGCCGGAGCACCGGCCTCAACAGCCACCAACGACCCGAGCATCGCCATGGACACGCTTAGCTATCTGCGCGCCATGTACGCCTATGAAGGCGGCAAGATCCGCGATCACTTCGATGTGCAAGCGCTCCACCCCGGCGGCTCGGCCAACCCGCCCGAAACGCTCTGGCCCGCCACGCCCAGCCAGGCCGAGGGCTGGACCGACGATCCCTCGTTCTACTTCCGCCATGTGGAGAATCAGCGCCGGGTAATGGAAGAGGCCGGCATGAGCGATCATCAGGTCTGGATCACCGAGTACGGCTGGGCGACGCCGAACAACTCGCCCGGCTACGAGTTCGGCAACCAGATCAGTTATGATACACAGCGCGACTATATCGTTGGGGCGATCTGGTATACCTTTAACAACTATCCGTGGGTGAGCAATCTGTTCCTCTGGAACTTGAACTTCACCGTGCTCCAGCGCGAAAACGGCCGCGACCCCGGCCACGAGCAGGGTTCGTTCAGCGTGGTCAACGCCGATTGGAGCCCACGGCCGGCCTTTTACGGCATTCAGCAGGCGATTACTGACGTGCGCCAGTTACAACCGTAAGCAGGATGCACAGTTTGACCAAAGCCGAAGGACGAAAGACCAAAACCGAACAGGGGCCGTCCTTCGGCTATCAACCTTGGTCCTTCCCATGACCCACCCTACGCTTGAATTAATCCTGATTCGCGGCAACCATGATCACAACGCAGGCGACCCACCCAACGAATGGGGGATCGCCTGCGTTGATGAACCATACTCACTCGGCCCGTTTGCGCTTGCGCACGACCCTGATCGCGCAACCCCGAGCTATCTGGTCGCCGGACATCTCCATCCAGCAGTCCGGCTCAGCGGGCGCGGGCGCCAGCGCGAACGCTTGCCCTGTTTCCTCTTTGGGCTGCGCCGCGGCATCTTACCTGCTTTTGGCAGTTTCACCAGCGCCGCCGATATCCAGCCTGGGCGCGATGAAAAGGTATCCGTTATCGCCGATCATTCCGTCGTCCCGATTGGCGAACCTTAGCTGGCGGCCATGCGCTCGAACAGTAGATGCAGTGCGCCGGCAATGCCGCTAAATAGCGTAATTGTAATGATCGTCGCCAAGACCTGCGCGGCCGCAACGGAAATCGCGCGCCCCTTCGGCTGAGCTATAGTCGCGGTGCCGCTCTGCGCCGTCTCGCTACGGGTAATCTCCATTGCTCACCTCCTTATCATCAGGTGCAGTGCCTGATCCTGAAAACTATCTTCAGAGTACCTGCACGTCAACCTGAGAGCGAGGGAACGAAGGCCCGACTCAAAGAGGGAATTTGGACGCGTACGCTAGGGTAAAAGTACCCATAAGGCCCGGCCCGCTAGCCACAGGCAGCACCATTGCGCCTGAACAAAAACGACGCGAGCGCAGCGCGCCACCCGGCTCAGTCGCTCAGCGGCTCAATCGTGGCGTTCAGTGTTCTAGGAATGGCTATGATCCATCGGCGGGAGCGGGGGCAACGGCTCTGCGCCGCGTAATTCAAGCAGGGTCGTCATAAAGTCAAGCTCAGCCGTCTGGCCGCGCACCATCGCCTCGGCCAAGCGCGCAACCTCGGCCTGTGGACGCTTCGTCAGTACATCGCCGGCCATCATCACGCCGCCCTCGTGATGCCGTCCCATCAATTGCAGAAAGCGCACCTCAGCTTCGGCAAGCGGGAGCGTGCTCAGCGCATTTACATCAGCCTGATCGGCCATGCCCATCATCGGCCCCATGCCGAGCATCACCGGATCGGCGCCCGCGAACGGCCGCCCCCAGGTTGCCAACCAGCCCGACATCTGACCAAGCTGGTTTTGCTGGGTCAGAATAATATCGTCGACAAACGCACGCAGCGTTGGGTCAGCGGTGCGATCGCGGATATGCAGCGCCATCTCGACGGCCTGCTCGTGATGGGCGATCATGTCGCGCGCAAAGATCACCTCCGCACTGCCCTCGCCGGGCGGGCGCTGCACAAACCAGCCGATCCCAATGCCCGCAACTGCGACCAACACGATCAAGCCAAGAAATTGGATCCGGGATAGCACTATCATGTTGCGTCACAAGCTCCTGAATCCTGAATCCTGTCATTCAACGGTCACAATCGCCGTCATGTTCCAGCGCAAGCGCGGCTCGAACTGTTCAGGCGCAACCACAACAGTATAGACGATCTCGCCCTGACGGTTTGCCCCAATCGGTTTGATCTGGGTAATCCTGCCGGGTAAACGCAGTTCGGGCAGCGCATCGAAGGCGAGTGTTGCGGCATCACCCTCGCGCAGGCGCACCACGTCGAGCTCGGTCAGGTCGTCGGTTTCGATCGCCCAAGTGCCCAGATCGGCCAGGATAAGCGCTGGCGTACTCGGCCCGGCCACCTCGCCTACGTGGAGGTTGAGTTGCGCAACATTGCCGCCGATTGGCGCATACAGGGTGGCCCGTTCGAGGTCAAGTTGCGCCTGATCGAGTTCGACCTGGGCGGCATTGATTTCAACCTGAGCGGCAACGAGATCGACTTCGCGCGGCGCAGCAGCAACCTGATCGCGGCCGGCTTGCGCCACATCAACCCCGGCAGCAGCCACAGCAATCTGGCTGGCCTGCTGTTCGCCGCGTAGGCGCGCCAGGTTCGCTTCAGCCTGGGCGATGCGGGCGCGGGCGGCGGCGATTTGATCGGCCTCGGGCGCGGCAATCAACTGTTCCAACCGCGCCTCAGCATCCCGAACGCGCGCCTCGGCATTCGCCAAGCCATCGACCTCATTCTGGCGCGCCTGCTCGTAAGCTACCTGAGCCTGCTGGAGTGCCGTTTCGGCGTTCTGCACCGCCCGTAACGCCGCAGCCTCCTGATCGATCCGCTCCTGGGGCAGGTCATTGTCGCCCAGCCGATCCGCCAGTTCGCTATTGTCCCAATAGATCCGGCTGTACGCATCCTGGGCGTCGCGCAATCCATTTGCCGCCTGCTCAATCGCCAGTTCGGCGCTCGTCTTCGCCGCTGAAAGACCGGCGCGCTGCTGTTCGCGTGCGGTGCGGGCCTGATCAACACCGGCCTGGGCCTGGGCGACTGCGGTATTCTGCGGGCCGTCGAGCAACGCGGTCAGCCCAGCACGCGCCTCGGCAAGTTGCGCCTGCGCCGCAGCCAGATCTTGCGCGGAAACCGAACCGGCTACCTGAATGCGCTGGGCATTGGCCTGGGCAATGCTCGCCTCAGCCGCCACGATCGCCTCGGGCGCCGCCCCGACGGCAACCTGAGCATAATGAGCCTGCGCCCGCTCCAGGCCAACGCGCGCCCGCTCGACCCGTAAGGTGAGATCACGCGGGTCAAGGCGGGCCAGCGCCTGACCGGCCTGCACGAGATCGCCCTCGGTAACCAGCACTTCCGCTACCGTGCCGCTGCGCTCGAAGGCCAACTGCACTTCAGTGATCGGCACCACTTTGCCATCAGCGATCACGGCAAGCGGCGCCGCCGGCGCAATGGGCGCCGCAGTGGGTGTTAGTTGCGCTTGCGACGCACCAAACAGCCCCGAGCGGAAGGCCGCAAACGCTCCGCCACTAACGAGAATGAGCACCACTAAAGGAATGATAATCTTGCGCATGTGCATAACCTTTGTCGCTTGTGAGGGCATGTCCCGTCGTACCCCTCCGGCCTACTGTCGGGATGCGCCCCTGGCGTGGATGCCCGTCGTCCTGGTGTAAGGCCGAAGCATTCGCATGCAGCGCTGCTTTTGGATCCAGCCGATCGTCTGCGGGCGAAGGCTTCGGCCCGACGAGCATCACTCTTTCACTCCACGATAAACCCATCTGCCACTGTGATCGACCGCCCGGCCCGGCCCGCCAGATCGCTGTCGTGGGTGACCATCACGACGGTTTTGCCTTCACTCACCAATTGCTCAAACAGGCGCACAATTGCGTCGGCAGTGCGCGAGTCGAGATTACCAGTCGGCTCGTCGGCGATCAGCAACGGCGGGTCGTTTGCCATGGCACGCGCGATCGCCACGCGCTGCTGCTGGCCGCCCGAAAGCGCCCCCGGCAACTTATCGGCCTGTTCCTGTAATTCCATCTGCTCCAACAACAGCAGCGCCCGCTGACGCCGTTCACGCGGCCGCCCGAGGTTGGCGAAATCCATCGGCAGCATCACGTTTTCGGCCACGGTAAGCGTGGGCAAGAGCTGAAAAAACTGGAAGACGATCCCCAGCTTGCGTCCGCGCCAGATCGCCAACTGGCCCTCGCTCAAGCGCCCCAACTCGGCGCCGGCTACGCAGACTGTGCCGCTCGTCGCCCGGTCGATGCCGGTGATCATATTGATCAGCGTGCTTTTACCGCTGCCCGATTTGCCCACCACAGCGACAAATTCGCCCGGAGCAATCGTTATGTCGATGCCTTTCAGCGCCAGGTATGGCCCCGCCGCCGTCGGATACTCCTTCACGACGTTGCAGAGGTTGATCAAAGGATCAGGTTTCATTTGCATCTCCGACCCAGGGCAGCCCCATGGGTCTGCCCCTACTCGCCCGCCCGCCCACCCGCCCGCCCGCCGCGCTCTGAAGGACGCGGCTCATGCCGTGGAGCGCGGCAGCGCCCTGAAGGACGCGCCGCGCCGCGCTGCTCCGTGCCGCTTGAGCGGCACGGAGCAGCCCCAACGCATTCACCAGGCGCTTCAGCGCCTGGTGGTAACCCTCACTCATACGCCAGCACTTCGCGCACGGTGAGCCGGGTGGCGCTGCGTGCCGGGAGGTAACTGGCCACACTCGCGAGCAGCAGTACAATGCCGAGCCAGGCGAATACTGCGCCGGAGGCGAAAGTCCAGGTTAGCGGCAGGTTCAGCAGGGCCAGGCCCAGTTGGTAGCTCATGGCATAACTGAGGGGAAGCGCGAGCAGCGTGCCGATCAGCCAGGCCAGTCCACCGATCGTCAAACCTTCGCCGAAGACGACCTGCTGCACTGCGCCGTCGGCCGCGCCCACTGCGCGCATGATCCCGATCTCGCGGGTACGTTCCAGCACATTAATGCTCATCGTGCCGGCCAACCCCAACCCGCCCACACTGCCGATAATCGCCGCCATAATCGAGAGGACGCCGGTGAGCACATTGAAGCGTTCGGTGAGGATGTTGCGCTCTTCGGTGCGCGAGCGGATCAGTCGCACGTCGTAGCCGCGCTCGTTCAGGCGGCGTTCCAGCGCTTGGGTTGCCGCCGCATGGGCCGCTGCGTCGTGGCCAACTGTGGCAATCCGCAGCGTATCGGTGCGGCCTACGCCGCCTTGTGCCCGCGTGTAGGCCGGGAGGCTCACATAGCCGAGCGCTGGCGACGTTGGCGGTAGAAATTCCTCGACAAACCCGCTGATCTGCCAGGTCGTTTCCTGGTTGTTGATCTGAAGTGTCAGCAGATCGCCGAGCTGAACCGTCGGCTCTTTGGTCAGGTAGTTTGTGCTGATCACAATGCCCCGCGCATCAGCGGGATCAAGCCAGCGCCCCATAGCCAGGCGCGGCGCGAGCAGGCTGGTGTCGGGTGGGAGCGCGCGCAGATTCACCACTTCGGCGGTGCTGCCGTCGGGCCGCACCGGGAAGGCCTGGGCGCGCAGCAGGCTCTCGACATTGGTTACTTCGGGCACCGTCCGCACTTCCTGGCTCACCCGCTCGGCGCGATAGGCCTGGCTGAACTGCACCTCCAGGTCGTACTGTTGGGCAGCGATACTATCGTCGAGCGTGGTAAAGAGCGAGGCGCGCAGGGTGATCACACTTATAAAGACGGCGCCGCCGAGCGCAAGTGCGATCAGGGTGCGGGCTAGCCGCCCTCGCCGCCGAAAGGTGTTGCGCAGCGCCAGAATGGTGGGCCGCGTGATCAACGGAATACGGCTCAACAGACGGGTAAACAGGCTCATGCGGGTCGGCGGGGGCGTGGTGTCGCCGCTCAGCGCCTCGCGCACAGTGATCCGCGCCGCCGCACGAATCGGCATGGTTGCTGCAAGCATCGGCACGACGATCGCCGCCACCGCTTGCAAGGCCACAATCGCCCACGGCGGCCGAAAACCGTCCAGGGTGACATTCAACTGCGCGGCAACAAATTGGGCCAGGCCGTACGCGCCGGCCATCCCGAGCGGCGCCGCGAGCAGCAGGGCGAGGAGACCGAAGGCCGCCACGAGCACAAAGTAGAGGCCCATAATCTGGCTGGTGCGCGCCCCAATGGCCTTCATGATCCCGATCTGGCGGATTTGCTGGTTCAGAATGGCACTAATCGTGTTGATGATCAGGAAGCCGCTGATCAGCAGGGCCAGCAGGCCCAGCGTGCCCAGGATCACCACAATCGTGCCCAGCACCAACTCGGCAGGGTGCTGTAAGGGCGTAGGCACATCGATCAGCAGCACCTCGCGTCCGCTCCGTTCGATCAGCCGTTCGACCTGCATAGCGACAGCCTGAATATGCGCCGCGTCGGCGCGCCCGCTGCTGGTTGTGATCAGAAGTTGGTTGTAATCGCGCGCACCGCCGAGCCACTCCAGCGTATCGGCGGTGATGTACCCAAACGCCTGACCGGCAATCGGGGCCGGGGGCAGGCTGAGATCGTGGGTCAGACCGGCAATCGGCAGGCCGCGTGCGGAGCCGCCGGGCAGTTCAACCTGAACCGCAGCGCCCACAGCGGCGCGGATTTTCGGCAAGGAGGCGCGCTCGATCAGCAAAGCCCGATCGGGTGGCGGCCAAGCACCGACTTCCGAGCGCACGCTGTTGATCGTCGTAAGCCCATCGTCGGGCAGCACAAAGAGCTGGAGATCAACCCATTCCGCCGGGCCGACTTGGGCGCGCGCCGCCACAGCGCGTTGGCCTTGCGCCTCGGCCACGCCCGGCACACGCTGCACACTGGCCACAAGATCGTCGTCGAAAGTCGTCGTCGTAATAATCGCGCCGGCCGGGTTGATCGCCAGGTAACTGGCTTGCAACTCACTGCGAATGATCGTCAACCCGGCGAGAATCGCCCCAAACGCGGCAACGCCCACGGCAATCGACAGCACTACCAGCAGCGTGCGTGTGCGGTTAGCGAACAGATCACGAGCAACTTTCGACCAGCGTGGAGCCACAACCGTTACCTGTCTGATAATGCGCAAATGACCTGCTCACCCACTCACTTCCATACCGCGCAAGAAGGTTTCGACGGCGTTCTCGACCATCTGGTCAGCACTGATTGTTTCGGCATCAGGCTGGGGGAAGAGTTCGCGCATCACGACGAAGGCGATCAGCGGCCCGATGAAGCACCGCACAGCGATGCCGGGATCCATGGGCCGCATACGCCCGGCCTGCATCTCGCGCTCCAGGTATTGCTTGAGAAAGGCAATGCCCCGCTGCGGGCCGATCCGGTTAACCATCTCGGCAACTGCCGGCCGGCGGAAGGCCTCGCTGATAAGAATCTTGTAGGCGGCGGCCAGTTGACGATTCTTCATCGCACTTAACAATGTGCTCGCAAAAAGGGTAAGCACCTCACGCAGCGGACGATCCAGCAAAGCCTCGGGGTGATCGAGCAGGCTGATGATCGGCAAGTAGCGCTCAATCACCTTGTGAAACAGATCGGTCTTATCGGCAAAATAGTGATAAATCAGCCCCGGCGAGCCGATGCCCGCCGCCGCCGCGATGTCTTTATTGGTCGCCTTTTCAAAGCCCTTACTGGCAAAGACGTTGAGCGCGCCGTCGAGGATTTGATTGCGCCGCTGTTCAAACTCTTCCGGGTCGCGGGGGGGCATAACATACCTCGCTACAATCTTGATTGACTAGTCAATCAAGATTGTAGCACGCCTTGATTGACTAGTCAATCAATAAACCTGGCAACCAGAGCTGAAAGCGCTGATCGGGTTTATGCAAGCGAAGGCGGGTGATTGTTGCGCGTCGGCTATCAGGCTGTTCGAGCATACAAACGTGACCAGCGGCGGAAGATCAGCACCAGGATTACTCCGACAACGAAGCCGCCGACGTGCGCCCAGAAGGCAACGCCGCCCTGATCCATCATGCGGCCGAGCGTTTGAATGGCGGGCAAAAGTTGCATCGCGAACCAGACGCCGATCCAGAGGAACGCGGGCAGCGCGAGGCTACCGAGGAAAAGCGAGAAGGGCCAGATAAAGAGGCGCACGCGCACCTGCGGATAGAGCACAATATACGCGCCCAGTACACCGGAAATCGCGCCGCTGGCGCCCAGGTTAGGGATCGTAGAGACCGTATCGGTGAGGTATTGGGCAAAGGTCGCGCTAATGCCGCAGAGTACATAAAAGAGCAAGTACGGAATATGGCCGAAATTATCCTCAACATTGTCGCCAAAGATGTAGAGAAACAGCAGGTTACCCACAATATGGCCGAGGCTGGCGTGCATAAACATCGCCGTGAAGATCGTCAGCACCACCTCCGGCCCACCGATGCCGTCCAGTAAACCAGTCAGGCGCGCCGGCACGAAGGCCCAACGCAAGACAAAATCGGTGCCCTGGAGCACCTGCACAATAAAAACCACAATATTCGCGCTAATCAACAGCGTATTGACCACCGGCCGACGCCGGGTTGGATTGTCGTCGCCAATCGGGAACATCAACGCACCTTTCAAAAACGGGAAAGCGCTCAAGCGGGGAAACGCTCGAGCAAAACAAAAAAGCATCAACTGCTACCGGCCAAACCAGCGCTCGTGATCCTTTTAAGCATACTCGGTTGAATAAACCCTGTCCAGACAGGTTCGCTGTTGAGGCTCCATCAAAATAGGATCCTTCGCATAGGCTATCGAGGCCAGACCATCGGCAGCCGCCTTGACAGGCCATCCTGTGGTATGGTGTTCTGCAATTAATGTTACTGCGATTCTCGTAATCGTCTGGAAAGGTGTTTCTGTTGCGATCCCTGTTCATCTTGACGCTGGTTTTGCTGGCGGGATGTTCCACCGCCGCGCAGCAACCGCTCCCACCGATCAATACCGCTATTCCCGTGCCGTCAACTGCACCGGCGACTGCGGCACCGGCTATGCCGCAGGCCGATCCGCCCACGCCCGCTCCCGCGCCTACCACTGCGGCGGCGGTTGATCCTGCACCGGTCGCTCCGGTTGATCTGATGGCGCTTAATTTCAGCCTGGAGGCGCTACCCACCGGTTTCGCCCGCCCAACGCACGTCACGCACGCCGGTGACAGCAGTGGACGCCTATTTGTCACCGAGCAGGCCGGGCAGATCTGGATTGTGCGCGACGGCGAGCGCACGCTTTTTCTCGACGTACTCGCCAACGTCGGCGCTAGCGGCAACGAACAAGGGTTACTGAGCATCGCTTTTCATCCGCGCTTCGCCGAAAGTGGTGCCTTCTTCATCAATTATACCGACCGCAACGGCACTACGATCGTCGCGCGCTACCAGGTCGATCCCACCGATCCCGATCGCGCCGATCCGGCCAGCGCCCAGATCTTGTTGACGATCGAACAGCCCGCGCCGAACCACAACGGCGGCCTGCTCAAGTTCGGCCCCGACGGCTACCTCTACATCGGCACCGGCGACGGCGGCGCAGCGGGCGACCCGTGGGGCAGCGGCCAGAGCCTCAATACGCTACTCGGCAAGGTTTTGCGCATCGATGTTGATGGCCCGGCACCCTACAGCGTGCCCGCCGACAATCCATTTGTCGGGCAGGCTGATGTACGGCCCGAGATCTGGGCCTGGGGGTTGCGCAATCCCTGGCGCTTCGCCTTTGATCGCGCTACCGGCGATCTATTCATTGCCGATGTGGGCCAGAACGAGTTCGAAGAGGTTCACTTCGCGCCGGCCGACAGCTCGGGCGGCGTCAACTACGGCTGGAATATTATGGAAGGCGAAGTTTGTTTCCGCACAAACACCTGTGATCAGGCCGGGCTTGATCTCCCGGTGGCGGTCTACTCGCACAACGAGGCGCCGAGCGGCTGCTCGATCACGGGCGGCTATGTGTATCGGGGCAGCGCCTTTCCGCAACTGGCCGGCGTCTACCTCTACACCGATTATTGCACCGGCAACCTGTGGGCGCTGCATCAGGCCAATGGCGCATGGCAAGATCAAGTCGTCGGCGAGCTTAGCATTAACGCCAGTTCATTCGGCGAAGACGAAGCAGGTGAGCTCTACCTCGTGGATCGTGAAGGCGGCGGGCTGTATCGGCTGGTAGTGAACTAAGGGCCAGGACGCAGGCGGCAGGACGCAGGCCGCACAGCGCATGCATCCTTGCGCGCGTACTCTGTCCGAGCATTTCTGCGCGGTTCGGATGCGGCTCGGAGCGGGCTGCGCCCGCTCCGAAAACCCTTTTATCAACCCGTCAGACGAAGTCGGACGAAGTACTATAGCATTGCTCAGATCGATTGAGCCTGCACAACCAGGCGCGAGCGCAGCGCGCTACCCGGTTCAGTGGCCTCAGCAGCTCAGTCATGCTGATCAGTGCTCTAGGTTCCCCGATACCCCAGCAAGCGCAGGCCGTTCAACACGACAATGATCGTGCTGCCCTCGTGGCCGACCACGCCGAGCGGCAGCGCAATCCCCACGCTAAGGGTAGCGATCACCAGGATCACCACCACTGACATGGCGAAGATAATGTTCTGCCAGACGATCCGCTGTGAGCGTTTGCTCAAGCCGACGGCATAGTTGATCCCGCCGAGGTCGTCGGACATGAGCACCACATCGGCAGTTTCCAGGGCGGCGTCGGTACCGGCGGCGCCCATTGCAATCCCGATTGCGGCCGCAGCGAGGGCGGGGGCATCGTTCACGCCGTCGCCCACCATCGCCACCGGGCCGTAGCGCTGCTGCAACTCGCCGACAATGCGCAACTTATCTTCGGGCAGCAACCCGGCATATACTTCGTCGATGCCTAACTGGCGGGCAACTCCCTCGGCGACGCGCTCACTGTCGCCGGTGAGCATCACAATGTGCGCGATCCCGGCGGCGCGCAGTGCCGCGATCTTCGCCGCCGCATCGGGGCGCATCTGGTCGGCCACGGTGATCAGACCTAACCACTGCTCACCCCGACGGGCATACAGCACCGTACCGCGCCCCTCACTCCCTAACCGATCGCCCTCGGCGAGCAGCGCATCCGGCACCGGCGCACCCATATGGCTGAAGAGTCGCGGCGCGCCCACCAGCGTCTCAACGCCATCCCATGCCGCGCGCACGCCCATGCCGGTAATCGCGTCGAACGTCTCCGGCTCCACCAGCGTCACGCCTTCAGCCGCCGCATGAGCGATAATCGCACGGGCGATCGGGTGTTCACTCGGCGCCTCGGCGCGGGCCACGCTTGAAAGCAGTTCGCTTGCGCTCACACCATCGGCCGGCACAATGTCGGAAACGGTCGGCTTACCGTACGTAAGCGTGCCGGTCTTATCGAAGGCAATCACTTTCACCCGGCTCAACTCCTCTAGATGCGCGCCGCCCTTAAAGAGCACGCCACGCCGGGCTGCATTGGCAATCGCGCTCAGCAGCGCCGCCGGCACGCTGATCACCAACGCGCAGGGCGAAGCGACCGTCAGCAAGACCATGCCGGTATAAAATGTCTCAGCGAAGGGCCGCCCGAGCAACAGCGGAAGCAGCGTAATAAAGAGCGCCACGGCAAGGATCACGCCCATAGCGTAATACTGCTCAGCCCGATCAAGGAAGCTCTGCGTGCGCGCCTTGCGCGCCTGCGCTGCGCTCACCATCTCGATAATTCGGGTTAGCGTGCTTTCGGCAAGCGGCTTCGTCACTCGTACATCAAGCGCGCCGTTGATATTCAGCGTTCCGGCGAGAATAGCATCGCCCGGCCCCTTCTGCACCGGCAGCGCCTCGCCGGTGATCGTCGCCTCATCGAAGTTGGCGTTACCGTTCAGGATTACGCCGTCGAGCGGCGTACGATCGCCGGGGCGCAGCACCACAATAGCGCCAACCGGCACCGCCTCGATCTGGACTTCATTCAGCGCATCACCCTCACGCACCAGCACCGTATCGGGGCGCAACTCCACCAGCGCAGTGATCGCCTGCTCGGTGCGGCGCATGGCATAGTGCTGCAGCACATTGCTCAGCGCAAAAAGAAACAGCAGGATCCCGCCCTCGATCCACGCGCCGACATAGGCCGCGCCAAGCGCAGCGAGCACCATCAACAGATCAACTTGGATCTTCCACTCACGGATCGCGGCAATAATCGCGCGCACGGCATAAAAACTGCCAAAACCGTACGTCGCGATCTGTACCGCCAGTAATAGCCGGGGCGCAACATCGGCGCTCTGTATGAACCCGCCGACAAGAAGGCCGAGCAACGTTAACACCACAAACAGCGGCTCGATCACGGCACCACTCAGCCGCAAGCGCAGCGCCGAGCGAGGTTTAGATTTGATTTGTGGTAAGGTCATCATAGCAAGTCCTTTGTGGCGTTGGGTGTTGTGCTACAACGCAACACAACGCTCAACTATAGCAACTGACAGCAGTGAACTACGCGCGCAGCGAGCCACCCGACTCAGCGCTTCAGTAGCTCAAACGTACTGCTCAGTGCATTAATGCAATACCTGTCGATCCTCAGGCGACAACCGTTCGAGCAAATCCTCGCCGAGGCGGGCGAAGATGCGCTGGGCAAATAGCTCCATCCAGATAAACTGGCGTGCAATCAGCACCATATTCGGGTTCGTCGTCATTGTGGCCGAAGTAACCGTATGGCCCGAAGCGATCAGAAATTCGCGCTCGTCGGCCACGACGATCAGCGTTTCAACCATGCGATGCAATTCGGTTTCACGTTTGGGGTGGCGCACGACCTGGCCGAGCGCGAACGAAGTATCGCCGGTGAGAATAACCCCCAGCGCAACACCCCGCGCATGCGCTACTTCGATTCGGTCGCGCAGTACCGCCACATCGGCGTCGGTCAGCACCAGCATCAATTCGCGCTCAGCAGCCTCGATCAACTCGCCGGCGTAGGCCAGCGTTTCACGTCGCCCACTGAAATTCCAGAGCCGTCCGCTCTCCTCCTGGTTATAGAGCGGCACCAGGCGCTCACGCAACGAGGCGGCACGCTCGCGCGCCTCACGCTCGTGGCGATCGAGCAAAATGGCAGGTGAAACCGGACGATAGAGCGTCGCCTTTTCTTCTTCGCTTTTGAGTACGGCTCCGCGCAACTCTAAGCGCCCAAGCGCCTCGTAGACCATCGAGCGCGGCACGCCGGAAACTTTGCTCACCTGGTAACCCGTCGCCGGATTGCCGCTCAACAGCGCCAGATAGACTTTTGCCTCGTATTCAGTGAGCCCAAGCTCCTCAAGTTGTCGCACAAGATCCATTGCACCACCATAGTAGTTTACTTTCAAACTACTATCAGTATACTCCGTTCAAGAGGGCAAGTCAATACTTTAAGGCAAGCGTTAAGAGCGACGCCGCACCAGAATGTCGGTATGGGCGGGCGGGCGTGGGGCGGGCCAGCATGCCGCCTGCTTCCTGGCCCAAACCCTTGACAAGCTCTAATTACGTGATATAAATACTGTAACAGTGTTAACTTAGTTTATGCGTTTATATGAATCCAACTCGTGATGAGCGTGTGCGTGCGGGCAGTCGGCAGCGCCGCGAACAACAGAAACAAGATGTCCGCCAGGCCATCCTCGACGCTGCCGCCGCGCTTTTTGCCGAGCATGGCTACCAGGGTTTCTCGCTGCGCCAGGTTGCCGAGCAGATTGGCTATTCGGCGACGACAATCTACCACCACTTCGAAGGTAAAGACGACTTGCTCTTCACCGTCGCCGACGAAGGCTTTAGCCGTTTCGGCACCCAACTTGTCGCCGCAAGTGATGGCGCAAGCGAACCGCTGGCGCGTCTGAAAGCGATTGGGCGTGCTTATGTAGAGTTTGGCCTGAGTTATCCCACTTACTACGAATTGATGTTTATCGAGCGCGCCGACTTTATGCTGGGTTATCGCGTCGGTGAACGCAAACCGCGCCTTGGCTCGCTCGATATTGTTGCCCAGACCATTCAGGAAGGCATGGATCGCGGCGTGATCCGCCCCGGTGTAGCTGCCACGTATGCCAATGCGCTCTGGGCAGCCGTGCATGGCGTTGTCGCAATGCATATCGCCTTACCCGTCATTGATCGTGCGCAGGCCGAAGCCACCGCCGACGCTGTGCTGGAATTGGTAGTCACCGGGCTGAAGGGGTAATCCGAGCGCCTAGTATAACTCGGTGGAAGTTCGCCAGGCGTTGTACGCGGGTTTGCGCCCGCCACAGTGCGGTGTCCGCCGTAGGCGGACGTACGCTTTAGCGTACTAGTAATTGTCGATTGGATGGCAATCGGCATTTTTTATCGCTCATACTTAACGCTGTTACTTTTATTAGCTATCCTAAAATAAGGCGTTCGCCATGCAACAGCCTACCGCCCCGATCATCACCATTCCGCTTCCGCTGGCGAACGCCTACCTCGTGCGCGCCGAACGCTGGATTATCGTCGATAGCGGCGCACCCGGCGATGGTGCAGCGATCCTGCGCGCCGCAGCGCGTTACGGCATTTAGCCGCACGACATCAGCCTGATTCTACTTACCCACGGCCATGTCGATCACTTCGGCAGCGCCGCCGAACTGCGCACGGCTACCGGCGCGCCGATCGCCGTCCACGCCGCCGACCTCCCCATCCTCCAGGCCGGGCACAACCCCGCTGATCTCGCCACGCTCGGCATCGAGGGGCGGATCTTCCGGCCATTCCTGCCCTGGAAAACCACCCCGCTGGAGCCGGACATCATCTTCGACGGCAGCTTCGACCTCGCCCCGTACGGGATCGATGCGCGCACGCTTCACACCCCCGGCCATAGCCCTTGCAGGTGTAGGGTTTTCACAGGATCGCGTCCCAATGCGCTATTCCCCGCATCCCCCCAGCCCCCTGCTCCCTCACGTGGAGCAGGGGGAGCCGCCGCAGATTCGGCGTCCTGATGCTGTCGGAAGCCCCTCTCCCGCTCAGGGAGCGGGGTTGGGGGT
>JBBRUG010000030.1:0-28540 GCA_038247995.1 Chloroflexales bacterium | reverse complement strand
GGTTGGGGATGCCGCTGCTGCTGGAAAATTTCAATTATCATCCCACCAATGCCTATGATTACATCTGCGAACCTGGCTTGTTTACTGATATTGTGAGCGAGATCGATTGTGGGATGCTGCTTGATCTGGGCATATTCTTCGCCAGTCAGCTTGCCGGGTTTGCGCAAAATCGCATCATCAATGGCAATCTTGCCGATATCGTGAAGCAACCCACCGAAGCGGATCGCCTTAACGACCTCCGGTTCGAGGTTGGCAGCAAGCGCTAATTGTTCGCTATAGCTGGAAAGCCGCCGTAAATGGCCCTCGGTGTAGGTGTCGCGGGCTTCGACCGCCAGCGCCAGCATAAAAATCACGTGCTCAGTACGTTCGAGTTGATCGATCAGGCGCTTGAGGCGCAACTGTGAGCGGATGCGGGCGCGCAGGAGATGTTGATCGAAGGGCTTGGTGAGAAAATCGTCGGCGCCAACTTCAAGGCCGCGTTGGCGATGCTCACGGTCATCCAAGCCGGTAAGCATCGTGACCGGGATCAACGCTGTATGTTCATTATCTTTGAGTTGTTTGCAGACGGCAAAACCGTCGAGGCGCGGCATCGTTACGTCGAGGAGGATCAAATCCGGCGCTTCACGTTCGACTAATTCGAGCGCTTCAACCCCATTCGACGCCGTGATCGGCGTATAACCGTCACGCAAGAGAATGCGCACGAGCACATCGAGAATCGCCGGATCATCATCGACAACCAGGATTTTCGCCGTCACGACGACGCCTTTCTTAATCGGGGCATGACAAGCATGTAGTTGGTCGCCGCTTGGCCGATTCGTTACTACCGGTCAACACCTATAGGAGCAATTATGTTGGGAACATGCAGCAATATCCCATGCGAAAAAACCGCAATGGGAAAAGCAGTATATCACAGTAAACGCAGCTTTAATAGTCTTTCTGAAGAAAGTTGGGATCAAACATCAACTAAAACAAGCCTATTCACCGCGAGCATTTGGATCCGCCAATTGGAGCACAGGCGGGAAATGGCCCGGCTCAGCAACAAACTGGTCCATCACGCCGCGTAACTGAATGAGATCGAGGCCGTGGAATGTGGGGGGCAGGGTTATGAGGTACGAACGGCTCTTCGCCCAATTGAGCTGTAGACCGCGCTGATTATGCTGTTGCCATTTAACCAGCGCAGCAGCGACTTGAATAATCGCTTTGTAGAACGTTGCATCGGGTTCGCTCGAAGCAAGCCAGCATGCTTCCCACTGCTCGTGAGCATGCCAATACTCACCCCGATTAAAGAGCCGAATGCCTTCGTAGTATGCATGCCGCAGATCAAGCTGTTCCATAACAAAAAAGCGGGGGAGCCCATGGCTCCCCCGCCCAGTCTCAGCGCATTAGCTGCCGCAGGTGCCGCAACCGCCGCCGCCGCCGCCGCCGCTGCTGCCGCCGCTGTACTCATCTTCCTCCGCACCGGCAGCATCGCTGGCCGTACGGAAGGAATGGCCACAGCCACATGAAGAAACAGCATTGGGATTGTCGATTTTGAAGCCGCCGCCCATCAGGCTATCGATAAAGTCGATTGAAGCGCCCATCAGGTAACCGGCGCTAATCGGATCAACCACTACGCGCAGTTCATCGGCATAGAACTCGCTATCGCCTTCGCGGGTCTCGTCGTCGAACGTCATACCATACTGAAGGCCTGAGCAGCCGCCGCCTGCTACAAACACGCGCAGGGCGTAACCGGCAAGTTCCTTCTCGCGCATCATTGTGGCCAAACGGCTCGAAGCCGTCTCGGTTACCAGCACCATCGGCTGCGGGGTCATCGGCTGAAGTTCGATCAGGCTGCGATCAACCGTCGTCATGAATGTATCCTCCTCAAAACCAGGGTAACGGCCCTCGATGAGGGCAGGTATTGCTACACGAGAGTATAGCAGATCTTGGGCTGAATTGCTAGTCTTTTCTTTCGAAAGTCCTAACTTCATATTGACAATCGGACGCCTGTACGTATGATAGCCGGACAGCAGACGCGAAAATAGCGCTATAGGAGCGAATGTGGAGCAAATCAGCGCCGAGCGGGTGGCGGCAATTCAGGTGATCGCGGCCCGCGCCCAGGAGAATATTGCCCGCGCCATCGTCGGCAAAGCCGAGATCGTCGAACTCTTGTTGGTCGCCTTGCTGTGCGAAGGCCATGTTTTGCTGGAGGATGTGCCTGGAACAGGGAAGACGAGCCTGGCGCGCGCTCTGGCGGCCTCACTCGGATGTAGCTTTCAGCGCATTCAGTTTACCCCCGACTTGTTGCCTTCCGATGTGACCGGGCTTTCATTTTTCAATCAGAAGCTTGGCGAGTTTCAATTTCGCCAGGGGCCGATCTTCGCCCAGATTGTGCTGACCGACGAGATCAACCGGGCCACGCCGCGCACGCAGAGCGCCCTGTTGGAGGCCATGCAAGAGCGCACCGTTACGATCGACGGTGCAACCCGGCAACTCCCGCGCCCCTTCCTCGTCATCGCCACCCAGAACCCTGTCGAACTTGAGGGTACTTTTCCGCTGCCTGAAGCCCAACTCGACCGCTTCTTGCTGAAGTTACTGATGGGCTATCCATCGCAAGCCGAAGAAGAGCAGATCCTCATGCGCTATGAGCGCAGCAATCCGCTGGCCGCGCTGCAGCCGGTAGTGAGTGCCGCCGAGTTGACCCATGCCCAGGCTGAGGTGCGCAGCATCGGGGTGAGTGCCGATGTGCGGCGTTACATGGTTGAACTGGTGCGCGCCACGCGTGTCCATCCCGATATTGAGTTGGGTGCCAGCCCACGGGGATCGCTGGCGTTATATCAGACTGCGCAGGCGCGCGCCGCACTCCACGGCCGAACCTTCGTGTTGCCGGACGATGTAAAGGCACTGGCGGCGCCGGTGTTGAACCACCGCATGATGCTTACGGCCGAAGCGCGCCTGCGTGGACGGAGCGCCACCGATGTTGTGGCCCAGATCTGTGAACGCGCGCCGGTGCCGGTGGAATGATTGCCACGCGGCAGGACGCAGGCGGCTCTACAACGTTGTCAGTGCATCACGCAGCCAGCTCAGGCGCTCGGTATTAACGTAGTATGCTACAGCCGGCCCTTCGCCATGGCTGTCGAGCAATCCTACTTCACGTAACACGCGTAGATGCTGGGAAATGGTACTCTGCGCATGCGGCGCATCGGCAGGCAGGTGTAACAAGATCTGGTTTCCGATGCAGCCAGGGTGTTCCAGCACATAACGCATAATCTGGACCCGCACCGGGTTACCGAGCGCCTTACAGGTCTGCGCCAACAGACGGTCGGAGGGTAATTGGGGCGATTGGTCAGCCGTCATCTTCGTCGGCCTCCTCAATATATACGTGGTACTGTACGAGGCGTGCGCAGGGATGTCAAGACGTACGTGTCAGGACACCCTAATATCAGGACAGACTTCGCCCTGTTTTATCCGTACACTTGTGCTATCTACCTGCGCAAATGGGGCGCGAGCACGTTAGGGAGGTTCCATGGCTGAGGGAGCACACCTGGGTTCAGCATTGACGCGGCTCTTTAATCATCCCGAAGTTGAGGCGTTTGCGACATTTAACCTTGCCAGCGCCGACCTGACTGCGGCCCAGGCCGCGCACGTCCCGGCCGAAGGGTTCAACTCGATCTGGGCGATCGTGAACCATGTCTGGTTCTGGAATGAAGTACCGCACCGCATGGTGCGCGGGGAAACAGTGACGCCAGAGGAGTTCGGGGCGCCAAATTGGGGCGGCTGGGTACCGATTGGCGATCCGAACGACGATGCAGCATGGCAGGCGGCCCGCGAACGCGCACTGGCGGCCAATAGCGCCTTCGCCGCCTACGCAGCTACGCTCAGTAATCCTGATCTGGAGCGGGAAATCCCAAACTGGGGGCCAATCCACGGTATGTTCAGCTCCATGCTCGCGCACAATAGCTACCACACCTGCGAGATCATCTCGGTGCGCCATATGCAGGGGTTGTGGCTGGAGCGAACGTAAGATAGCGTAACAGGCCCAGGTGGTGGCGCGTCCTGATGCACCACTACCTGGGGTATACTGAAGAGACATCCCTTCCGCAGCATCTGCTTCCTGAACAAGGAGTCTCTATTATGGTTACGATTGGTCTTTCGGCCGCCCTGGAGCAGTTTCACCCCAACGAATTGCTAGAGCATAGCAAGCTCGCTGAGCAATATGGTTTCAAAGGCGTTATGGCCGCCGATCACTTTCAGCCCTGGGTGCCCGCACAGGGCCACAATGCCTTCGCATATAGCTGGATGGGCGCCCTCGGCGCCGTGACAAATCACTCCTTTGGCCCAGGTGTTACCTGCCCCACCTTTCGTACCCACCCCTCGGTGATCGCGCATGCCGCCGCGACGCTCGGCGCGATGTTCCCAGGCCGCTTCTGGCTTGGCCTCGGCAGCGGTGAACTGCTGAACGAAAATGTCGTCGGCGGCGTTTGGCCCGAGCCGCTGATCCGCTTTGAGATGCTGCAAGAGGCCACGGAGATTATTCAGAAGCTGCTCAGCGGCAAAGAAGCACGTTTCCGCGGCCAGTATTACGAGATGAATAAGGTAAAGTTGTGGACGCTGCCCGAGCAGCCGGTGCCGGTATATATTGCGGCCACCGGCCCGCAAACGCTGCGCTGGGCCGGTAAGGTTGCCGACGGCTTGATCACGCCCGGCGCCGCCCCCGACAAGCTCAAGCGGATTGTGAGCGACTTTGCCACCGGCGCCCGCGAGGCGGGCAAAGATCCCGACAAGATGCCTAAGCTGCTCCAGATTCACGTCAGTTGGGCCGAAACATACGAAGAGGCCTTACAGAGCGCGATCACCGAGTGGCCCAACGGCGGCATGAATTTCCCCAAGCAAGACATTCGCTCGCCCGAGGATTTTGCGGCCATGGCGAAACTCGTACGCGCTGAGAACTTCAAGGGTCGCGTGCTGATTTCCGCCGATCTCGACGAGCACCGGGCGCAACTCCAGAGTTATATCGATCTTGGCTTCAATGAGATTTATGTCCACAACGTCGGGCGCAACCAGGAGCAGTGGATCCGCGCCTTCGGTGAGCATGTCTTGCCGAAATTGAAATAGAATCCGCCGCTTGCGCAGATTGCCGACCACCGATGTTCACACGCATCCTGATTGCAAACCGAGGCGAGATTGCGGTGCGGATCATCCGCGCCTGCCGTGAACTGGGCATTAGCCCCATTGCCGTGTATTCCGCTGCCGATGCAACGGCGCTACATGTGCGCCTCGCTGATCGCGCGATCCTGATCGGCCCGGCGCCGGCAGCCCAGAGCTATTTGCGCGCCGAGGCGATTATCGCGGCGGCCCACGCGAGCGGCGCCGAGGCAATCCACCCCGGTTACGGTTTTCTGGCCGAGAACGCCGCCTTTGCGCAGCAGTGCGCCGACGCGGGTATTGTTTTCATCGGGCCGCCGCCGGCCGCAATTGAAGCCATGGGCGGGAAGATCGGCGCACGGGCGCTTGCACGCCGAGCCGGTGTACCAGTGGTGCCCGGCTACGACGGCGCCGATCAGTCGGTGGAGCGCCTGCTGATTGAGGCCGAGCAGATTGGCTACCCCTTGCTGATCAAGGCCAGCGCCGGCGGCGGCGGTAAAGGCATGCGGATTGTGCGCAACGCCACCGAGTTGCCCGCTGCATTATCCGGTGCGCAACGCGAAGCCCAGACCGCTTTTGGCGACGCGACGGTGTTTATTGAGCATCTGGTGCAGCGCCCGCGCCACATCGAGATCCAGGTCTTCGCCGATGTCCACGGCAATGTGGTCCATCTCGGCGAGCGCGAATGCTCGATCCAGCGCCGTCACCAGAAGATCCTCGAAGAGTCGCCGGCCCCCGGCCTGAGTGCTGAACTACGCGCCGAAATGGGCGCTGCGGCAGTCCGGTTGGCCCGTAATGCCGGGTATGTAAACGCCGGCACGGTGGAGTTTGTGCTTGGCATCGGCCCAGCGCCCGTGAGTGACGCAAACAGCGACCACGGCCCGGCCTGGCGCGCTCATCCTTACTACTTTCTCGAAATGAATACCCGGCTCCAGGTAGAGCATCCGGTGACGGAACTGGTCAGCGGGCTTGATCTGGTGCATCTACAAATTGCGGTTGCGGCCGGCGAACGTCTCCCATTCACGCAGGAGCAGGTAAGCTTGCGCGGCCACGCGATCGAGGCACGGATCTATGCCGAAGATCCGGTGCAATTCTTGCCCGCAATCGGGCGGTTGGAACTGGTTGAATTTCCCCTTGGCCCCGGCGTGCGTACCGATAGCGGCCTCACCAGCGGCGACGAAGTAACTGTGCATTATGATCCGCTGATCGCCAAGCTGATTGTTGCCGGCTTCGATCGGGAGGACGCCGTTGCACGTCTGGGGCGTGCGCTGGACGATGTGGCGATCCTCGGCCTGATCACCAACCTGCCGCTGCTGCGCGCCCTGGCCAGACATCCGGCCTTTGGCGCCGGGGACACCCACACCGGCTTCCTCGCTGAACACCCGCTGGATGTGGCTGCGCCGGCTGAAGTACCGCCGGCCGTGCTGGCTGCCGCTGCACTCTGGGAATTGGATGGAGCAACGGCAAATCAAACCGTTATGGCCACCAGCGACCCCTTTGCTACGCAATGGCGCATCGGCGCCGTTGGTATTCCATTCAATTTCACCAGCGGCGACCAGAACTACACAGTGCTCGCCAATCAGGTTGCTCCGGGCTGGAGTTTCACGATCAACGGCACAACCTACAACGCTGCAAGGCTAGCCACCGGCCCCGCCGAGATCGTGATCACCCTCAATGATCAGCCTGCCCGTCTGCGCATCGCCCGCGATCCGGCCGGCGACCTGCTGCTGGCCTACGCTGGTCACACCTATCGGTTGGCCCACCCACAGCCATTGAGCGCCGATAGCCTACACCGCCTCGGCGGCGATCTTGGCGCTGCCGGCCTCCTGGCGCCAATGCCGGGTACGTTGGTTCAGGTGCTGGTGCGCGAGGGCGATATGGTCGCAGAGGGGCAAGCATTAGTGGTGCTGGAGGCCATGAAGATGGAGCATACAATCACTGCGCCATACGCCGGACGAGTGCGACGCTTACCGTATGCGGCAGGCAGCAGCGTGGCGGGTGGGGTAGCACTGGCCGAATTGGAAGCCAGCGACAAGGCTTAGTAGAGCGGTTATCGGGCGGTACCAACGACTTATAGACGGCTCAACGCTGGCAGCTACAATAAAAGAAGTGGCCGGTTTAGCCGCCCACGTTGCTCCAATGCGTTCAATCATCTTCCCAGCCTGCGGAGCGCGAATGGTTACCAGCAAGCAACTTCCTAGCGCCACGGCTCGCCCGCGCCGTAAAGGCCTCTTCGGTTCCGGCTTCACGTTTCTACTTTTGCTCTTCCTTACCGCGACGGTTGCGCTGGGTGGGATCGCACTTTTTACGCCCGCTCGCCTGGGAATCGCCCAAGAATATTTAGTGAGTACCCTCCACGGCGGAATCGCCGCCAGTTACGAAGAGCATTACGTCGACGGCTGCGTTACCCTCCCCGGCTTCGATGGCCCCCGCGCGATCACCCGCACCCGCCGCTACACAACCTTCCGCGATGGAACAACCCTCGAAGTTGTCTTCAGTGGTCGCCCAGTGCTCACAAATGCCTGTCCATAAATGATTCGGCATCAATCGCGCACTTTCAGTGCGCGATTGATGCCGAATCACCTACTCAACTACAGTGTCCACCTGCGCGTTGAGGGCCGGATTGCCGCCGCCGGGCTGGAGTGTGTAATCGGCTGTGGCGCGCCGTCCGCTGCTATTGCCATACGCCGTATAGGTGCGGAAGCCCACCGGTTCCTGCTCGCTCAGGTAGAGCACCGCCCCAAAATTGCCCGCCCCATCGACAACGACATCACCAATCCAGAGCGTCGAATAGTCCGGCAGAGTCACCCATACGGTCACAATCTCGCCGGACTGGAAGCCGCTGCCGGTGAAGCTCGCAAAGCTGCGCTGCGTATCCGGGCTGGGGCCAACCTGCAACTGCGCCGTGCCGGTTGCTACCGTCAGATCGCTGACCTGCACACTAAACTCGGCAATCCCGTTTGCGCTGCTGCTCAACCCACGCGCCGTGAGCGCATAGTTGCCCACCGGCGCCCCGATGATATAGACGACATAGTACAAACTGCCGTCGTTCGCGGCCTGCGTCCGGCCCAAATCGGCGACGCTGTTGTCGGGGTAGCGCAGCCAGACTGCAACTTCCTCGTTGGCCGTATACCCACTGCCGGTAAAGGCAAAATAGCTACCCTGCGCATCAGCGCCGGGAGCTGAGGTCAGCGTCACGCCTGCTGATACGCCCGGCGCCTGGCCGATCGCAACATTGATCTCGGCGTAAACCTCACGCCCGCTAAGTTGGCCATGCGCTGTGTAGGTATACTTACCCGTCGGTGTGAATGTGGCGCCCAGGAAATCCGGCACGTAAGGAAAACTGAACGCGCCCGACGCATCGGTGGCTACCTCCGCCACACCATAGACCCGAAAATCGGGATAGGTAATCCAGACCGACACCGGCTCAAAAGGCACAAAGCCGCTACCTACCAACGTCACCGTATCATTCTGACGCGGCTCGGTTGGGCTAGCGCTCAGGCTGGCCGAATTCGCCAACGAGCCCCAGGTGAATGTGGCCAGGACAAGGGCGAGCAAACCGGCAAAACCGGCTGCTGCAAAACGGAGCGACCGGCGGGTACGAACGTGATCCATTCATTGCCTCCTTACTGCTTCCACGAGACGAGAACATTTCGCGTGCTAGTGAGCAAAAGCCCGCGCCGCACGATGCATTCTGCGTGCATGCGTACCCTACTCCTACGCCCCGCCATCGTGGAAGCTGATCAGGTAACGAAAAGATGACAGGCAAGATGTGCTACAATACGCGCCGTTCGTTCGTCGCACCGCCTCGTATGCGGAAGGACCCTCATCAGGAATGCTGACTATCTTGCATCGTGTTGTTTTGCTGCTCCTGGTTGTTGGGCTGCTCGCAGCCTGCGCCAACCCGGCGGCTACCCTTCCACCCACACCCGCACCCACCGAGCCGCCCGCCGCCACAGCCGCGCCGCCGACCCCCACCGACACGCCACCCACTGCGACGCCAACAGCACGGCCTACTGCGACGCCCGAACCGCCTACCGCAACACCGGTGCCGCCCACTGCAACGCCGGAACCGATCACGGCCGAGGGCGCTCTGTTTCGCGGCAGCCTCACCTCACGGCCGGCGGCGGTGATGTTCGACAACCACCCTGCGGCCTACCCGCAGATCGGACTGGCGCAAGCCAGCGTGGTATTTGAAGCGCTGGCTGAGTTTGGAATTACGCGCTATATGGGCATTTATGCCGATGGAATTACGCCGGCGCTGAGTAATATCGGCCCGGTGCGCAGTGCGCGTAGTTATTATGTCGAGTGGGCCAAGGGGCTACGCGCGACCTATGTGCACGCCGGTGGCTCGCCCGACGGCCTGCTGCTCGCCGAAACCTCGATCGAACTGGTGAATATGGATGCACTGCGTGGCAACACCCGCGGCGCCTTCAGCCGCAGCAGCGATCGCGCCGCACCGCATAATCTCTTCACCAACAGTGCCGCCATCGCGGAATTCACGGCGGTTCAGGATCAGGCTACGCCTGATAATCTGAGCGAGATTGGGTTCCTCTTCAAGGCCGACGCGCCGGCAGCCGAGCGCCCGGCAGCGCAGAGTCTGAGTTATTATTTCATCTATCGCGATGCCTATGTCGCCTGGGCCTATCGCCCGGACACCAATGATTATGTCTATTTTCGCCAGCAACGGCCGCATGTAGATGGCCGCACGGGCGAGCAGTTGAGCTTCAAGAACGTCGTTATTCTGGAAGTGCTTGAGCGCCCGGTACCTGGCGATACCAAACGCCGGATCGAGCAGCAGGTAGTTGGTGAAGGGCCGGCGCGAATCTTTCGTGACGGCCAGATGATCGAGGGAACCTGGCGCAAACCGGCCGGCTTTGCCCAACTCCAGTTTTACACCAATACTGACGGCGCCGAAGTCGAACTAAATGCCGGTACTGTCTGGATCGCCGCGATCCCAGCGCTGGCAAACCTTGTAGTTGAATAAGCGGGTTGGGCCAAGTAGCCCCGCGGCAGACACCGTGCCCGCTCAATAATGCGGAGTGTTCAGGCGGCTCACCATTCTGTGAGCTACCGGAATACTCCCGCGATAGCCCGTCAGGCAGCTCCATTTCGACCAGCACACCCCTTGCTGCCGCTATCGCAGGAGAACCCAATCGATGCGTGAAGGCTACTTACGTCAGGGCGTCGTCGTCGCCATCCTGGTACTGATGATTGGCGTCGCCGCCCAAGTGCAGGCCGCCCCCGCCGCCGAACCGGCCCAGGCCGTCGCCCAAACCTATCGCATCTTCGCTACTCGCGAGGGTCTGGTAGGCTACACCACGGCCAATGGCCACAAGATCATTCCTCGCGACCGCTTCGTCGCCCTGCCCTCGTGGGCAGCCCTCTCGCCGAAAGGCACCGACAAGTTTAAAGTCCGCCTGACCTACAAAGGCCGTAGTGTGGTTGTGCCGGTTTGGGATGTTGGGCCGTGGAACACCAACGACGACTACTGGAACACCAACCGGCGCTACAGCGATCTGCCGGTTGGCCGCCCCATGGCCCACGCCGCTTACTACGACGGCTACAATGGTGGCCGCGACATGTTCGGGCGCAAGATCAACAATCCCAATGGGATCGACATTGCCGACGGCACGTATTGGGACGATCTGGGCATGACCCGCAATGATTATGTCGAAGTATCGTTCCTCTGGCTTGGGCAAGATCCCGGCCCCGGCGCGGCCGCGCCTGTCGCCCCACCACCGAGCGTCACCGAGCCCGCCGGCCCGCCGCCGAAACCGGTCGAAGTTGAAGCCGGCGCCACTGCCATCGATAACACTGACGCGGCTTTCAGCGCAAATGGCGGCCCTTGGTTCGAACTCGGCTGCGGTATGAACAGCAAGCACGCCTGGGCATACTCAACCAACGATCAAAGCAAAAGCACTAATCTCGGTATCTGGACGCCTGAATTGCCGACAGCCGGCTTTTACGAACTCAAGGCCTACATCCCCGAGTGCGGCACGGCGGCTACCCAATCAGCGACGTACCGTATTTACCACGACGGCTCCACCACTGAGGTGCGTGTCGATCAGCGGGCCGCCGCCGGCACCTGGGCCTCGCTCGGCACATTCCATTTCGGCGGCATCGCCAACGACCAACCCAAGGTAGAGTTGAGCGATCTGACCAGCGACAACCGGCTCACTGTCCGCTATGACGCATTAGCCTGGGCGCCGCGTCAGGATACCGCAACTCCCGATGCCACGATTACGGCAATTGTGCGCGAAGGCGCCGGCTATCGGGTGCGCTGGGACGGCAGCGACGACATGAGCGGGATCGCCACCTACGATGTGCAGGTGCGCCAGCTTCCGCGTGGTGCATGGTCGGATTGGAAGATCGCGGTAAGTGAAACCGACGGCTGGTGGGGGCCGGACGAAGGTCGGCATTTCGCCTTCCGCGTGCGCAGCCGCGATTGGGCGGGGAACCAGGAACCCTGGGCCGAAGCAGCCGACATGGACACGACGCAGGCGAGTCAGTAGGCAAGCAACAAACGGCGTAGGGGCGCGTCGCGACGCACCCCTACGCTGATATCACTTATCGTTCAGTGCCGCAACGCCCGGCAGTACCTGGCCTTCAAGCAACTCCAGCGAGGCGCCGCCGCCGGTGCTGACGTGGCTCATCTGCTCGGCAAGGCCGGCCTGCTCCACGGCGGCCACCGAGTCGCCGCCGCCGACGATGGTTATGCCGCCTTTGGCGGAAGCCTCAGCCATTGCGGCGGCAATCGCCCGCGTACCGGCAGCAAACGGCTCCAGTTCAAACACGCCCATCGGCCCATTCCAAATTGCCGTCTTTGAACCGGCTACTTCAGCGGCGTACACCTGCGCCGTCTCCGGACCGATGTCGAGAATACGCCAGCCCGACTCCACCGCATCAACACTCACTACCTTCTGGTTTGCGTCGGCGCTGAAGGCATCGGCAACAACGACATCGGTGGGCAACAGCAGGCGCACCTTACCTGCCTCAGCGCGCGCGATCAGGTCGCGTGCCGTCGCAACACTTTCCAGCTCCACCAGCGAGTCACCCAACTGCTTATCCTGCGCAAGCAAGAACGTATTGGCCATCCCGCCGCCGATCAACAGCGCATCAACCTTGCCGAGTAGGTTCTCGATCACGCCGATTTTGTCGCTGATCTTCGCCCCGCCGATGATCGTCACAAAGGGGCGCTGTGGATCTTCAAGCGCACCGCCGATAAACGCCAACTCTTTTTCCATCAGGAAGCCGGCCACAGCCGGTAAGTGATGCGCCACACCCTCGGTGCTGGCGTTGGCCCGGTGCGCTGTGCCGAAGGCATCATTGACATAGACATCGCCGAGTTGGGCCAGTTCAGCCGACAACTCGGGGCTATTTTCTTCTTCACGCGGGTCGAAGCGAGTATTTTCGAGCATCAGCACCTGACCAGGCTTGAGCGCTTGCGCCGCTGCGAGCGCCGCCGGGCCGCTGATCGCCTCAGTCTTCTTCACCTCAGTCGCTTCAGGCAACAACGTAAAGAGCCGTTCTACCACCGGGCGCAGGCTGTACTTCGGGTTCACCTTGCCCTTGGGGCGCCCAAGATGCGACATGAGGACCACGCTTGCGCCGTGATCCAGTAAGTAGCGGATCGTCGGCAGCGCGCCACGAATACGGGTATCATCGGTTACATTGCCCTGATCATCCTGCGGAACATTAAAATCGACGCGCACCAGCGCCCGCTTGCCGGCCCACTCAATGTCGCGGATCGTCTGCTTGGCCATTGGTTCTCTCCTTTGCCAATGTGTGTGAGCGTCCGCATTGTAGCACGCTTCAGCGCCCCGTTTGGTTGTCACTCGCCGTGTTATAATGGTCAATACTACCCGATCAAATGTCCAACTTTGGACGTACAATAAACCCTGTCAGGTGCGTCGCCGAGGTAGGCTCACCCTGAAGAGCAGGCTTGAGCGCACTTGAGCGAGTTGTAAGATCGGCGCAGCTTCAGGTTTCAGCTTGCTGAGTTCTGAAGCCTGAATCAACGGAGATCATGCCCATGGAGCGCAAGATCCGGGTGCTGGTAGCAAAACCTGGCCTCGACGGCCACGACCGGGGCGCCAAAGTGATCGCTCGTGCTTTGCGCGACGCCGGCATGGAGGTGATCTACACCGGCCTGCAGCAAACGCCCACGATGATTGTCGAGGCGGCATTGCAGGAGGACGTTGACGTGATCGGCCTCTCGATCCTCTCCGGCGCCCATATGACGCTGCTGCCCAAAGTGGCCCAACTGCTCCGCGAACAGCAGATGGACGATGTACTGGTTGTGGCCGGCGGCATTATCTCCGACGACGACGCGACCAAACTGAAGGCGGAACATGGGATCGCCGCCGTCTTTGGCCCCGGCGCCTCCACCCACGACATTATTCGCTTTATTAAAGAAAATGCTGGCGTCGCTCGGGACTAAATTGCTTTGGGCGGGCGCACCCTAACGGCATTCGAGCGCGTCGCAGTGCGCCCCTACGTATCTCTCGTCACGGCATTCGGGTGCGTCACGACGCGCCCCTACGTATCTCCTTATGGCATTAATGACGACTGATCTCGTTCCGAACCTGCGCGCCGGCAACCGCCGCGCCCTGGCCCGCGCAATCTCGATCGTCGAGACGGGCGGCCCGCCGGCGCGTACGCTGATGGCTACTGCCTATCCGTACGCCGGAGCAGCGCACCTGATCGGGATCACCGGGCCGCCCGGCGCCGGCAAGTCCACGCTGGTAACGGCACTGGCTCAAACATGGCGCGCGCGTGATCAAACCGTCGGCATTGTTGCGGTCGATCCTACCTCGCCCTTTACCGGCGGCGCAGTGCTGGGCGATCGCATCCGTATGCAGGCACTCGGCGGTGATCCGGGCGTCTTTATTCGCAGCATGGCCAGCCGTGGTCGCCTGGGCGGGCTCGCCAGCGCCACCGCCGATGCCGCTGCGCTGCTCGACGCAGCCGGCTTCGACATTGTGCTGATCGAAACTGTTGGCGCCGGGCAGGGCGAAGTTGATATCGCCCGGGCCGCACACACAACAATTGTGGTTGACGTGCCCGGCATGGGCGACGATGTGCAGAGCATCAAAGCCGGTATGCTGGAGATCGCCGACCTGTTTGTGGTGAACAAGGCCGACCGCGAAGGCGCCGACATCGTTGTCCGCCAACTTAAGGCAATGCTCCACCTCGGCGAATATCACCCCGGCGCCTGGTCGCCGCCGGTGCTCACGGCAATCGCCGTGCAAAGCGTCGGCTGCCCAGCAATTATCGACGCCTGTGCCGAGCACTTCGCCCACCTGCGCAACAGCGCTGAACTTGCCGTGCGTGCCCGCGCCGCCGCTGAACGCGAACTAACTGCCGCTGTGCAAGAACTGGCCGTTGAACGCCTGCGCGGCCCTGCGTGGGACGCCCTCGTTGAGCGCATTGCTACCCGCACCCACGATCCGTACAGCGCGGCGGAAGATCTCTTACAGCGGTCGTAGAGCCGCGGCGACGCTGCGTCTCTACAGCCGCCTCGAATACATTCCTCTTGCATCCCCGCCGGTAGAACGCTACACTTTAGGTGATGGTACAAGTTCAACAATCACGCATTCCTATGTCATTTCGGGCACGTCTGACGCTTGCATATACGAGTTTTTTTGCGATCACCCTGTTGCTGCTTGGCTGCGGGATCTACTTTGCTGTGCGTACTGCGCTCATGCGTAGCGTCGAAAGTGATCTGCGCGCTGCCACTTCCCAGGTAACCGCAATCTTTAATGCCGGCGGTGTGGCCCCGATCGTCACTGAAAGCGGTCAACTCTTCGCTTACCTGCGTGGCGAGTTCATTCAGGTGTTCAATAACCCGAATATGGTTGCGCAGGTTTTTGAACCCGATGGCACACCGCTCGGCAGTACGCCTAACCTCGGCGGGCGGAGCCTACCACTCCCGAGCGGCGCACTCGACCTCCAAGTCGATGATCTGCGCACCGGGATCACGGTTGTGCGCGAGATCGACGACATTCGCGTGCAATCACTTGTTACTCCGCTTGTGCTGCAGAACGGGCGGGTCGTCGGCTTGCTGCAAGTCTCGCGAACGCTCAAAGATGTTGATCGCACCCTGCAGTTGCTTACCTCGATGTTGCTCGGCGGTGGGGTAATTGCGCTTGTACTCACGGCGATCGGCGCGGCATTACTGGCCCGCCGCGCCATGCGCCCAATCGAGCGAATCACCCGTACCGCGCAAAGTATTGTCGGCGCCGACGACCTTGGCCAGCGTGTGCCGGTGCCGCCGCATCACGATGAACTCCAGCGCCTGACGATTACGATCAACGATCTGCTCAGCCGACTCGAAACGCTCTTTACCACTCAGCGCCGCTTTATTGCCGATGTGAGCCACGAACTGCGCACACCGCTGACGGTTATGCAAGGCAACCTGGAAATTCTACAGCGCAGCGGGGCCAGAAACCCGGAACTCCTCAACGAATCCGTTAGCGATATGCGGCGCGAGACGGCGCGACTGATCCGCATGGTCAACGATTTGCTGCTGCTCGCCCAATCTGATGCGCGGCTTGAAGTGCGCCGCGAGCCGGTGGAACTTGATACGCTCTTGTTGGAGATCTATCGCGAGCTGCGCCCGCTCGCCGACGAGGTAACACTCAAGATCGGCGCTGAAGACCAGGTGCAGGTTATTGGCGACCGCGATCGGCTGAAGCAGGCACTGCTCAACCTAGGCGTGAATGCGCTCCAGTACACCCCGCCGGGCGGCTACGTTACACTGGGCCTGGAGCAGCGCGATGGGTACGCCTGCCTGAGCGTCGCCGATACCGGCGAGGGCATCAACCCGGATGATCTACCGCACCTCTTCAACCGCTTTTATCGCGCCGATCGTTCGCGTTCGCGCCACAAAGGTGGTGCCGGGCTGGGCCTCTCAATCGTCAAATGGGTCGCTGAGGCTCACCACGGCCACGCGACGGTTGCGAGTGTACCCGGTCGCGGCAGCACGTTTGCAATCTGGGTGCCATTACCCACCGCAACGCCAACGCCAGTCGCTACCGAACCGACGATTGCCCAACCAACGCTGGTCAAAGCATGACGATCTGCTGCTCCGCCTGCCCGCCATATAGCCTTCAATCTCTGCTACAATACAGCAACACGATTCAGAATACGTAGTTGGCTCTTCTGCGATCTGCATGCTGCATTCGCGTTCAGCCCCTTCCGAAACAATGCAGGTACTGACGATCAGCGACGAAGTCGTGCCGGCGATTTACAGCTTGAATGTCAAGAAGCGCTTCAGCGACGTGCAGTTTGTACTGAGTTGTGGCGATCTGCCGTTCTACTACCTCGAATTCGTCGTCACCATGCTTAGCGTCCCCGTGTTCTACATCTTCGGTAACCACGACGCTGGCGAGCTACAGAACGACGGCCAGATGCTCCACGAGGCTCGCGGCGCGATCGGCGTCGAGGGCCGCACGGTTTCCCATCGTGGGCTGTTGATCGGCGGGCTTGGTGGGAGCATCCGTTATAAAGCCGAGGGCCACCACCAGTATACCGAAGCCCAGATGATGCGCCGGATCTGGCGCTTAATTCCCCAACTGCTGGTGAACAAGCTACGCCACGGGCGCTACCTCGATGTGTTACTCACCCACGCCCCGCCCTTCGGTATCCACAACGGACCGGATTATCCGCATCGCGGCTTTCAAGCCTTCCTCTGGTTCATGGAACGCTTTCAACCGAACTACCTGATCCACGGCCATATTCATTTATCATATGGTTTTAATAGCCGGGTGATCTCACAACATGGGCCTACCTGTGTGATCAATACTGCCGGCCATCGGCTGATGGAACTGCCTGCGCCCGCGTCCCAACGCCTACAAGCGTAATTTACGCTGATTGAAGCAGCGCATGGCCTATTTAGTTGAGCGAGCAATTGTTCCTATTGCACCTAAGTTTCGTTCGTGGTACCCTCAGACCGTATACGGAATAGCCCCGATGACTACGCAGTCCTGTCGCCGTCGACCGACACTCACACGCTGAAGTGCGACGTAGAGGAGAGGACTCGCACATGTCTTGGAATAGCAATTTTACCCGCGAAGACTATAACCGCGCCCGTCGGCGCGCGTTCTTCGGCCAACTCCGGGCGATCATTACGCAGAGTCCGAACGAGTTGTTACCTTTCGAAGAGATCCGTGCGCGCCTGAACGTCCGCGGCCAGCATTACCTCGGCTCGCAAACAGTGACGATCAATCAGATCGTCGGCACTGAAGGCCGTTATACCGATTTCGACCGCCAGTTCCAACCTCGCCACGACGCCACAAAATTCCGCTGGATGAGCATCGACCAGGCCCACTATGAAGATGTCGGTCTGCCGGCGGTAGATCTCTACAAGATCAGCGATATCTATTTTGTGAAGGATGGTCATCATCGCATCTCGGTGGCGCGCCAGCGCGGCCAGCAGGCGATCGATGCGATTGTTACCGAACTGATTGTCGATGTGCCGCTCAATGTAAATCTGAGCATGCGCGACCTGCTGCTCAAAGAGGAATACAGCGATTTTCTGGCCTGGACCGATCTCGCTACGCTGCGCCCCGATCAACGGATCGAATTTAGCGAACCGGGCGGCTATCTTGATCTGGTGCGGCATATTAACGCTCACCGGTATTACCTCGGCCTCAACCTAGAACGCAATGTCGAGCGCGAGGAGGCTGTCGCCGGCTGGTACGACAATGTCTACATGCCGGTCGTGCATGTACTGCGTGAGCGAAATGCGCTGCGCGCCTTCCCAAAGCGCACTGAGGCCGATCTCTACCGCTGGATTATGGATCACCGCTGGTATCTGCGCGAGCGTAACGGCGGCGCCGATCCCGGCCCACTCACCTCAGTTGCCGATTATGTTCGCCTGTTCGGGCGCACCAGTCTCACCGATCTTACCGAGCGTCTGATGAACACGCTGCGCGAAGCGCTCCTACCCCCGGTGAGTGAACAACGATGATCTTGAGGAGTCAGGAGTCAGGAGTCAGGATTGATGTACTCCGCCGCCTGACTCCTGACTCTTAGCATAGTTGCACAGAAGTCGCGCCTGGGGTATGATGCGCGGCTGTGCTGAAACCTTCTTCCATTGCTACGCGCGCCCCGCAGCGCATCCCACTGCGCCGGTTTGCCGGGCCGGCGCTGCTGCTGATCACGTTGCTCGGTATGTGGCTCGGCACGAGCGTTGGCCGACCCGGTATGGCCGTTGCCGCCGCCGACCCGGCCGCCGAGCGCGTGCTGGCCCGCTTCCATAACGCCGAACAGAACGCCACCGAACGCTTCCGCTGGTCACAGCCCCTCGCCGCGCTCTTTCTCTACGGCTTCCAGGGCGAACCAACGCGCCTGAGCATGCGCCTGGCCGGCCCCCGCCCACCCGATGCAGCGCCTGCCGCGCTCAGCCTGGATGTGAACGGTCAGTCGCTCGGCGCGTTCCCGGTTGCACCGGATTGGCGGCGCTACCACGTGCTCGTACCGACCAACCCAAGCGGTGAGACAGCAGTTGTCCTGAGCAGTCCGCCGTTTGCACCCGCCGACGATCCGCGTGAACTCGGCGTTGTTTTGAGTGATTTTGCCGCTACGCCTCTGCAATCTGCGCCGGGGTTCAGCCTACCGGTGCGCTCGATCTTCCTGGCCAGCCTGCCCCTGATTGGCTGGCTGCTTGTGCTGCGCCTCGGCCTCGCCGCCGGGCCGGCCTTTGCAGTGGGTTTGATCCTGGCCGGCGGCGCAACCTGGGCCGCCAGCGACCCAACGACAGCGGGCTATTGGCTGCCCACGCTGGGTTGGCCCTGGTGGCCGGCATTACCGCTTGCCATCCTCGCGCTTGCCCCAGCGCTTGGCAACGGCCTGCAACAGATCCAAACCCGTATTGCTGCTCAAACGGCGATCGGCTGGGCTGGGCTGGCGCTGGCTTTCGGCGCACTGATCGGCATGCGCCTGGGCCTCTGGCCACTTGTCGGCGTGGCGCTGCTGATTGCCGGTGTGTGGCTGGCCCTGGTTACGCTTACCAGCGCAACAACGATCGATGAAGCCACTGCCGTGCCGCTGCGCCCACGCACCGTCACGCTGGCCTTGCTGCTGATCGTGGGCGTCGCACTGCTGCTGCGCCTGATCAACCTCGACGGCCAACCGGCAGGCCTCTGGCGCGATGAGTCGCGCCATGGCTTACAAGCGCTTCAGATCTGGGAAAACCCGAGCTATCGCCCGATCTATGTTGTCGTCGGCGCCGACCTGCCTGCGCTGCTCTTCTACCTGATGGCGCCAGTCGTGGGGTTGCTTGGCCCCGAAGTCTGGAGTGTGCGCCTGGTGAGCGCCGTGCTCGGCGCGCTGACCCCGCTGGCGCTCTACTGGGCGGTTGCTCCGCTGATTGGCCGCCGCGCCGCCCTGATCGGCGCCGCACTGCTCGCCGTCGCATCTTGGGGCCTCAGCATGAGTCGCTGGGCCTTCCCGGCCACCCTCGATCACGTGCTCGTACTGGGCGCGGTCGGCTTGCTTTGGCGCGGGATCGCGGGGCTGCGGACGAGTGTGGACGAAAGATCAAAGGTCAAAAACCAGGAATCAGGAACCAGGAATCAGGAACCAGGAACCAGGAACCAGGAGCCAGGGATCAAAGCTGGAGATACTGGTTTCGTCCTGCGTCCGGTGTCCTTCAGCCCGCAGCCCGCAGCCCGCAGCCCGCAGCCCGCAGCCCGCAGCATAGCCTACCTCGCTCTAAGCGGCTTGCTCGGCGGCCTGGCAACCTATGCCTACCACACCGGGCGCATGGCACCGATTGCGCTGGGCGTTGTGGCGCTGATCGCGCTGGGCCGCGACTGGCCGGCGTGGCGGCGCGTTCTACCCGGCCTGTTGCTTACCGCCGTGGTTGGTTTGCTCACAATGGCGCCGCTACTGTATTACATCGCCAGCGACTTCGACGGCTACAACCGCCGGGTGGGCAATGTGGGTGTGTTCGACAGCAACGACCTGAGCACGCAGAAGCCGCTCGGTCTGTTGCTGCAGAATGTGCAGCGTTACGCCCTCATGTGGCACGTCGCCGGTGAACGCAATGGGCGCCACCACATGCCCGACGTCCCAATGCTCGATCCGGCCGCCGGACTACTTCTCGCCGTCGGGGTAGGCCTGACATTGCCGGTTGCCCGGCGCCGTACCGCGATCGCTGCTCTGCTGGCCCTCTGGGCGATCTACTTCGTACCGGGGATCTTCAGCGGCAGCGCGCCCCACGCAATGCGCTCGCTCGGCACACTCGCCCCAGCCTGCGCCCTGGCCGGCCTTGCGCTCGTGGCATTATGGTCAGGGACACAGAATAGAGTGACTGAGGAGGCAAGCCGGATTCGTCCGTCGTCCGTCGTCCGTCGTCTGCCGTCTGTCGTCCTGCTCTTCAGCCTGCTTTTTAACGGGTGGCTCTATTTCGGGGCAATGGCCGTCGAACCACGGGTGTATGGTGAGTTCGACCTGCAAGAAACGGCCGCAGCGCGGATTGTGCGGGCCGGCGTTGCCAACGAGGTCGCGGTATATCTGCCGCCGCGCATGGCAACAAGCGATACCGTACGCTTCCTCACCCACCACACGCCGCCGCGCGTGTTCGAAGTGGGCACGCCACTGCCCGACGGCCCGGCGCTCATCCTGCTGCCCGCTGAAGCCGACGCAGCCGATCAGGCCGCTGCGCTGGCTGCACTCGGAACCGCAGGCGTTATGCTCACCGACGTCCCGCAGACGCCTGGCGGAGCGCCGCTGCTGCTCATCTTTGGGCGAGGTGTTGCTACGGACGGCTTTGCGCTGAGCGGTCCCTAACAGAACCAAGGAACCTACGAACTAAGGAACCTACGAACCAAGGAACCTACGAACTAAGGAACCTACGAACCTAAGGAACCTACGAACCAAGGAACCAATAACTGAGTCGATCAGGCTTTCGTCCTTCGTCCTTCGTCCGTCAACACTCCGGCGCAAAATGCGGCAGGAGGCGTCGGTAGGTTACGTCAAGCTCTTCCGGGATTAGCTTCGTACCGCCGACGATGGGCATAAAATTGGTATCGCCACTCCAGCGCGGCACGATATGCATATGCAAATGCTCGGCAATGCCGGCGCCGGCCGTATGGCCCAGGTTCATGCCCAGGTTATGGCCGTGGGGGTGGTATTCAGCATTGAGCACCGCCACACAACGCTGCGTGAGCGCGAAAAGCTCGCTTGCCGCTACCGTGTCGAGGCCGGGCAGGTCGGCGGTGTGGGCGTAGGGTAGCACCATGAGATGTGCAGTATTGTAGGGGAAGAGGTTCAGCACCACAAAACAGTGTTCGCCCCGGTGGAGCACCAGGTTCGCTACATCGTGTTCGGCAGCCGCACCGATAATTGCACAGAACACACATCCATTGCTGGTTTCCGTTGCACCTTCCGGTTCACGCTTGATATACTGCATGCGCCAGGGCGTAAATTTCGGCTCCATCAGTTACTCACCCAGTTCGCTTATCAACACCGATCACGCGTAGCAGCACCAACGCAATCCCACCAACCAGAATTGTGCCCACAACCAGGCAGAAAGCCAACCCACCGAGGGTCATCCAGGGCGGCAATTCAGCCAACTGATCGAACCACGATCCTTCATCTGCCGCTGCGGGCACAGCCGGTTGGCCAGGTTGCCCCGGCGCTACGGGCGGCGCTCCCGCTTCGAGCGGCGGATCGCTGAAACGGTCGTCCGGGGCGCGCATCTGCACCGGAGCCGGCGTCGGTTGCACTTGCGCTTGCGGTAGTGTCGCCCGCCACTCAGCATCCAGTTCATCCACCGAGCGGCCCAGCGCCATCTCCAGTGCACCATCAGTTGGCAGTGCCTCGCCAAAGGCCGCGACTAAATCTTGCACCGCCGCCGCGCCATAAACACCGCTAATGTATTCCACCACATCTCGGCTTTGCGCATACGAGAGCCGCGCCTGCGCCGGATCGGCAGGAAAACTGGAAGCCAGCGCCTGCAATGGGATCAGGCGGCCTTCACGCGCCGCCCGATCAATCAGCGTATCAAAGTCGCTGTCGCGTGTCTCCTGGCTGCGCACCGCCAAGCCTTCATCAAACCAGAGCGGCACACCGCCATAGGGGTTATTGGTAGCCTGGCTGAGCACCTGATGCGACAACTCATGGGGGATGATCCGTTGCACCTCACCCAGGTTATCGGGTTCGATCCCAGCAATGATCACGCCGAGGCCCGGCCATGCCTGCCCGCCGACCCACTCAACCTCGTTGCTCTGGAGCGCCGAGCGCATGTCACTGGATGAAGCATACACATAGATCCGCACCGGGTGTTCCAGGTCAGCGCCAATCTCGGCCTGCAACGCGCTTAACGCTCGCTGCGAGCTATCCATCAACGCGTCGCCGAACGTATCGCCGCCGCGATACCAGAAGATCGTCAGGTTCTCGATGGTGCGCTCACTCCATGGATGGCGCTCATCATGCACAAAAAAGGTTTGCGGGGGGCTGGTAAACTCGCCGCCGGCGGCATCACGGATGAGCCAGCGAAAGGTCATCTGTGTGCCGGGCGGCGAGTAGTAAACCCGCGTGTCGAGGGTATGGCGCGCCTGCACCTGTTGGCCGGCTTGTACCGGCACATCGACAATCGTCAGCGCTTCACTGCGGGTTGCGCCATAGAGTAGTTGCACCTCCGTAAGCGCCGCCCCCGCCGACTCCGCCGTGAGCAGGAACTCGATCTGACGCGGAAAATCGACAATTGCCTCGCTACTCACCACCTGGATGGCGTTTTGCCCGGCAACCGGCGCGGGCGCAAACAGGCCCAAACCAAAAAGCAGAGCGGCGAAAAACGCGCCCCAGCGCACAAGAGGCGTCGGTAAAGATCTAGTCATGAATTTCCTGCTCACTGCACGACGCTAAAGCGCCGCGCGTTTCCGCGTGATTTTTGGCCGCTGGAGCGGCCGAGATATTACTCAACATTCACTTGCCAGCGCAGATACGCCTCAATAAAGGGGTCGATCTGGCCGTCGAGCACGCCATAGACATTGCTCGTTTCGTGATCGGTACGATGATCTTTCACCAGCGTCGACGGGTGCAAATAGTAGGTACGCATCTGGCTGCCGAAGGCCGCCTCGCGATGTTCACCGCGCAGCTTGGCACGCTCTTCAACCTGGCGTTGCAGTTCACGCTCCAGCAGGCGGCCGCGCAGCACGCGCAGGGCCGTCTCCCGGTTCTGCAGCTGCGAGCGCTCATTCTGGCAGGTGACGACAATGCCGGTGGGAATGTGCGTAATCCGCACCGCTGAGTCGGTGGTGTTCACGCCCTGCCCGCCGTGGCCGCCGGCGCGGAAGACATCCATGCGAATATCGTCCGGCTTGATCGTCACCTCCGGCGCATCGTCCACCTCAGGCAGCACCTCAAGGCGCGCAAACGATGTCTGGCGCGTATGCGCCGAATTGAACGGCGAGAGCCGGATCAAGCGGTGGACGCCGGCCTCGGCGCGGGCATAGCCGTAGGCATACGGGCCGCGCACCTCAATCGTCGCGCTCTTGATCCCGGCCTCATCACCGGCGCTTTGATCAACCAGATTCACCGTATACCCACGCGCCTCAGCCCAGCGCGTATACATACGCAGCAACATCTCGGCCCAATCTTGAGCATCGGTGCCGCCCATACCGGCCTGAATGGAGATAAAGGCGTCGCGGTCGTCGTAGCGCCCGCTGAGCAGCAAGGCAAGTTCCTGCCGATCAAGCTCCTTGCGTGCCACTTCAAGTTCTGCGGCGATCTCCTGGCGTAATGGATCATCGGCTTCAGCTTCGGCCAGTTCAATCAACTCATCGAGGCCGCCAAGTCGCGTCGCCAGCGTATCCCAAACACCAACATCTTCCTTCAGGTGGGCGAGTTGCTGCATTACGGTTTGCGCGGTGCGCGGGTCGTTCCAAAGCTCCGCCTCGCCGCTGCGCGCCTCTAACTCAGCAATCTGCTGCTGTTTTGCCGTCAAGTCAAAGATGCCCCCGGATCGCATCGAAGCGTGTCCGCAGGGCCTCCAATTCTGCATACAAATCGGTATTCACAAGGGTGCCTATACCTTACCTAAGCGCATCTCCGGCAGTATCCCGCCGCATGGTAGCATAGTTTGCCGTACGCAGTCTAGCATACTGAGCCGGGGAGGTGAACCATTGACGGCACTGAGCCGGGTGGCGCGCTCTGCTCTCCCACTTTAGCGCTTTACCGTTTTATCGCTTTCCGATCGCTTCCTGCCACGGCCCATGATCCCGTGCCCGCCAATGATGCGGAGCCTGTTGCTGTCTCATATGGTGTCAATAGTTGCGCGGATGGATTGGCTCTCTTATGGCATAATTATCTAAAAACTATTGACAAGGATCATGTCGGGATTATAATAAACATAAGAACATAAGAACATAAGAACATAAGAACGCAATTTACCAGAGGCGTTGTGCCAAATCGGAGATAGCGATCCCTTTGTTCCCTTGTTCCTTTGTTCCTTTGTTCCTTTGTTCCTTTGTTCCTTCGTCCTTACGAGGTATGTGCATGATCCCCAGACCAACCCGCCGGTTTCTGCTCACGTGTATGGTTAGCTTGCTGCTCGGTTTGTTGGCGGGGGCCTGGATTGTGCCCACCCAGCTACGGGCCGCCGACGAAGCGCTCTACTTCGCCGCCAGCGGCCAGCGCCTGGACAACACCTACGGGTTCTTGAACCACTGGCGTAGCAGTAACGGCCCGCTGACCTTGGGCGCGCCGCTCACCGCCGCGCTGAGCGAAAATGGGCTGACGGTGCAATATTTTGAGCGTGGGCGTCTGGAGTTTCACCCCGCATACGATAACGCAGTGCTGCGCGGACACCTCGGCGCAGAATACGCCACAACGCTCTGGCGCACCTTCGCCGCGCCCGACCCCGTTGCCGCCGAGCAAGCCAACACGACCCACTTTGCGGCCACCGGCTATACGCTCACCGATCCATTCGTCGGCTTCTGGAACGCCCACGGCGGACTTGACACCTTCGGCTACCCAATCAGTGCGCCGGAATGGGAGTATGTCGGCAGCACGATGCTGCTGGTACAGTACTTCGAGCGGGCGCGTCTGGAACATCAACCCCTCGCTGCCGACCCCAGCCAGACCGTGACGATCGGCGCACTCGGACGCGATCTTGCTTTGCTGCGCGGCCTGCCGACAACTCCCGCTGATCCGGCCGGCGCAATCGCCGTTGATCCGCTCGGCCTACCGCTGCCACCGCCGCCGCCCCCACCTACGGCCACACCTGCCCCGGCGCCGACAGCCGCGCCGCGCCCAGCGCAACCGGCCGCCGCGCCCCAACCGGCCGCGCAACCGGCGCAAGCCGCTCGACCCGCCGCCCAGGCTCAACCGGCACGCACCACCTCCCGCGGCGGCAAATCGATTATCGTTGACATCAGTTCGCAGTGGCTCTATGCCTACGAAGGCGACACATTGGTGTTCGATGCGCCCGTTTCGACTGGACGCGACGGCTTCAACACGCCAATCGGCACCTATGCGATCTACCACAAAGTGCGCGCCCAGACAATGCGCGGCTGCGCCGGCGGCGAGTGCTGGAATGTGCCGAATGTGCCCCACGCAATGTACATTGTCGGCGGCGTGGCGATCCACGGCACCTACTGGCATAACCAGTTCGGCTCAGGGATTCGCCGCAGCCACGGCTGCATCAATCTGCCGTTGAACTCGGCGGCATGGCTCTACGAATGGGCGCCGATGGGCACAACCGTAACGGTACGCTGGTAATGCCAGGGCCGCAGCGTGCTTCGGCCCTGCCTGCGACACGCAATATACATCTTACGAAAGGATGCGCCAATGACGATGCATAGCGCTTTCGCCACGACAACCCGTGGCCTACGCCGCGACCTGCCGCCGATGCGACTATTCGAGAAGGCTAAACAGTTCGGCACCTGGAACCCCAGCAGCCTCGATCTACGTCAGGATGCCGCCGATTGGGCGCGACTCAACGACCGGGAGCGCGATCTGCTTCTGCGGCTTACTGCGCTCTTTCAGGCCGGTGAAGAAGCCGTTACGCTTGATCTACTGCCGCTGATCCTGGCCATCGCGCGCGAAGGCCGCATTGAGGAAGAGCTCTTTCTCACAACCTTTTTGTTTGAAGAGGCCAAACATACCGACTTCTTCGCCCGTTTCCTCAGTGAAGTTGCCCACGCCGATCACGACCTGAGCCACTACCACACCGACAACTATCGCGCCCTTGTTTACGATGCGCTACCGACGGCAATGGAACGCCTGCTTCACGATCCTTCGCCTGCGAATCAGGCCGAAGCGTCGTTGACGTATAACATGATTGTCGAGGGTGTCCTGGCTGAGACCGGCTACCACGCCTACTTCACCATGCTCACCAAAAATAACCTGCTGCCGGGCACCCGTGAAGGCATTCGGCTACTCAAGCAAGATGAATCGCGACATATCGCTTACGGCATCTACCTACTCTCGCGGTTGATCGCCGCCGACGACAGCATCTGGGATCAGATCGAAAATCGCATGAGCGACCTGGTTATTCCGGCAATCGGGGTGATCGACGATGCCTTCAGTTGTTATGCGGAGATGCCCTTTGGCCTAAGTATGGATGACTTTACGGACTATGCATTGAGGCAATTTCAGAAGCGGCTTGATCGGCTGGAGCAGGCGCGGGGGAAAAGTCTGGCCGAGATTGATCGGGTGACGCTCGGGGTTATCGCCAACGACGACGGGTGAGTCCGGGAGGCAGGCGGCAGGATGCAGGACGCAGGACGATAGTGGCAAAGATGCTCAAACGAAGGCGGCAGGTTCAGGCCGAATACGCTGAATCTGCCGCCTTCGTTTGTATGCTGAACTATGGTTGTTTGTCGAAAAGCTGGCGCAATACTTCTTCGTTGGAGGCAGGCGGTGTCGCGCCGGTAAGCAGTTCACCGAGTAAGGCGCGCTCAGCACGGGCGCGCCGCCGCTGGGGCACGATCTGCAGCACTAGCCCCAGGCCCAGGATCAGCGCACCACCAAAGAACCAGAACGACGACGAGGCATAAAGCGGGGCTGCGGTTACCGGCAGGCTGGCCGGCCTCGGAACTGCCGGGCGTGCAGCGGCAACTTCGGCCACGCCTGTATCAGGCAAGTTTGGCACCGGCAAGGCCACGGTCGGCGCTACGGCAGGCGGAGCAGGCTGGGCTGGAGCACCAGGCTGATCGGGCGCACTGATCGCCGGGTCCGGGCTGGTGAAGAAGAGATGCACCGTCACTGAGTCGCCGGGGCCGACTGCGATCGCTTGCGATCCTTGCGTCGAACGGCCCTCACCAGTGCGCAAGCGCAGCGCAACTGTGTAAAAGCCTGACACCACACGCCGCTCGTAGTTGCCGTAGCGATCACTAATCACTGTCGAATCGCCGACAATAACTAGTTTATTCGGCGCGGGATCATTTGTGCGCAGGTCAATAATTGTACCGGTAACCCGACCCATTGGGATGGGGGTAGGCGTCGCCGGTGTGTTATTCGTGTTCTCGCCTGGCGTGCCGGGAATGGGCGTCTCAGCGGGCAGCGGCGTCGTCGTCGGGGCCGGCTGGAAATCCGGCGTCGGTTGCAGGGTTGGGCGCGGTGATGGTTGAAGCGCAGGCATCGCGGCTGCGGGAGTAGCCAGCGGCGCCATGGTGAAGCCAAACACCAGGGCCAAAGTCCCGCAGATCATCAGTACATAACTCGTCATCTGGCGTTGCATATATTCTCCTTAGCATCAACTGAGCGGGGCAAGCCAAACGCCTACCCCGCAGGTCACAATCGGCGGATTGCCTAGCGTACCGGCGCCCGATCCGGCACGCTCAGCGGCGATGGGAAAGCGCGGGTCTGGGTCACTACGCCCGGCGCCACCGTAAGATCGCGCTCAGTCAGGTTGTTCGTTTCATTACTCTCGACCACTGCGCCGTTCGGGTCGCGAACGCCACCGCTTGTATCGCGGTTCCAACTATCCACAACCGCGTAGAGCTTACTCGTACCGTTGGCAAAATAACCCGGCCAGACACTCGACTCAGCTACATAACCATTCGCCATCTGAACGCTGCTCGGTAGACTGATCAGCTCTACACTCGCGCCGGGGGCCAGCGTGCCGGTGTAGAACCAGGCCATGCCGAAGCACGGGTCAAGCGTACAAAGTTCATTCCAGGGGTCGTTCACTCCCGGAGCCCGCGAAGGATTGATGTAGAGATCAACCCAGAAGTTACTCGCTGCTGCCGTGCCATCGTTCCGGACTGTCACGCGCACTTCAGCTGCGGCGCCGGCCTGAGGAGTAGCGGGATTGACAACGATCTCGCCCACCACCAGGTCGGGCTGATTGGCTATCGGAGCGCCGGCCTGGAGCGGCAGGAAGACGCTAACCTGCGCATCAGTGACGGTGATCGTCACTGTGGCTGTCGCCGTACCGCCGCGACCATCGCTAATC
>JBBRUG010000029.1:0-28741 GCA_038247995.1 Chloroflexales bacterium | reverse complement strand
TCCTGGCCGTCACGAATGCGACGGAATTGGAGGCAGTTGTTGCCGCGCATCCGCTGCTGTTGCAACCCGACATGGATCAATTGCTAACCGAACGGGTGGAACTGGCGCTCGATGAGGCCAACGAACGCTTGGCCCAGGCCCTCGAAGATCGGCGCGAGGCGCTGGCTGAACTACGCAAAGCAGCCGGTACGCCTGCCGCCGCGCTCACCGAACCGACGCTCGATGAGGCGATCGAGGCCCTGCTCACTGCCGAAGGCGAAGACGCCCTAGCCGATGCAATCGATCGTTACCCGGTATTGCTCGCAGAGGCCGCCGGCCAGGCGCTCTGGCAGTTCGCCGCCGAAGCGCGCGCCAGCGGCGACGAAGAACTGGCAACCTATGCGATCGAGTGCCGTGAACTGCTGCGCCGTGTCCGCGAGGGGATTGAGTAACAGTCGGCAGTCTGTCAACTCGCACGAGCGCAAATGACGAAGGCTAAAAGAAGAAAGTAAGGCAGAGCTAAGGCAGCTTCGGTTCCTTTGTTCCTTTGTTCCTTTGGTCTCAGCCCTCAGCAACTACTCACCGGAGGCCCTATGCTGAAACGCACACCACTCTATGCCAAACACGTCGCGATGGGCGCCCGCATGGTTGAGTTCGGCGGGTGGGAGATGCCGGTCCAGTACAGCGGGATTATGGCTGAGCACAATGCCGTGCGCACCTCCGCCGGGTTGTTCGATATCAGCCACATGGGCCGCTTTATGGTGCGTGGTTCGCAGGCGCTGGAATTTTTGCAGTATGTCGTGACGAGCGATGTCGAACAGATTCCGCTCGGCCAATCCAGCTATGGCCTGCTCTGCAACCCCGACGGCGGCATTATCGATGACGTGTTCATCTACCACGTGCCCGATGAGTATCTCGTGGTTGTGAACGCTTCCAACCGCGCCAAAGATTGGGATTGGCTCCAAAGCCATGCCCTGAGCTTCGATGTCGAACTGGAAGATCGCTCTGCGCGCTGGGTAATGCTCGCCCTGCAAGGCCCCGCCGCCGAAGCACTGCTCGTGCAGGCTGAAGGCAGCAGCGCCGACGCCCTGGGCTATCTGCCGTTCCACGGTGTTGCGCTAACGAGCCTGTTCGGCGTAAATGTGCTGATCGCGCGCACTGGTTATACCGGCGAAGATGGCTTCGAGCTCTTTTTTGATCTTGATCACGCCGAGTATCTGTGGGACGCCCTGCTCGCCCTCGGCGCGCCCGGCAGCGTCAAGCCCTGTGGACTCGGCGCTCGCGATAGCCTGCGCTTTGAACCGTGCCTGGCCCTCTATGGTCACGAGATCAGCGACACCATCAACCCCTACGAGGCGCGTCTCGGTTGGGTCGTGAAGCTGAATAAGGGCGATTTTGTCGGCCGCGAGGCCCTCGCCGCGATCAAGGCCGCCGGCCCCCAGCGCCGCATTACCGGTTTTGAACTCGAAGGCAAGGGCATCGCGCGCGGCGATTATCCCGTTCATAGCGTCGCAGGCGCGCCGATTGGCTACGTTACCACCGGCATGCCTGCGCCCACCCTCGGCCGCCCACTCGGCATCGCCCTTGTGCCGACGCCGCTCAGTGCCGAAGGAAGCACCTTTGATGTGATCGTTCGCGAACGGCCGGTGCGCGCCCGCGCTGTGAAGATGCCCTTCTATAAGCCGCGCTATAAGAAATAAACGTCTGATGATCAGATCATCAGACGTTTACGAATACCGTCAGTTCATTCGCTTACCCAACGCCCAGGAGTCTGTTATGAGCCACAAGACGCCCGCCGAGCTGCGTTATAGCAAGTCCGATGAGTGGTTGCGCATTGAAGGTGATGAGGTGGTGATCGGCATCACCGACTTCGCCCAGGATCAACTCGGCGATATTGTCTACCTGGAATTGCCCCAGGTTGGTGATACGGTAAGCCCCGGCGATCCGTTCGGGGCGATCGAATCGGTGAAGGCCAGTTCGCAATTGTACGCTCCGCTTGGGGGCGAAATTGTCGCTGTCAACAGCGACCTGGAAAGTAATCAGGAACCGATTAATCAAGACCCTTACGGCGCAGGTTGGCTCATCCGCATGCGTCCCTCCGGCGCCGAAGAAGAACTGCTCGCCGCCGCTGCTTATATCCAACACTGTGAAGATCGGGCCCATTAAGTAAGTTCGAAGCGTTCACGTTGCGAATGCTTCAACCCTATGTAAAACATTATGTCACACTATATTCCCATTACCGACGCCGATCGTACCGAGATGCTTCAGGCTATCGGTGTAAACTCGATCGCCGATCTGTTTACCGATGTGCCCGCCGACAAGCGCTTCCCACGCCTTGATCTGCCGGCGCCGCTCTCCGAACCGGAACTGCTGCGCGAGTTGTACGCGCTCAGTGCAGCCAGCGCCGATACGCGCAGCTACGATGTCTTTCTGGGCGCCGGCGCGTACAACCACTTTGTGCCCGCCGCTGTCGATCAGATCCTGCGCCGCGGCGAGTACTACACTGCCTACACACCATACCAGCCCGAGATCAGCCAGGGCACCCTCCAGGCAATCTTCGAGTATCAAAGCCTGATCTGCGCCCTTACGGGCATGGAAATCGCCAACGCCTCGCACTACGACGGCGCAACGGCAATTGCCGAAGCGGCAATTATGGCCCTGAATGTGGTGCGCAACCGACGCAAGATCGTCGTTGCCCGCGGCGTGAACCCGCAATACCGCGCCGTGCTGCGCACCTACCTCCAGGCGCTTGATGTGCCGGTCGTCGGCGATGAGACGCCGGTCAATGCCCAGGGCGCCGGCGCGACGCTCGACGAAATCGTGGCTCAGATCGACGACCAGACCGCCTGTGTGATCGTCCAGAACCCCGATTTCCTCGGCCGCATGCACGATCTGCGCGACTTGGCCGATAAGGTTCACGCCAAGGGCGCGCTGCTCTGTGTGCATTTCGACCCAACAGCGCTCGGCCTGTTCCAGACGCCCGGTTCGATCAACGCCGACATTGCCACTGCCGAAGGCCAACCGCTCGGCATCGGGCTGAACTTCGGCGGGCCGTACCTGGGTATTTTTACCACCAAGCAGAAGTATGTGCATAAGATCGCCGGGCGGATCGTCGGGGTGACGAAGGACGTTGACGGCACCATGGCCTATGTGCTGACGCTGCGCGCCCGCGAACAGGACATCCGCCGCGAACGTGCGACGAGTAACATTTGCACCAACCAGGGGCTGATGGCGCTCGCGGCGACGGTGTATATGAGCTTGATGGGTAAGCAGGGCATGCGCCGGCTCGCCGAGCTCTGCTACCACCGCGCGCATTACGCCGCCGCGCAGATCGCCCAACTGCCCGGCTACAGTGTGCTCGCCACCCAGCCCTTCTTCAAGGAGTTCGTCGTGCGCTGCCCGCGTCCGGTGAGCGAGATCAATGCCGCCCTGCGTGAGCAGAAGATCATCGGTGGCTACGACCTGCGCAACGACGAGCCTGAACTCGGCGCTGCGATGCTCCTCGCCGTTACCGAGATGAACAGCAAGGGCGATATCGACAAGCTGGTGGCGACGCTGGCATCAGTCTGACAGTCGGACAGTTGGACAGTCGGACAGTTCGTCCGCCGATCTGCGCAATCTGCGGATCCGTCCTTCGTCCTGATCAGGCATCACGTAGATGATCACCGATACCGAACTCCACAACCTGCTCAGCACCGCGATTCCCGGCGCGCGCCTCGCTACGACGCGTACGTTGGGTGATCGCACGGTGCTGATGGAGTTTGCCGACCGGCGGCGGTTGGTGTTGCGCCTGCCCGCCCCGCCCGATCCGCAGTCGGGCGATCTGCTGGCAGCCGAGGCGCTGGCCTTGCAGGCACTGCGTGTGGAGATCGATCTGCCGTTGCCTGAAGTGCAGACGTACAGCCCCGGCGCCTACGTGCTTATGAGCTACTTGGAAGGCACACCACTGCCTGAGATCGCAGCGGAACTGAGCGAGGAGCAACGCTACGAACTTGGCGGCGAGCTTGGCACGTTGCTGGCGCGCATTCACGCTTATGCAGCGCCAAACTACGGCCCGCTGGATCAGGCGCAGCCGTTGGAATTGCGGCGCGATCCGGTGCCGACGCCCCTGCGGGATGGGGCGGCCGCCCCGCCCAACGCTGCCGACGTGCGCTATGCCCACGCCCGGCTCACCCAGGCGATCAACACTGCGCTGGCAGCCGGGGAGATCGAAGTTGCCGGCGCCAGTGCGCTCCACGCCTGGCTCGACGGCAATCAGGCCGGCAGCGGGCAGTCGGCCTGCCTTGTCCATGGCGACCTGCGCCCTGAGCGCATGCTCGTACGGCGCACCAACCGCGGCTGGGCGATTGCGGGCCTGCTGGGTTGGGGTTTCGCGCAGGCATGGCGCCCCGGCTGGGATCACGTTGCCCTGCTCGAACACTTCGCCGGGCCGATCTATTTCAGCCTGCGGGTCGGCTATGGCAACGCCTACGAGGTTGCCGTCGAGCGCGCCGCTGACCAGCTCCGCGAGTTTGCGCTCTTGCCCTACCGGCTCGCGCTCTACCTGGAGGCCGGGCGGGCCGATCTGGCGCTGGGATTGATCGAGGCCAATCGGTAGCGAGCGGGGAAGGCAAAAGGCAAAACGCAAAAGCGTCAAAATGCAAAAGCGTCAAAGCGTCAAAGCGCTGCATTGCCCTGAGCGAACGCAGCATGCAAGGGCGTGGGGCGCTCCTGGTTCATGCCTTACTGCCTCGCAGAGGGCCGGCAACTTCAGGCAATGCCGACAGGTGCTTGCGCGGCAGGCCCAGGCCCGGGGCGTTCAGGGCGCACATGCCAGCAAACGCGGCGTGCGCCGGTACAGCCCAAAGGCCTGCGCCCGCGTCTTGATTGCCATCCAACTGCGCCCGAAGCGCTGCTCCAACTCTGCCGGCGTCAGCGTCAGGTCGGGGTAGAGGCGCCGCAACTCAGCGTCGTCAGCGGTGCTCCAGGATGGCCCACGCATACAATGACCCTTTCACCGCACACGCTGTCGGATTACGAAACCGTGTAATCAGTATAGCATAAGTAGCCTTTTTGTGCTACTCTATCAAGGACGACCAGTGATGGACAACTATCAGCCGCCTATTTTTGAGCTATCGCAGCCCGGCAAGTACGGGGCGAACCTGCCGAAGCTCGACGTGCCGGAGGCGGAACTGCCCGCCGACCTACTGCGGCAGGACGATCTGAACGACTTTGTGGAGTTGACTGAGCCGGAGGTGATTCGGCACTACACGCGCATTAGCCAGCGCAATTATTCGATTGATACGGGATTCTACCCGTTAGGATCCTGTTCAATGAAAGGAAATCCGAAGCTCCACGAGGAAGCAGCGCGGCTCGCCGGCTTTGCGCTGGCCCATCCGTTGCAGGGCGACGCACTGAGCCAGGGCGCGTTGCAGCTCATGGACGAGTTGCAGCGCTACCTCGGCGAGATCAGCGGCTTTGAGGCGGTGAGTTTGCAGCCGGCAGCGGGTGCGCAGGGCGAATTAACCGGCATTCTCGCGTTTCGGGCGTATCACCTGGATCGCGGCGACCACGACCGCACCGAAGTGCTCGTGCCCGATGCGGCCCACGGCACCAACCCGGCCACGGCGGCAATGGTTGGGTTGAAGGTGGTTGAAGTGAAGAGCGACGCGCGCGGCAACGTCGACATGGACGACCTGCGCAGCAAGCTCTCGCCGCGCACCGTCGGCATGATGCTGACCAACCCGAACACGCTCGGCCTGTTCGAGGATCAGATCGTCGAAATTTGCGAACTGGTGCACCGCGCAGGCGGCCTGATGTACGGCGACGGCGCCAACTTCAATGCGATCCTGGGCATTGCGAAGCCGGGCGAGCTCGGCTTCGACTTCATGCACTACAACCTGCACAAGACGTTTACCACCCCTCACGGCGGCGGCGGCCCCGGCTCAGGCGCTGTCGGCTGCACGGCGACGCTGGCCCCGTTCCTGCCCGGCCCGCGCGTGCGCCGCACGGACGACGGCACGTACGAGTTGTTCACACCCGAGAAGAGCATTGGCCGCATGAAGGCCTTTCACGGCAACTTCGGCATGCTTGTGCGCGCGTGGACCTACATTCGTACGCTGGGCGAGGCGGGGCTACGCCAGGTCAGCGAGACGGCGGTGCTCAACGCGAACTACATCCGGGTCAAGCTCAAGGACATCTACCCGCAGGCGATCGACCGGATCTGCATGCACGAAGCGGTACTGAAGGGCCAGATTGTCGGCGCACCGAAGGACATTCGCACGCTCGACATCGCCAAGCGGCTGATCGACTTCGGCTTCCACCCGCCGACGGTTTATTTCCCGCTGATCGTGCCCGAGGCGCTGATGATCGAGCCGACCGAAACCGAGAGCAAGCGCACGCTCGACAGCTTCATCGACGCCATGCGCACGATCGCCCGCGAAGCGGTGGAGACGCCCGAAGTGCTGCACGAAGCGCCGACCACATCGCCGGTACGCCGCCTCGACGAAGTGCGCGCCGCACGCCAGCCGATTTTGCGCTATGATGCCGCTGCCATTGCCAAGGTGCGCGAAGGGTAGGGTTTCAGGCGGCAGGGCGCAGGAGGCAGGGCGGCGGTCAGGGCTTCAGCCCGCCGACCGCCCAACGACGCAAGCCACGTCCTTCAGGCGCGGCTGTACGATGGAGCGTTCTATGAGCCTGTATCGGAGCCGCCATGTCGCGGCACGCTTTTTACCGAATCTGTTTACGGCCTTTGTGCAGATCTATGTGCGCCCGCGCGTGACCGGCGCCGATACGCTCCCAGCCGAGGGTGGCTTTATCATTGCGGCGAACCATTCCAGCCACGCCGATACCGCCGTGATCTTTACTGCGCTGCCGAAGGCCATCCGCGAGCGCTTTGTGGCCGGCGCCGCACAGGATTACTTTTTTCGCGGCGGGCCGCAGCAGTACTTTTCACGAACCCTGTTTAATGCCATCCCGATCGCCCGCGACCGCCGCGGCGGCCAGGACCCGTTGCGCCACGCCTCGCGCGCCCTGCGGGAGGGCTATGCCCTGTTGCTCTACCCCGAAGGCACACGCAGCAACGATGGCACGATTGGGCCGTTTCGCGGCGGCATTGGCCGGCTGATCGCCGAGTTTCCCGGCACGCCTGTCGTTCCCACGTATGTCGAGGGCTCCCGCCGGGTGATGCCGAAGGGCGTGTTCATCCCACGCCCGTTTAAGGTAAGCGTCCATTTCGGCGCCCCCTTGCTGATCAAGGCGCACCCCAAGTTCCGCGCCACATGGCAGAGCGCCGCCGACGAAGTGCGCGAAGCCGTGCTGGCCCTCGGCGGCATCGGCACGGCGGAAGCGCTTGCCGCGCGGAGTGAACCCGAAGCGCCGGCGGAAGAGGACAAAGCGTAGGGACAAGGGGACGAAGGACCAAAGACCAAGGACGAAAGCCAGGCATCCTGGATCGTCCTTGGTCTTTGGTCTTTGGTCAGGGCCACGCGGCAAGCAACAGGGTGGCGAGCCCTGCCGCCTGCCGCATGACTTCTGCGTCCTGGCACTCGTTCCGTCGGCTCGCGTTACAATTCAGTGCACTCAGCAGCTCACTCAGGGCTGCTCAGTGAGCTAGAACCCGCCCGAGCTATTCGTGCCGCCGCCTGAACCCGGCGTGGTGACGGTGTTGTTTGCTCCCGGTTGCCACGCATCGGCGTTAGCCGGGTAGTTCGCCTCCTGGCGCTTAATGCACTTCCACTCGATCGCTGTGTTCGGCGGCAGGCTGCTGATCGTGCCCGTCCAGGTTGGGTAGCTGGTTGGGTTCAGCTTCACCGCGCTGGCCGGCGACCAGTTGCCCAACTGCGGCACATTGCCCACCACATAGATCGACTGGCCGAAGCTGGTAGTGGCGTTGGTGCAGGTGAAGTTCACCCCCACCGGCGTCTGGCCCACGGTGAAGCTGAAGGTCTTCGCCGTGCCCACGCTCAGGCTGCTCGATTTGGCGATCACTAGGTTGCCGCCGGCGTTGTACCAGCCGCTGCTCGCCGCATCAAACGCCGCCTTGCTGGTGTACTGGGTCAGCGCCGAACCGTTCAGGCTCACCGCCGTGGCCTGTGTGTTCGTCACCAGTTCCACCACATTCGTCCGGCTGCTCGGCGCGCCGCTGTAGGTGCCGCTGGAGGCTGCGATCGTGACGGTAGCCGTCGAGCCGCTGAGCTGCTGGCTGATCGCCGTCGTGCGTACGTCGCCGCCGGCGTAGGCCGTCGTCGCGCCGTCGTCTTCGTACAGCGTGAAGTTGCTGGCCGTGGAGTCGGCATAGACGCGCGTAATCAACTCGTTGCGCGTGCTACTGTCGAGGCGCCGCCCGGTTACGTTCATCGTCTGGTCATCGACGAACATTTTGGGGATGATCGCCCCGGCCCGCGCAAAGGCCGGCAGGCGGAAGGTGCCGTTCACATACAGCGGCTGGTTGTTGAACCACTGGCCAGTGCTCGTTACGCGCTCGTTAGTATGGTAGTTGATCCAGTCGCCCGCAGGCAGGTAGACGTTGCGCTGGCGCTCACCGGCGCCGGCCACGATCCCCACCAGCAGGTCGCGCCCGATCAGCTTCATGTTGCCCATCTCGCGCACATTGGCGTCGTTCTGGTAGTAGTAAACCAGCGGCGGCACAACCGGCTCGCCGTAGAGATAGGCGCGGTGGGCCAGCGAGTAGTAGTAGGGCGTCAGTTCGTAGCGCTGGCGGATGTTGAACAGGTTGCTCGCCACGTCGCCGATCTGGTCGGGCGAGGTGTCGGCACAGTTGCACAGGTTCTCGGTGTGCGGGCGCACCGGCACGTCGAACCAGGCGCCGCTGGCAAACCACTGCGTGTACATCTCGTCCAGGTCGGAATCCAGCATCTCGCGGCGGAAGCCGCCGATGTCGCCGCCGTAGTAGTCGATGCCCGACATGGCCATGTGCATCTGCACATTATGCTGGCCGGCCAGCGCCGTCAGCTTCGAGCCGATGTCGGCCGACCACATCGCCACGCCGTGGCGCTGAATGCCGCCCGCCGCCGAACGCGCCAGCATGAACGGGCGCTGCGCTACCTCGTTGCGCTCGTAGCCGCGGGCCACGCTTTCGGCCCAGAGCAGGTTGTAGACGTTGTGGTAGTCGGCGTGGGCATGCTTGCCGGGCAACACGCCGGCCGTCCAGTCGTTCGGGTTGTACATCTCCGGCTCGCCCAGATCGAGCCAGTGGCCGATGATGCCGTCGTCGATCAGATCCTGACGCTTGGTGTCGTGCCAGTAGTCGCCGGCAGCCGCCTGCGTCCAGTCGATCATGCCGCCACGGCCCCACCAGTCGTTGGTGGTCAGGTAGACCGGATTGCACGTTGAGCAACCGGCGCGCACCAGGTAGCCCTGATTGGCCAGGTTCGTATGCTCGGTGAGGTTCCTACCGACGTACGATTCCTCGATCGTGATCAGGCCGATGCCTTCGTCGGTTGCGTAATCGGCGATCGTGGCCGCCGGGTTGGGGAAGCTCCCGGTATCCCAGGTGAGCTTGCCCATATTGGTGTTGTCGGAGCCGGCCGTCACCCCGCCGAACCACTCCAGGTCGAGCACGAAGCCGTCGATCGGAAAGTCGGCGCTGCGCAGCGTGCTCAGGCGGCCGTCGATCTCGCTCCAGGTATCGTAGCTATACTCCGAGACCCACAGGCCCAGCGCCTTCTTCGGCGGCACCGGCGGGCGCCCGGTAAGCTCCATGTAGTCTTCGCGCAGGTCGGGCAGATCCGGGCCGGTCATCGTGTACCAGCGGATCTGGTCGCCCCAAGTCTGCATCGACCAGGGATCGCCGGTGAAGCTCCACTCCTGCTTGTAGATGTGGTCCATGAACATGCCGTAGCCGGTGGTGTTGGCGCCGATCGCAAAGAGCACCGGGATCTGCGCATTACCCACCGGGCCGTTATCGGTATCATAAACCATGGCGTTGCCGTAGGTGCCGCCGGGCGTGCGCGTGCGCCCCACCCAGTCGCCGTCGGCGCTGCCGCCCATGAAGAACTGCTCGCCCAGGCCATAGACGTTCTGCATGCCCTCCTTGCTGAAGGTCAGCCCCTTCCAGGCCTGGCTCAGGTTGAGCGGGCAGACCTCGTGGAGCAGCAGATCGGGCGAGCGGGTCGTGTCGTAGACATCGGCGCAGAGGCTGGTGGGGTTCACCTCCACGCGCATGTCGGCGGTCGTCAGCGTGCTGCCCGACTGGCTGAAGCTGCTTGGGCCGCCATAGTTGGTCTTCGCCACCTGATCGGTAGTGAAGATCGGGTCGCTCGTACTAGGGCCGGGGCCATTGGCCGAAAGCTCAAAATGCACCAGGTCGTCGTCGAGAAACTCGACGATCAGGTAACTGCTGCCGGATGTGAACTTGACCCGCTGCACGGCGGCCTGCGCCGGACGAGCGGGCAAGGCCAGAAAGCCGAGTAGCAGCGCCAGAACGACGGCGAACTGGATGAGCGGCGCGCGATGAATACGGCGCATGGAATGATTCTCCACTATCGAGGCTCAGGAAGCGTAGTCTACCCGGACAAGCGCCGACCTCATCCCCAACCCCTCTCCGTCAGGCGGAGAGGGGTTTCTAACAGCATCAGGACGCGAAATCCGCAGCGCCCCCCCTTCTCCACGTAGATGGAGAAGGGGGCTGGGGGGATGAGGCCTTCACAGTCTAAGGCCGGGCCAGGATCAGGTTGTCGAGGTTGATCGCTCGCGTGTTGCCACTGTCGTAGGCGATGCGGATGGTGTGCGCGCCGGCGCTGAGGCTGGTGCTGATCGTCGCTGTGCCCCAGGTGCCCCAGTTCGCCAGATTGTTCAGGTTCAACGTACCGATCGAGACGCCGTCCACGTAGATTGTGCGCGTCGCCGTGCCGCCGGTAGCGTTGGCGTAGCGGAAGCGCAGCTCGTGCGTGCCGCTCGCGTCGGCGTTGACCGTGAAGCTCACCGAGTCGCCGCTGGCGTCGAAGGCATCCACGAAGCCGGTGCCGGTGTAGCCGGCGTGGTTGGTGTTGGTGGCTGTACCCACACCCGCGCCGAACTCAGCCTCGTAGGCGGCCTTGTGTACGCCATTCAGCACCACCGTGCGCGCGCTGCCGCTGGCGGCCAGTTTCACGTACGTCATCTGCTCCACGGCGTCCCAGTACCAACCCTCGCTCGCCACCTTGAAGTTAGCCAGCGTGGTGTAGTTGGTCAGGTTGCTGCCGCCGCGGGTCACGCTGGTGGGCTGCGTGCTTACCACTTGCAGCGTGCTGGTGGTGGTCAGCGCCGGAACGCTCACCGTTACCGTGCGGCTCGGCCAGTTTTCGGTGACGCTGATCGTGCGGTGAATGCTGTTGGCGTCGTCGAAGTAGGCGTAGCTGGAGCTGCCGCTCGGGTAGATGCGGAAGACCAGGTTGGTGTAGGTGTCGATGTCGTTGCTGATGTTGCCGCCGAGTACGTAATCGGCGTTCAGGTTCAGCGGCAGGATCGCGCCGGGGCGCACATAGACCGGAATGCTGTCCCAGCCGGCGTAGTAGCTCTTCGTGCCGGGGCCGGTGAAGCGCCCGTTATTCCAGAGGTCGTACCACTCGCCTGCAGGGATGTAGACATTCTTAGTGTAGGCGCCCTGGCTGGTGATCGGCGCAACGAGCAAGTGCTCGCCGAACATGTACTGCTGATCCAGCGCCGCCCCGGTGGCGTCGTTGGGGAAGGCGAAGCCCATCGAACGCATCATCGGCACGCCGGTGGCGGCACCGCGCTCGGCCTCGGTGTAGAGGTAGGGGATCAGGTTCATGCGGATGTTGGCGAACTTACGGAACGTGTCGATCACGGTCGTGTTGCCGGTACGCGCCTGCACATTCCAAGGCGTGCGCGCCTCTGAGGTGCTCGGATTGGCCTTCTCAGAATGGTACTGCATAATCGGCGAGAAGGTCGCCTGAGTCGTCGAGCGCAGGTACAGCTCGGCGCTGGGGAAATCGCCGGTGAAGCCGGCCATATCCCAGGCCCAGAACGGAATGCCCGATTCGCCCGCGCTGAGGCCGGCGCGCACGGCTTCCTGGAAGGCGCCGAAGCTGGAGTTCTGGTCGCCGGCCCAGTAGATCGAGGTGGTCTGCGCGCCCGCCGTGCCCGCCCGGCTGAAGATCGCGCCGTCGCCGTTCGTCTTGGTTTGCACGTAGTCGTTGTAGGCTTCGGTATAGGCGTTCGGGTAGGCGTTATGCATCTCGTCGCCCTTGCGCCCGTCGGCGAAGGTGACGTTGCGCCCGAAGATCGACTCGCTGCCGTCGGTCTTGAAGCCGTCAATGCCGATGTCATCGAAGAGATACTGACGCTTGCTCATCCACCAGGCCGTCGCGGCTGCACTGGTGAAGTCGGGCACCATGCCGTCGCCGAACCACTGGCCGGTCGGCACGCGGTAGACGCCGCCGCTGCCGTTCTCCACCACATAATCCTGCGCTTCGGCATAGGCCTTGTCGTTCAGGTGCTGCTGCGGCGCGCTGGCAGGGTTGAAGTCGAAATTCTCTTTAAACACCGGGATCTGCCAGAGCAGCACTTTGATCCCGCGATCGTGCGCATCGTCTACCATGGCCGCCGGATCGCTCCAGGCCGTGCCGGGCGGGAAGGTCAGGTCGCTGAGTTGTAGGCGGCCACTGCCGGCGCTGGGCGTGTAGGTAGCGCCGTGCCAGATGTAGAAGGTCGCCTCGTCGCTCCACTGCTCCAACACGATCGCGCTGTGCGGGATGTTGTAGGTGCTCGTGTTGGCGAGTTCGTTGGTCACTTCGGTCTGGGTATTCCACTCGTTGGCCGACATCCACAGGCCAAAGGCCCACTTCGGCGGCAGTTGCGGGCGCCCGCTCACAGCGGTGTACGCATCAACCACTTCCGCAGGATCGCCGGCGAAGAAGTAGTAGTCGAGCGTTGAGTCGATGCTGCCGCCGGTATCGACGGTGAAGCCGGCCATGTCGCTCAGATAGGTGCCCAGGTTGAAGATCGAGTAGTAGGTGCTAGGGATGTAGACGCCGTAACCGGCCGAGTTGATGAAGAAGGGCACCGAGAGATAGGTGCGGCCGGTAGCGCCCTGATCGCGGTACTGGTTAAAGACGTAGTTGTTCACGTCGTAGCCGCGCTGGTTGAGCCGATCGTAGCGCTCGCCGAAGCCGCTGAAACGCTCGCCGGTGGGCGTCAGTAGGTGGTCTTCGATCTTCGTCACCGTGGTGTTGCCGTCGCTGGCCCAGCCGATGTTGCGGAAGGTATTGGGGTTGTATTGCTGAGTGATCAGCGTGGTGCCGTCGCCTTTGTAGACCGCGAGCCGATAGGGGTTTTTCTGGATCTTCAGCACCAGATCGCTGGTGGCGATCTGGAGTGTGCCGCCACTATCGCTCACGGTGTAGCCGCTCTGGCCGCTGATGTTCAGGCCGTTGCCGTTGGGCGCAATCTGCACCCGGAAGCTGTCGGAGGTGGGGAAGGCGAAGCGGATCTTCGGCGTAAAGTCGCCCGCGCTGTCGCCTGTCGTTACGTCAACCGACGTGGTGTTATTCGTGTGGCCGGTGACGTTGGTCACCGTACTCCACGAGGTAACGGCAAAGCTGAACGGGCCGGTGTTCTTCTGGTTGCCGCCATTTACGTTGGCATTCACTGTGTAGGTGATCTGGTCGCCGCGGGCGAAGCTGCCCAGGTTGGCCTGCCAGTAGGTATTATTGCCGCTGTTGTACTGCCAGTTCGCGCCGACCGGAGTCTGATTGACGCCGTTTTTGGTCCAGGTGATCCAGACCGTCTGGCCGATCTCGACCGGCCAGGTGGTGGCGTTGATCCGCACGGTCTCGCCGGTCATCGGATCGCGCGGCGAGCGCTCGGTCGCTTCGGCGGAGTAGAGGTCGTCGATACCGGTGGGGTTGTGGTAGACGCCGCCGAGGGCCAGCGCGGAGCGGGCGGGGGGGAGGGTGGCGAACAAGACGGCCAGAACGATCAGGCCGGCCAAATACTTCTGCCAGTGCAGGCGCATGATTAGACTTCCTTTGTCTGCTGCATCAGTGCTAATGAATTTCGGACAGAGTTTGTTTATGCTTCTACTACATATTGTAGTTCTCCTTGTTATATTCAGCTCCGCTGGGCATCCGAGCAAAAAATAAGCGTACGGGCCGTACTAAATTCAAGTACGGCCCGCCGGCGTTAGCCGAGGAGGAGGGTTTGCGGTTGGGCCGAGGCCGTGGCGGTGGCGCTGCGCCCGTCGGGGAGCATGACCGTCACGGGGATGGGGAGCGGCGGCAGGCTCACACGCACGCCGCTTGCTTCGGCAGTGGCGGAAATAGTTACGGTTTCGCTGTTCAGCACAACCGTGGCCGTACCGGCGGCGGCAGGATAGACGCGCAGGGTGAGGTGGCTCGGCGTGGTGCTTGTACCCACGTCATCGCCCAGCGCCTGGCCGGGGGCAAGATGCAAAGGCAGGATCGCTCCGGCGCGCACATACACTGGGATGCGGTCGATTGGCACGCCGACGTTGAACTGCCGACCGCCTTCAAGCCTTGCGCCGCTCCAGAAATCGTACCAGATGCCAGGCGGCAGGTTCACCTCGCGCCCTGCGGCGCCTTCATAAACCACCGGCGCCACGAGCAGGTCGCGCCCGAGCATGTACTGATCGGTTGTGCGCCAGCTCACCGGGTCGGCGGGGTAATCGAGGCAGAGCGCGCGCAACATCGGTTCGCCGCTGGCGGCGCTGTAGGCCGCCTCGCGCACCAGGTAGGGGATGAGCGCCATGCGCAGCCGGGCAAAATGGCGGCTGATCGGGATCACCTGATCGTCGCCGGTGTGCGCCTGAATGCGCCAGGGTGTGCGATCCTTCGAAGGCTCGCCCGGAGCGGTGTACTCGCTGTGGTACTGCATAATCGGGCAGAAGGCCGCCATCGCCATCGCGCGCAGATAGAGTTCGGCGGTGGGCAGCGCCTCGCTAAAGCCGGCGATATCCCAACCCCAGTATGGCACGCCGCTCAGGCCGACGCTCAGCCCGGCCACCAGCGAGCGCCGGAAGGCCTCCCAGTTGCTGTTTTCGTCGCCGGCCCAGTGGGCGGGGAAGGCGCCGACGCCGGTATGGCCGGCCCGGCTGAAGGTCATTGCATCGCCCTTGCGCCGTTCGGTGGCAAACCGATGATACGCGCCGATGTAGAGATTAGGGTAGGCGTTGACCAGTTCATCACCCTGGCGCCCGTCACTCGCAGTGATCCCGCGGCCCTGAAGATGCTCGCCGCCGTCGGTTTTGAAGCCGTCAACGCCGAGTTCATCGAGCAGATAGGCGCGCTTCTGCATCCACCAAGCCGTGGCTTCCGGGCTGGTGAAGTCGGGGATCATGGCCTTGTTGAACCAGAAGGCCGGGTTGCGGTACGGTTCGCCGTCGGCGCCGCGCAACACATAGCCCTGATCTTGCGCGTGGGCGCTGTCGGCCTCGTGCTGTGGGTGCGCCTCCGCGATATACTTCAGCGCCGGAATCTGCCAGAGAATGAGCCGAATGCCCTGGGCGTGCAGCGCGTCGCTCATGGCCTTGGGGTTGGGCCAGGGGCCGTCGGCGGGGAAGCTAAAATCAGCCAGGCGCGGCGTCCAGTCGCCCGCGCGCGGGGTGTACTGCGCGCCGTTCCAGATGTAGAAGGTATTCTCGTCGCTCCAGGCCTCGATCACCAGCACCGTTGCCGGGATGCCGTGCTCCTGGTGCAGCGCGGCTTCACGCTCAACGCGGGCCTGGGTATTCCACTCGTTGCTGCTCATCCAAAGACCGAACGCCCAGTCGGGGGGGGGCGCGGCTGGGCGTCCGGTGCGTGCCGTGAGCGCACCGACGCAGGCCGCCGGATCGCCTGCGAACAGGTCGATCGCCAGCGGCTTGCCGCCGCCGGCCTGCGCGATACAGGTCCAGCGGTCGGGCGCAGTACGGCCGAAATCGTAGGCCACGTGGCCGGTGCCTTCAACCAGGCAGGCGTAACCACGCGACGAAATCACGAACGGAATCGGCAGGTAGGTGCGGTTGCCGTGGTTCTTGTACTGTTCGTACACCGCCACATCGGGGGCGCGCCCACGCTGATCCAGCGTATCGAAGCGCTCGCCGAGGCCCACCAGCGCCTCGTCGTCGGTCAGGTCGGCGCTCAGTTCCACCGTGGCCAGCGTGCCGTCGGCCGCCTCGACCCAGCGCAAGCGCAGCGGCACGCTCGCGCCGTTGGCCACATAGCTGATCCAGCCCGTCGCGGGGGCGATGGCGATGCTGGCCGTGGACGTTAACAAGGTGACAGGGTGCGCGGGTGACAGGGTGACAGGGGCACGATCAGGCTCGCCCGAAGACGAATGACCCAAGACCAAGGCCGAGCCGGCAGCCGCGCTCTGATCATTGGTCCGTCGTCCGTCGTCCGTCGTCCCCGTGTCCCCGTGTCCCCGTGTCCCCAATGCCAATTGCAATCCCCCCGCCTGCTCCAGCCGGCGCAGGGCTAGGATCGGGCCGGGTTGGCCGTCGCTCGCGAGCGTGCCGAGCAGCAAGCCTTCGGGCGTCTCTTCAACGGCACTGATGCCGGCCAGCGTGCGCCGCCGGCGGGTGGCGAAGTTGTAACGCGGCGATTCAACCGTCACGTCGCCGCCATCGGCAACCATCCAATATTCAACCGTATCGCCCGCCTCCAGCACGCCCAACTCCACCAACCAGCGATCATTGTCCCGGCCTACCGAGATCGGGCGGCCATGGACCGGCGTCTGTGGGCGACCGTTGCGCTCCCAGTAGAAGCGTACGCCCTGTGCCGCGCCGCCGGGCGTGGTCAGAAAGCCGACGCTGACCATATCGCCGCCGACCGGATCACGCGGGGTGCGCTCTTCGGGGACAACCTGGTAAGGATGATCGCTGCCGTGGGGTGCGTGGACGATCGTAAGGCGCGCACTCATCGTGAAGTCTCCTCTGCGGCCGGAACGGCCAGGGCATCGCTCAGAATCAGATACATGGCGTGGGACCAGAGCAGCGGCGAGGCGACAGCGCCCCAGCGCTCGACCCACGGCTGGTAGAAGTCAGGAGCCAGCGGCTCGTTGCAGATCTGCTCGGGCAGGTTACCCGTAGCGTCAGCCTGGGCAGCTACCCAAGCGAACAACGCCTGGGCGCGGTCGAGCGCACCGGCGTCGGTATAATACCAGCCCAACCAGGCAGCCAACAGCACCCACTCGCCGCCGCCATAGTAGGTGTCGGCCACATAGCGTCGCACGCCGCCATGGTGCAGGTCGGCCGCGATCTTTGCCACCGTGGCCCGCATGATTGGGTCGTCGGGGCTGAACATGCCGTAGGGTGTCGCCGCGCCGAGCAGGCTGGCGTCAACCAGGTCGCTGCCGATAAACTTGGCCAACCGGCCATCGACGACGCAATTGTCGAGCACAAAGGCGCGGATCTGGTTGGGCGTCTCATCGGCGAGGGTCAAATCATATGCGCCGATAGCGCTCAGGCCGCCATAGAGTGCGGCGAGCGTAGCAGTATGGATTTTATCGCCGAACTCTTCCCAACAATCGTAGCAGGGGTCGGCCCAGCAGGCGCGCAGGTAGTGCACAAGCCGTTCAACACCGGGGCGCAGGCTGCTGTAGAGCGCCGTATCGCCGGTACGGTTGAGGTGATCGGCCAAGGCCCAGAGCCAGGTGCCGTAGCCGTCGAGCTGAAAGTTCGGCCACTCGGCAGCGCTCTCGTGGCCGTCGAGCGTGAAGCGCGTATGCATCTGCTCGTCGAGGCCCACCGGTTCGCCCGCAAGCTGGCGCTGGGTGATGTCGGCAAGCTTCGCGTCGTGGTTAGCCAGCACCAGCCCGACCCAGCGGTGGAAGGCCGCCGCGCTTTCGTGCTTTCCGGCGCGATCTATCGCGTGGGCGATGAAGCTGCCGTCGCGGAACCACGAGTAGGCGTAGGTGTCGAAGTTGGGCGAGGCGACATAGGCGCCGTTGGTATACTGATGCGCCAGGATGGTTGTTATGCTGTGGGAGTGTAGATTCATAGAAGTGTTGGGCCGAAGCATTCGCTTTGCGAATGCTTCGGCCTTACAGAGCGACTACGGCAGCAGCGCCTCGATCTCGACCTTGGCCTGATCCAGTGCTTCCTGCGGGGTGAGCGAGCCGAGCTTGGCCTGCTCCAGCAGGGTATTCACCGCATCCTGCATCTGCGACTGCTGCTCGATCACCGGCGGCGTCACCAGGCTGTCGAGAGCCTGAAAGACTACGTCGCGCGAGGCGGGCGGGTTGAGCGCCAGCCACTCATCGAACAGGGCCTGGTTGTTCAGCGCCGGCAGTTCCCAACTGGCCGCCACGCGCAACTCGGCCGCTTCCTGGCTGGAGGTGAAGAACTGCGCCCACTGCCAGGCCGCTTCTTGCTTTTCGCTGGTGGCCGAAACCGCCACGCCGTTGGCAAAGAAGTGGTGCGCCTTCTGCGTGTTGCCCGGCTCCAACGCCACGTCCCAGGCGAACGGCGCATCCTGGAAGGCGCCGAACATCCAGATCCCGGTGCGCAACATCGCGATCTTGCCCTGCTTGAACAGGTCGCCGTCCGACACGCCAGCCATATCGGCATCGCTCGGGGCTACCTGATACTCACCGATCTTGTCCACCATCCAGGTCAGCGACTCGACACAACCGGGCTGGTTGATCGTCACCGTGCCGTTCGGACCGAGTACATTACAACCACTCTGGGCAGCGGTCTTGTAGAATTCCCAGAACTGGATCGGGCTGTAACTGCCCCACACACCTTCGGCCGGGTTGGTCAGCGCCTGAGCGGCTTCCAGCTCATCTTCCCAGGTCCAGTCGGCGGTGGGGTACGCCACACCGGCAGCGTCGAAAAGGTCCTTGTTATAGAACAGCACCACGTTCGAGAAGCTCTGCGGCAGACCGTACTGCTTACCGTCCTGGCTAAAGGCACCATAGGCGCGCGGGTAGAAGCGGTCGGCGAAGCCCGGTTCCGCCGCAGCCAGCGGCGTCAGGTCGGTCAGGACGCCCTTGCTGGCGTAGCTGACGAAGTTCTCGTAGTTCAACTCGAACACGTCGGGAGCCGTGCCGCCGGCGATGAGCGTCTGCAGGCGGGTGAAGTACTGATCAAACGGCGCCGTCTCCACCGTCACCGTAATATTGGGATTGGCCGTCTGAAAGGCGGCGATCATCTGATCGAGGGTACCGAGCTGGTCGGGCGCAGCCGAGAAGGTGTAGTAGGTAATTTCGACGGGTTCGGCAGCGGCGGCAGGCTGCTCAGCGGTGGGCTGTTCCGGCGCCGGGGCGGCCGGAGTGGCGGGCGCACTGCCACAGGCAGCGATGATAACCAACAGGATGGCGATCAGGGCGAACAGGGCGATCGAGCGGGTAGAACGGGCGAACATGGGAACCTCCTTTGGTTCGAACACACAACGGGCCGGTGAGCAACGGGCGAGTAATACCGGGTTATGGCTCGGTGCTGAGGACAAACGAACGTAGGAACAAGAGAACAAAAGAGTTAAGAACGAAATGCGTTTGGAACACTATCAAGTGCTAAGGATTGATTCCTTCGTTCCTTTGTTCCTTTGTTCATCTGCCTCCTCACTTCAGCCCCGAGAGCGCTACCCCGCGCACGAATGAGCGCTGGGCGGCGAGATAAATCAGAATGATTGGAATGACCGTAATCACTGCGCCGGCCATCACCATGCCCCATTCGGTGGTGTAGCGCCCTTGCAGAAGCGCCAGTCCCACCGGCAGGGTCATCAACCGCTCATTGCGGGTGATGAAGAGCGGCCAGAGGAACGAGTTCCAACTGCTCATGGTGGCGAAGACGGCCAGCGTGGCCAGCGCCGGGCCGACCAGCGGCAAAGCAACGTGGCGGAAGAGCGTCCAGTGCGTACCGCCGTCGAGCAGCGCCGCCTCTTCATACTCACGCGGCACGCTCAGCATCGCCTGACGCAACAGGAAGACACCGAACGCGCTCACGATGCCGGGAGCAATCAGGCCCTGATACGTATCGACCCAGCCCAGGCGCTGCATCAGAATGAACAGCGGCGTGATTGTCACCTGTTGCGGCACCATCAACGTCGCCAGATAAATCATGAAGACTGTGTCGCGGCCGCGCCACTGCATCCGCGCAAAGGCATACGCGGCGAGCGCGCTGGTGGCCACTTGGCCGGCGACGCTGAAGATGGTCACAATCATGCTGTTGCCGAGCATGCGCAGCAGCGGAACCGTCTCCGCGACGCGGATGTAACTCGCCAACGTGATCTGCCGGGGGAAAATCTCCGGCGGAATAGTCATTACTGCGCCCGGCGCCTTCAGCGACGTGGTGAGCATCCACAAGAAGGGCAAGATCATCGTCGCGCCGCTGAGGATCAGCACCAGGTAGCGCAACACGATGCCGGGGCGAATGCGCCTGCGCGTTGCTGTACGCCGCTGCGTGTCGGGTGTCGGCACAGCCTTCAGTCCCGGATCGTCTTTCGTCGGCGCCATACTACGCATTCGAAGCCTCCCGGCGCTGCAAGCGCAACTGAACCAGCGTGGTGATGAATACCAGGGCAAAAATCGCCCAGGAGATCGTGGCGGCGTAGCCCATTTCGCCATAACTAAAGGCATGACGAACCACGCGCTCAACCAGCACCGTCGTGGCCCCGGCCGGCCCGCCGCCGGTCATCACCCAGACCTGATCGAAGACCTGGAAGGAGTTAATCAGCGAGATAATCGTTACGAAGAAGGTGGTGGGCGCGAGTAGGGGCAGGGTGATGTGGCGCAACTGCGCAACCCGTCCAGCTCCGTCAAGACCCGCCGCCTCATAATAATCGTTGGGAATGGCCTGTAACCCGGCGAGGAAAATCACCACCACAAAGCCGAGATCTTTCCAGACGCTGGTGAGGATGATCGCCGGCATCGCCCATTGCGGGTCGAAGAGCCAGCCGGGGCCGGCAATGCCGACGAGGCTAAGCAGGTAGTTCACCAGGCCGAAGCGTGGGTTGAACAACCAACTCCAAAGTAAGGCCACTGCAACCCATGATGAAACGACGGGCAGGAAGAATGCGGTTCGGATCAGGCCGATCCCGCGCAACGGCGCGTTGAGCGCTAGAGCGACCGCCAAACCCAGCACGAGCACCAGCGGCAAGTAGCCCACAATAAAGGTGAGTGTATTCCGCAACGCGACCCAGAAGGCCTGATCACCAAATAGGCGGGTGTAGTTAGCCACGCCGATGAACTGCGGCGGCGTGAGCAGATCCCACCGGAAGAAGGTGAGTACCAGCGAGGCGAGGATCGGCATAACCGTGAAGATGAGCAACCCGCCCAGCCCGGGGAGCAAAAACAGGGTTAGCCAGCCCGCCTGGCGCCAGGGGCGCGTCCCGACCATGGAAAACCTCCACACTGAGCAAACTTCTATCACTGAATGAAGAAAGTTGAAGCTTCAAAAAAAGCTCACTGAGGCACTAAGCCACTGAGCCACTGAACCAAAAACAAAGGAACACAGGAACACAGATCGGGTCTTATCTCTCTATCACCGTGTCACCCTGTCACCCTGTCACCCTGTCCCAACTCACGCATGCGCTCGTACAGTCAGCGACGGTCGTTCCTCTTCACCACGGCGCAAGGCCGGCTGGAACAACTCGCTAAGCAGCAAACTGGCGGCGCCGCGGGCCCAGGCTTCATCGCCCCATGGTTCGGTCACCAGTTGCATATCATCGTAAAGCCCATTAAAAGCATGCTCGCGCAAGGCACGGCGGAACGGCTCGACAATCAGATCGCCAGCCCGCGTACCTTCACCGCCGATCACCACCAGGCTGGGGTTAAGTACATTCACCAGGTTCGCTACTGCCGTGCCTAACGTGCGCCCGGCAGCGGCAAAGATCGCTTGCAAGGCTGCGTCGCCGCCAAGCGCGCCATTCACTGCCGCCTGAATATCAACCGGATAACCGAGCGCTACAGCGGCGCGCTGGCTGATCGACCCGTCGCTCACGAGCGCCTCCAGACAGCCGCGCTTGCCACAGGCGCACAGTGGCCCATCGGGCACAACAGTAACGTGACCGAACTCGCCCGCGCCACCGCGACTGCCGCGATACAAGCGCCCGTCGAGCACCATTCCTAAGCCCACGCCGCGCCCGAGGCTCACTACCAGGGCATCGCTGATGCCGCGTGCAGCGCCAAACCACTGCTCGGCCGCCGTCAGCGCATTCACATCGTTATCCACGACTACCGGCAAATCCAGGCGTGCCTCTAACATTGCCCCGAAGGGCACATCGCGCCAGCCGTAGTAAGTGGCATAGCGCACCCGCTCACGGTCGCGGTCGATCACGCCCGCCATGCCAATCCCAACGCCGAAGATTGGCTGACCATTCGCTGCCGGCGTAAGCGCCTTCACAATCGCGGCAATCGTCGTCGTCAGCGCCTCAGGTGTGTGCCCGGCAATCGGCGTGTCGTGACGCGCAACTACTTGCGCCTCCAGGTCGGTCAGCACCGCAATCGCAACTTCCTCGGTGAGTTTGATCCCCACTGCGTAACCGGCGCCCCGGTTCAGCATCAGCAAGACGGGCCGCCGCCCGCCGGTCGAGGCGCCGGTAGAATGCTCGTGCAGCAAACCGGCCTCAATCAGTTCGGCAGTAATGCCGGAGATTGTCGGCAGGCTCAAGCCGGTATGCTGGGCAATCTCCGTACGCGCCAGCGATCCTTGTACCCGTACGGCATTCAGAACAATCGCTTGGTTGATCTCGCGGATCAATTGTTTGCTGCCGGCACGGATGGGAAGCATCAGTTCGCCCACTAAATTAAGTCACCGAAGGAAGTTGAGGCAATTATAACGCACTCAACCCGGTTGTCAAGTGGGTAATCCTAGCGAGTTTGCACAATGCCCAGTGGGGTCGCTGCGAAGTCGGGGAAGACACTTTCTAGATCAGGGCAACCCAGGCGGTGTTGCAGAATTTCCGCCAGCACAGCCCGATAATCGGTGGTAACCGCAAGATCGCCCGGGCCAATCAACTGCTCCGGTTCCAGCCCGGGCCAGGCGCCGTACACCCTTCCGCCCGCGATCGCACCGCCGAGTACGATCATGGCCCCACCGTGGCCGTGGTCGGTGCCAAACCCGCCGTTCTCAGTAACCCGACGCCCAAATTCACTCATCACAACCAGCGTTACACCGCCGATCTGCGCCGCCAGATCGGCGTGGAAAGCCGCCAACCCCGCGCCGAGATCGCTGAGCAATCCCGCCATCAGCCCTTCACTGCCGCCCTGAGCAATGTGGGTATCCCAGCCGTCTACGTCGATACAGGCTACCTCCAGACCCAGGTCGGCCTTGATCAGCAGTGCCGTCTGCCGCAACGCCATGCCCAGTTCACTTTCCGGATAGGTCGCGCCGCCGCTGGGACGATAACTGAGCGGATCGAGCCGTTCTAGCCGCGCCACAATATCGAGCGTGCTCTGGGCGGTTGCCGCAAGCTGTTCATCGCCGGCATAGAGGCCAGCCAGCGCCGTGGGTAACGTCGGCACGGTCGGCAGCGCACCGCCGAGGTGAAAGTCGGCGATCGAACGCAGGGCCGTGGCGGGAACCGGGCCATAGAGCGCCCGCTGCAGCGCCGTGCCAAAACCAATCGCCCGTAATGGCGAGCGCCCGCCATCACCCAGACTCGCCAGATGACGCCCGATCCAGCCCGAAGCCGGGCCGGTATCGCCATCAACTCCGCGCTCCATCAGTTCCATGGCACGGAAGTGCGAGCGGCTCTCGTCCGGCGTGCCACATGCATGAACCAGCGCCACATGGCCCGCCGCCCAGGCCGGCAGCAGCGGCGCCAGCGTTGGATGCAAGCCAAAGAAGCCGTCCAGATCAGCCGTGCGCAGCCGCGCCGCAACCTGCCGATCATCGGGACGCGGGATCGCCAGGAAGGGGCGCTGCCGATAGTAGGCTGCCTCACCGTGCGGCACGATTGCATTCAACATATCGGCGGCACCGCGCAAGAACACACAAACCAGCGTACCGCCGCGTGGGGCCGTCTCGGGCGCAGCGAAGGCCAACCGCGGCATCCATGTCGGCAGAGTCGCTAGAACAGATGCGGCGCTGGAAAGCAGGGCCCGGCGCGTGAAGCGCATGAGTCACCTCCACTGATAGTGCGGCGCGGCAAGTAAGGCCGCTAATGCCGCTTGCATATTCGTTGACGTGAATGCTCCGCCCAGCGTGCTTGCCAGCGCTCCACTCACCGGCGCGGGCAGTGCGGCGCCAAAGAGCAAGCTGCCGAGCCGGTCAATCCATGTGCGCAGATCGGTCGCGCCACTGGCCTGAACCAGACCTTCAAGATCGCTGGCGACGCCCTCCAGTTCGTTCCCGGCCAGCCGGAGAGCGAACTGCCAGCGCGGCAACAAATTGGCGCTCCAGGCCGCTGTAGTGTCGGGGAAGCCGTCGGGAGTCGGCCAGGCGAACAGTGGTTGGCCCAGCGTGGTCAGCGCTGCGCGCAGATCCGCCCCACCGATCGTGCTGCCGCCAAGCTGGCGGATCGCGCCCGCCACCAGATGCAGCGGGCGTTTGAATTTTGGCGGCGCGGCGGCGATTTCTGCGCTGAGCAGGATCGTCCGTAACACCGCAGTCAGATCGCCCTTGGTTGCGCTGAAAGTTGCGGCTGCGGCTGCAACCAGGTGCGGCGGCGGATCATCGGCGACAAAGCGTCGCACCAGTTTGGCGGCGATGAACTGCGGCAAGGCCGGGTGGGCCAGCAAGATGCCGTGCAGACGCTCCACATCACCGGCGCCGCGGCCCGCTGGGATCTGGATGCCCAGGATCGTCTTCGGGCCATCGTCGTGCTCGGCGGCGACAAACTGCTGCCGACCGCGCCAGAGACTCTGGGCATCGCCTACGCTCCAGCCGGTCAGGCAGCGCGCCGCCGCCCGGACATCCGCCTGGGTATAACCGGCGGTAACGCCCAGCGTATGTAACTCCAGCAACTCACGCGCATAGTTCTCGTTCGGACTGGCCGCATGATTCGCCTGATTGTCGAGGTAGACGAGCATGGCCGGGCTAGTCATGCTTGCCCAGAGCAACTCGTCGAAGCGACCCAGCGCGTATCGCCGGATAACCTCGTGGTCGTCAGTCGGCTTAAGATACGCCACGCCTTCTTTGGTGATCGCAATACTAAAATGGTCGCTCCAAAACTCAACGATCAGTTCAAACAGTTGGCGGCGGCTATGCACGGCGCGTACGATCGCCCCATCCTGCAGTTCGGCCTGCAAATAACTTGGGCGTACGTCAAAGATGATGCTGGGATCCATCGTCAGGGTATCGAAGCGGGCCAGACGCAACGCACACGCCTGGTCGTCGATGGTCGTCGGCGCGAGCTGTGCTTCGATCCAACTCGTCCGCCCGATGGCCTGCGCGTAGGCCAGTTCGTCGGGCTGCGGGCCATAGGTCAGCCGGCTCAGTGTGCGCCAGATCGGTGTTGTCGCCGGCTTCCAATCCGTTGGCGGACGCGGGCCGGGCGTCAGCGGCGGCAGCGCGAGGCCACAACCGCCAAGCATGCCTGCAGCGCTCAGCGCGCCGACAGCGGCCAGAAACTCACGACGGCTCAGGCTCATGGGCTGCCTCCGTAATTGTGACGAGCCGCCGCTGAGCCGCCGGCCGCAGGAAGGCGAGCGTTGTTGCCCCAAGCGTCAGGATAGCTACCACCGGCAAGAGCACAAACCAGCCGATGATGGGCGCAATCAGGGCCAGTTCCAGGGCCACGGCAGCGCGAACCAGGCCACCGGGCGTCGGGCCGTGAACAGGCTGCATGCGCTCACTCATCAGCGTTGCGAGCGCAGCGCCGCCCAGGCTCATTGCGGCCAATCCGATACCGGCCCCAACCCAGCCGGCAATTTGCCCCAACCCACCTGGGAGGTTGAAGAGCACAATGAGTAACAGACTCGCCGGTACAAGCACGGCGATCCCGGTCAGGCCACAACGCCAGGGCATCGCGGCGATCCGCCCACGCGTGCGGAGCACAAATGCAGGCAACAGCAGCGTCCATGCCAAGAGCAAGCCCGGCACCATCATCGCCAGCGCCAAAAATCCACCTGTAATCCCCAGCACCCAACCCATGTTCATAACGCCTCCTTAGCGCACTGAGTAGCATGATTGCCCCCTTGAGGACACTTCGATCGTTGCGGATCAATTGATCTGAGCAATGCTATGTGTGCTTCAATCGGACAGTGCTCAGTCGACAGTTCTCAGTCCAGATCCATCAGACGGCCATCACCCCACGTCCTGCCGCCTGCCGCCTGCCGCCTGCTTCCTACCCAAGTTTCACTCAGTCGGTCGCCGCCGCACGAGGGCGATGATCAGCGCGCCGTAGCCGATCAGTCCGGCAACCGTCGGCACGATGATCCAGCCGACAAGCGGGGTGAGCGCCGCAAGTTGTAGCGTTACGGCGCCGACAACGGTGCGCAGCAAGGGCGGCTGATGCTGCAAACCCATGCGCTCGCCAACCAGATCGGCGATCGCCGTCAACCCCACGCCGACATAGGCCAGCAGAACTGCCGCAACGATCAAGCCCAGCAATGCGGCGCCCTCGCCGGCCGAGAGCAATGCGGCGCTGATCAGCCCGAAGAACGCAAAGTTCAGGAGTCCAACCAGGAAAGCGCGCCGCGGCATTCGCACTGCATGCGCCCGCGCTCGTACAATCAGCCCCGGAAACAGCACCGCGCTGAGCGCCATCAGCGCCGTCAGGCCGATCAGAGTGATCAGGATCAGGCCGATCAGCCCCAGGAAGTCCAGTACACTACTCACAAACGCACCTCCTGTTGCATACGGGCGCTCACATCGCGCAAGAGCACGCGATTGCCCACCAGCCAAAGCACGGCTGCCAACCCACCGACGCCAACCCATTGGAGCGGCGTAAGCCCGACAACCACTCCGAGGTCAAGCGTACGCAACGTTTCGGGCAGCGCAACTGCACCGGCACGCAATTGGTCGCCAACGGCAAGCAGCCGTTCAAGCGCGAACCAGTCCGCCGCACGCGCCAGGCGATTGCTCACCACACCGGTGAACGGCAAACGCCCAGCCGACAGCAGCCAGAGCGCCAGCACAGCCACAAGCGCCGCCTGGGCGCCAATCAGCGCCCAATCCCGGCGGCCCAGCGGCGCGGGAGCGATTGCGGCAAGTATGGCTGGCCGCAGATCAATGGAAATTTCGTCGAGTGTCGGGTCGGCGAGCGCAGTAAAGAGTGCAGCCTGAACTGCTAATTCAGCCCGGCAGGCTGCGCATTCCGCCAGGTGTGTCGCCACAGCGGCACGTTCGGCGGCCGACAGTACGTCGTCGAGGTACGCATCAAGGGTCGCAGACGTGAGGTGGCTCATAGCTCCTCTTCCAGCCGGGCGCGTAACATGCGCCGGGCGCGAAACAAATGGCTTTTGACATCGCTCAACGGAATCGCAAGCGCAGCGGCGATCTCCTCATAGCTGTACTCCTGAAAATGGCGCAGCACAATGGCGGTACGATACGGCGCCGGTAATGCCGCCACAGCGGCGCGCACCCGATCTTGCTGCTCACTGCGCAGATACAGTCGTTCCGGTTCCGTGCGCTCATCGGGCAGCACTACGGCGCCGACAGACGCATCTTCCGCTGCTTCAGCGCTTTCGTCGCGAAGCGGTACGCTCCTTCCACCGCGCACCGCAAGCCGATTGAGCGCCAGATTGGTCACGATCCGCGCGATCCAGGGGCCAAAGGGCCGGCGCGGATCAAAACTGTTGAGCGCACTGTAGGCGCGCAAAAAGGCTTCCTGGGTGAGATCAAGCGCTTCCTGGCGATCATGCATCAGCCGGTTCGCAATGGTAAAGACGTATGCTTGATGCCGTTGAACGAGCGCGCCAAATGCGTCAGTTCGCCCCATGCGGGCTGCTGTAGCAAGCTCGGACTCTGTCAGCGCGGACCAGTGATCCATAGGGGGCATCGCTCCAGGGCTGGCCAAACAGTCTCTATAAATGAATACCGCTACGCAACAAAAAAGTTGCAGCGATTCGTGGGAAATCGCTGCAATCGGAGTAATCGCACGCCAGGACGCAGGAAACAGGAGGCGGAGCTAGGATTCAGAGCCCGGCAACTGAGCCGCAGGCTCCCATCGCCAAACTCGCCTGCGCAGGCTCCGGAGGCCACACAGGCGGGCTTCGTCATGCGCGCCGAGGGCTTCAGCCCGGCGACGGGCGCGGGGGTGAGGGAAGGAGAACCCTAAGGCAGATCAGAACTGCGCAACATATCGCCACAAGGCGTCAGGCAGCTTGCGAGCCTAGAGCATTGCTCAGATCGCTTGAGCCTGCACAACCAGGCGCGAGCGCAGCGCGCTACCCGGTTCAGTGGCCGCAGCAGCTCAGTCATGCTGCTCAGTGCGCTAGAGCACTGAGCAACACACTCGCGCCATCGTGGCGCAGGCTCAAGCGTTCCGCCTGTAGCTATAAGACGCGAGCCAGCGCAGCGCGCAACGTCGCCAGGGTGAACGGCTTCTGCAAAATACCCTCGATCCCCAGGCTCGGCGCCAGCGAGGTCAATTCGGTGGCGCTATAGCCACTCATAAGGATCACGGGAAGGTGTGGCCATACCACATCTATGATCGGCGACCGTGAGTACGATATACATCCCCGACCCAAAAGGATGCGTATTCCGCGACGGCACGCAAAAAAAGACGCCCCAGAGGGCGCCTCTACGGCATGAAATCAGCCCGCAGCCATCAGGCATCGCACTGTCAGACGGCTGGACTGTCCAACTGATAGATTGTCATACCACCGGCGTCACAACTCCCACCGCACTAGGAACAACTTCCACCAACAACGGTGTATCGCCGATCATCTCGCCATCGGCCTGAATTGGCAGGGAACTTCCTTTTACGACATTCAC
>JBBRUG010000028.1:0-29511 GCA_038247995.1 Chloroflexales bacterium | reverse complement strand
TCGTCCATCGTCCATCGTCCATCGTCCATCGTCCGTCGTCCGTCGTCCGTCGTCCGTCGTCCCTTGAGCCTGTCGCAGGGCCCATCACACCTTCGACGGCGGCTCGTTACCGGCATCGAGTGCGGCGCGGCGGATGTCCACAAAGGGCAACAGGATCAGGCCGGCAATGAAGAAAACGATCAGCGAAATAATCGCCACCCGATAGCTGTCGGTGAACTGGAACGCCAGGCCAAAGAGCAATGGCGCAAGCCAACTCGTGCCGCGCTCACTCACTTCGTAGAGGCTAAAATACTCGGCCTCTTGGCCTTTGGGGATCATCAGCGAGAAGACCGAGCGGCTCAGGGCCTGGCTACCGCCCAGCACAATCGCAATCACCGCGCCAAGCCCGAAGAACAGCGGAATATTCCCGGCAGGCATAAAGTAACTCACGATCACCACCATACTCCAGATCACCAGGCTGAGCATAATCGCCCGCTTGGCGCCGGTGCGCTTGGCCAACCAGCCGAACGCCAGCGCACCGCCGAAGGCGACAAACTGGATCATCAGAATGGTTAGGATGAGAAACTGCTCCGGGATCAGCAACTCCTGCACACCGAACACCGCCGCCAGGGCGATCACCGCCTGAATGCCGTCGTTATAGAGCAGGTAGGCCACCAGAAAAAGCAACGTCTGCGGATAGTTACGAACGTCGCGGAACGTATGCATGAGTTGCCTGAAGCCCACGGTCAGGTACCGTTCGCCCGGCGGCAGGCTGCGCGCCGGTGTACGCATTTTCAGCCGGGTCAGCGGGATTACGGTGAAGATTGCCCACCAGATGCCCGCCGAAGCCAGACAGATCCGCACCGCCATGCCCGTGCTGAGCCCCAGATTCTCGGCATTACTGAACAGGATCAGGTTCAGCAGCAACAGCAAACCGCCGCCCAGGTAGCCGAATGCCCAGCCCTGCGACGAGACGGCATCACGCCGATCGGGGCTGGCAATTTCCGGCAGGAACGCATTGTAAAAGACGATCGATGCACCAAAGGTGAGATTCGCAATCAAAAATAACCCGCCGCCCAACAAGTAGCGGTCGCCCTCCAGAAAAAACATCCCCATTGTGGCAAATGCGCCAATGTAGGCGAAGATGCCCAGCATGCGCTTTTTCATCTGCGAGTAATCCGCGATTGCGCCCAAGATCGGCAGGAACAACACCTGTAAGAGCACCGACAACGAAACCATGTAGGGAAAGAACGAACCGGCGGCAATGGGGATGCCCAGCGGGTAGACGAACCCTTCCGCGTCGGCGGCGTTAGCGGTGATTGTCGTGAGGTATGGGCCGAGGAAGGCCGTAACAACGGTGGTGGAAAAAGCCGAGTTGGCCCAATCGTAGAAGTACCAGCCAACTTGCTCGCGCCGATCATCGATGATGGGTTCCGACGGTGGGACGGCGACCGTTTCGGCAGTGCTCATTGTTCGTTCCTGTGTAATGCCCGCTTGCCCGCGCAACCCCAAGGGTCGCCTTCACGCCTCACGCACTCACGCCCTTTGCATGTTTCACACCCATATTACCAGCATCTGGCTTACGGCTGCGGCAGTGACCTTGCCGGTGCGCCAGTAGACCCAGCCGTACCCGATCGCGGCCAGCGCTGACGTTGCCGCAACCAGCCCGGCATTCGGGTTGGCGACGAGCATCCGTACGCCGGCGAGCAGCGCGCCGACCGTGATCCCGGCCAGCGGCGCTAGGCGCGGGTGCGCTGCCAGCGCACGGGTGATGCCCTGTTGCACTACGCCGCGATCAAGAACGGCGATCGGTAGCGCAACATAAAAGTAAGCCTCGATTGCGCGGCCGAATGTAGGCAAGAGGCCCATGGCGCCAACGCCCTCCGCGCCAAAGGCCAGCCGATTGGGCAGTACCAGGGCCAGGCCGATCAGGGCGCCCAGCAGGCTCACGCGCAGATCGGCGCTGCTTAAATGCCAGGTGAAGCCCAGACCGGGCCAACCGCGCGCCGCCAGCAAGATCACCAGTAGCGGCACGAGCGCAAGGGTAAAGAAAGCAACCCGTCCGCCGACAATGGGCAGCGTGAGGGTCGGCCAGAGGCCAAAAACACTAACCAACCCGAGGTAGCCCAGGCCTATCGCATCGAGCAGAGTTGGTTGGCGCGCTGCGCGGCTATGCCAGAGCGCCGCAGCAGGTACAACGACAAAGAGCGTCGCACTGAGCAGATCGACGGCGGCGCAGGAGCCGACGGCAAGCGCATAAGCAACAAACAGCACCGGGATCGCGGCGAGCAGCGTAGCAAAGGCCCGCCAATCACGCCGCACCGTGCGCCCCAGTGCGTCGGCGATCGCGCTACATCCAGGCAGCGTAACGGCGCAGGCGAGGATGGTGAAGGTGGTCAGCGCCGCCCAGCGTTCCGCCGACGACAAAGGCAGAGCGGTAGTAAAACCGAAGAAAGCGCTGAGCAAGAACAGCGCCCCAGCCAGAGCGGCAGGTAAACCCTCAGGGAGGCCGAAAGGGCCAATCCGCTCAGATTGATCGTGCATGGGCGCTCAGTTGGCAGGTGGAATTGCATCAAGCGAGGTAAAGACCGGAATGCCCGGGCCGAGCGTTATCCCGTCGGTGCCCACCGGGCAGGAATAGGCGTACGTCTCGACGCCGCAGGCGATAGCGCTGCGCAAGGCGCGCGTAAAAAGTGGGTCGATTGCATCATCGGGCACAAAAACCCGCGCCCCGCGCCGCTGCACAATGAACACAACTGCGGTACGCTGGCCGTTACGCGCCATTGTCGATAACAATTGCAGATGCTGGCGACCACGTTCGGTAACCCCATCGGGAAAAAGGGCGACCCCATTGACAATCTTGCCCACCGACTTCACTTCCAGCACACAGGTGGACATGCCCTCGCCCAACCGAAAATCGATCCGGTGGGCGCCAAACGGCACCTCGCGTTGAACTTTTGTATAGCGGGCGAACTGCGGCAACGCGCCGGCAGCTAAAGCCGAAGTCATGAGACGATTGGGCAGTTGGGTATCCAGCGAAACGAGTTCCGCACCATGATAGACGGCAATCACCTGAAACGCCGTCTTCCGGCCCAGGTCGTCGCGCGGCGCAAGGAGGAGGCGCGCATCAGGAACCAGCAGATCGAGTAAGCGCCCATGGTCAGCCATGTGCGCCCGCACAATCCGGCCATTTAGCCGTGTATCAACAAGAAATTGGTTGGGCCGAGCGACATAGGTCGCTTCGATTAGCGGGCCACTCGCCGTGAGGGGAACACGCACCGTCATAGGGTTGCCTGAGCAACTAGGCTAGATGAGGGAAACGAACAATTCTTCGTCTGGATTATACCATGTGCCGATGGTGTAAGGTATTCCATCCTGGCTCCAGATGTACATAGAGAGTAATTGTCTCTTGCGCCTGCTTGATCTCCGCTCAAAATCGCTTACAATACTAGTCAGTATAGCGGTGTAGTCATTCTGCCTGCTCAACTCTGCATTCTGCATTCGCACGAGGGGGACTGTTGTGATTGACTGGCTGGTGTTGGCTGTCGCCGGCATATTCCTCGCAATCTGCATCTTTGGCGGGTTTGTGCTCTTGCGCCGCCGGCGTGACACATTGGAACAAATGGAACGTGAAGCCGCAGCCGAGACGATCATCGACTTGCCTAAGCAAACCGCTGCCGACGGTGGTGTGATAGCCGGCGATCCACCGCCGCCCACGCCCTTGTACCGTCGGCGCGGCGCCGGTAGTTTGCTGGTCGTGCTGGCCGGCCTGTTCGCAACCCTGCTGATTGTGACCGCAGGCTTCGTCTTTTATGATCGCTCCACCACGCGCGCGCCGGAGCGTTTTGTCGTGCTTGTGGCGCCCTTCGCCGATGGCGGCGATGGCGCAACCGGGCGCAACGTGGCGACGGAACTCGCGCAGGCGCTCAACGCCGCCGACAGTACGATCAGCGCCCTGACGCTCAATCAGGCGCCGACTAGCCCCGACAACGCCCTCGCCATCGTTGAGGATCAAGGCGCCGACCTGCTGATCTACGGCAATGTAGCGCCCGGCGCGCTGCTCGATAGCGCCACGCTCGAACCGCGGCTGATCTATCGGCCCAGCGGCCCGTATGGCCCGAATGCATGGGACGGGTATCAGACCCGTTTTGCCATGCCGCGCAGCTTTGGCGTCGCCGATACGCCGATCAATGGCCGTGCCGTGCTTGTGCCGCTGGTGCGTATGCTCAGCGCATATAGTCAGGGCCATGCCGATCAGGTGTTCGACCAACTCGGCCAACTGCTGGAAGATTACCCAACGCTTAATGTTCAGCTCCCGCGCGCCGTGCGCGGCACAATTCTCTGGGCGCGCGGCTTATACCCCGACGCCGCAGCGGAGTATCGCCTGGCCCTTGAAGTCCCCGGTGACGATCCGGCGCGCCTAGTAAACAATCTCGGCGCGATTCTGCTCGATGCCGGTGATCCGGACGCCCGGAGCGCGTTCGCCGAAGCGGTGCGTTTGCTCCAAATGCAGAACAGCGACTTGGGGGTGCTGCGGGTTAATCTGGCAGTGCTTGCCCAACGCGAACAGCGGGCCGTCGATGCCGTGGTGGAATTGGAACAGGCGCGCAATCTGCTCGGCAGCAGTACACCGCTTCAGATTGCCCTCGCCGACGCCTACCGCGATACCGGTCGGCTTGCCGATGCTGAGGCGAGTATCACCCAGGCCACCGATCAACTCGACAGCGACTCTGCCCTCACTCCGCCCGGGCTACGCCCAATGTACCGCCTGCAGCAGCAAGCGGCGCTCGATGAACAACGCGCCTTGCTCGGGTTGGCCCAACAACTGGAAACCCAGGGGCCGCTTGTCTGGGAGTTGGAACTTGCGCCGATCCTGCCGATCAGAGTAATCAATAGCACGCGCGATCAGATGCAGATCGCTACGGAGCGCAGTAACCTGGCGCTTGCCCGTTGGCGGCAACGCTCGGCCTCCGATGCGGCCGGTTTTGCCGGCGTCGGGTTAGTCGCTGCCGGTCAGGTCGAGCGGGTTGAACAACAACTCCTGCGTCAACGCTATTACGCAGCCCTGATCGATATCGAGGTCAATCGTGCCCGCAGTATGCGTGGCCGCTCGGCGGTGAATCGCGCCTTTGATACCGTGTTTGGCGGGCCATCGCCGTTGAGCGAGGGCTTGACTATTTTGCGCGAGCTCAACGAGGTCAGTCCCAACAATCCACCGCTGCTCGTCGCCCTTGGCCGGGCGCAACGCGCCGCCGACGCCGGCGACGATGCCGAAGGAAACTTCACCCGCGCGATTACGCTGGCGCCGCAACAGCCCGAGGGCTACTTCGGCCTGGGCATGCTGGCGCTGGATCGCAACAATCCGGACTTCGCGCAGGATCGCTTTAATGCCGCCCTGGTCGCGAATGCAAACTTTTTCCCCGCGCGGAGCTACAATGCGCAACTTGCCCGTGATCGCGGCGATTGGGCGACGGCGACCGCGCAGTACCAGGCGCTCTACACCCAACGGCCCGGCCCGCGTAGCGCGGTTGCCCTGGGGCAGACGTTACGCCTGAGCGGTCCGGCAGGCTTCGCCGACGCCGAGCAGGTGCTATTGCCCTACAGCACCGAGCATGTCGCCGCCACCATCGAACTGGCCCGACTTTATAACGATGCCGGACAGAACGAGGCCGCGATTAACACCTATCGCGCGGCGTTGAGTATCGATGCGCGCAGCAGTACGGCGGCATTTGAACTTGGCGAACGCCTGCGCGACAGCGGTGATTACACCGGGGCCGAAAGCGCCTTCCGCGATGCCGTAGGTTTTGATGAAGCGCACGTCGATGCCCGCCTGGCCCTCGCTGACCTTTATCAGGGGCCGCTCAACAACCCAACCGAAGCCCGCCGCCAGTACAGCCTCGCCCTCGATAACGGCGTCCAAACGACGGCCCAACTGATCGCAATCGGCGATAGCCTGTTGGCCTCCGACAATCCAACCCAGGCGATCCGCGCCTTTGAGGCTGCGTTCGAACGGCCCGATGTCGATGTGAGCGTTAACTACAAGCTCGCTCAAGCTCACCTCGCCACTGATCGGCTGGCAGCGGCGGAGACGGCAGCGCAACGCACGCTTGCCGCCGTGAGCGGTGATCCGAGCCGGAGCGATCTCTACCGAGCGACCCTCATTCAACTCGGCACGATCGCCCAACGTGAAGGCGATATTGCCACAGCTGCCAGCTATTTCGCCCAGGCCAATCAGTTGCAGAACCAGGATGTCGCCGCGCTGCTCGGCCTCGGTCAGGTGGCTGCGGCCCAGGGGAGTTGGGCCGTCGCGGTGGGCTACTTTGAGCAGGCCGTTGCCCAAACTGACGGCGCCGTCAACCCCGAAGCGCAACTCTGGCTCGGCGAAGGGCTGCTGCGCATCGACGACTTACCGCGTGCTGCCGCCGCCTACCAGACGGCGCTCGACCTCAAGCCCGGTTACGCCGAGGCGGTTTTTGGTATGGCCCAGGTGCGCTATGCCCAGGGCGACCGTAACGGCGCCCTCGCTGAGGTTGATCAGGCGATCGAACTGCGCGCCAATTTCGCCGAAGCGCAGCTCTTCCGCGGCAAACTGCTTCAGGAGGCCGGCCTCTACAATGAAGCGCTCGTTGCGTACAACGCCTCGATCACCGCCAACGGCGACCTCGCCGAGAGCCGTTACTGGCGCGGCGTGCTGCATATTCGCGACGACAACTTCGAGGATGCTGTGAGCGACCTCGGGCGGGCAGTCGAGATCCAGCCGATCTTTCCCGAAGCGCACTACTGGCTGGGGCGGGCCTATTTTGCCCAGGGCCGCGCCGAACAGGCCCAGGCATCCTTCCGCCTGGCGATTGAGCAGAACGGCCAGTTTGTCGAGGCGCTCTTCTACAGCGGTCAGGCTGCCGAAGATCTCGGCAATCGCACCGATGCGCTCAGCGCCTACCAGACCGTCATCCAACTCGATAGCGACGGCGAATGGGGCCGGCGCGCACAAGCACAACTAAATCGGCTGGGCTAGCTAACTCATGAGTAGTCTCGCGGAATATCGTCGCGCACTTCAATTATTCCAATCGCAACGGCTGCGCCGTGATTACAGCGATCTTTCCGCAATGGCGCAGTACACAGCCGTTGGTGAGTTCTTCTTTGAGGAGATGTACGGCCCGCGCGATTTCAGCGACCGCGACGCAAGTGCGCGCAAACTCCAAACTTTTCTGCACATGTTTCCCGGCGTACATCTGCGCGATATCGAGGAAGTCCTGGATCTGCTTGAGCTAACCGTGCAACTCGACGATCAACTATCGCGCACGCTGCACGCTACGGCTGTGCCGATCAGCTTTGATCAGCCGACTTACGAACAATACTATCTTGAGCAAGACAACTACGATGAGCGCTTACGGCAACTTGATCTCGTGCGTAGTTGCCTGCTGAATGTCTTCCATCTCTCGCGCTCAGCCCTGCTCGGGATCGCACTCCACCGCACCCGGTTGATGGCGCGCCTCGCCGGCATCGAAGCTGTTCACGTCTTCCTCACCAGAGGCTACGACGCCCTGCGCGGCGTGCAGAGCATCGACCACTTCTCCGACACGATCTATAGTCGCGAACTCAAACGCCTTGATCGGATTTATGCGGTAACGCCATACGGGCCTGAGGGCTAAGGGGCGAGGGCTGAGGGCTGAGGGCTGAGGGGCGAGGGGCCTGAGGGCTTGAGGGCTGAGGGCTGAGGGGCGAAGGGCCTAAGGGCGAAGGGCCTGATGGCTGAGGGCATGAGGGCTGAGGGCGGACCCATGGGTCCGCCCGTACGATGCGATGCGATGCTTTAGGGCAGCATATCCCCTGAATCCTGAATCCTGTCTCTCACGGTATCGCGTACAGCTCGCGATAGGCCCCGTAATAGCCCATCACCAGCTTCACATAGCCCTGTGTTTCAGGAAAGTCGATTGTTTCGGCAAAAAGATCCTGATCAACGACCTGCGTGCCGCCTGCCCAGCGCATCGCGTTGCCCAGCCCGCCGTTATAGGCCGCCAGCGCGCCGGCCTGACTGCCCTCCATATCGCTGATCCGCCGCCCAAGATAGTACGTACCAAAGCGCACGCTTACATTGGGGCGATATAGGTCATCCACAGTATAGTCGGTGGCGCCCAGATCACGCGCAATCCCCTCGCCGGTCGCGGGCATCACCTGGGCCAGGCCCCGCGCCCCAACCCACGAGGTCGCCCCCGGATCGAAGCGGCTCTCCTGGCGCAGCAACGCCAGAAACAGGCGCGGATCAACGCCATGGGCCGCGCTCTCGCGGATCACCAGTTCGGGGAAGGGCACCGGGTACAGCAGCCGTTGCAGGGCTAGCGGAGCCGTCGGCGCGTCGGGCGGAACCAGCGCCGCCAGCGCCGCGGCAGCGCTCAGCGCGATCGGGGTGATCTGCGCTGCGTCGGCGGCCTGCGCCAGTGCCGCAAGGCTGGCCGGATCGCCCTGAGCCATGCTCAAACCAGCCTGCCACTCGTTGCGCGCATTCGCCGTTAGGTTCACTTGCTCCAGCAGCAGCGCTCGCTCGGTGAAGGCGGCAAGCGGCGGTGCAGGTTCATTTCCGGCCCCATTCCAACCTGCAATCCAGTCGGTCAACGCGGCCCAATCGCTCGGCGTAACCGGGGCTGTAAGCGGCAAGGTGCCGTCTGCGGTCAGCCCCAATTCCTCGGCGGCACGAGCGCCATAGTAGCTTGTCGGCGCTGCGCTGCGGGCGGTTGTGAAGAGCGTCGTCGCCGCTTCCGGATCACCTGAAGCCTGTGCCGAACGCCCGGCCCAGAACGCGCCCTGGGCGGCCCAACTGCCCGTATTCTGCTCGGCTTGGAGTTGCCAGAATTGGCGCGCTGCGGCCATATCGCCGGCCTGGAAGCGGGCTAACCCCAGACGATGCAGCGCCGTACGGCCCTGCGTGCTCACCGGGTAACTCTGGCCGAGCGCAACGCGCATCCCGTCAGCACCAGCCATGTCGCCGAGCCGCTCGCGCAAGATGATCGCCCGGTTCAGCGCCTCGGGGGCGCGTTCGTCGGCGGGGTAAGCAGCGGCAAACTCCTGATACCCCTGGATCGCCTGCTCGGTTGCGCCACTCTGGCCCAGGGTCTGAATCCAGTCGAGTTGGGCTTGCCGCCCGGCCTCCGCATTCGGACTGAGCGCACCGGCTTCAGCGAGCGCGGCCAGGGCAGCGGGAAAATCACCCTGGGCGCGCAAGGCCAGTCCGCGCAAACGACGAAGTTCAGTGCCTGAGTCGGTGTCGGTAGCCTGCGCAATCGCCAGATCAAGCGCATTAATCGCTTCCCCCCAACGCTCGGCATGAAAGAAGATCTGCCCGGCTGCGGCTGAAGTGAGCGCCGGATCGCCGGCCTGCACCAGCGCTGTTGCGGCATCGGCAGCCTGCGGCGTGGTCGGCAACTCGACGACAAGCGTGCGCCGCCATTGGCTAGCTTCGTCGGTACGGCCTAATGCTTCAGCCAACCCAATGCCTTCGGCCAGCAGACGCGCCCGGTAGGCCGGCTGCTCAACAAAATTTGTAAGTTCATTGAACAAACTAAATGCTGCCGCGCCATCATCGGCGGAGCGGAGGGCTAGAATCGCTCGCTCATAGGCGTTAGCCCGCTCGACGCGTGCGATATCTGCCCGCGCCCCAGCCAGATAGGCCTCTGCCGCCTCGTGTTGTAACCCGAGCGCCCGCAACTGATCGCCCTGGCGCAGCGCGGCGTAGGGCGCAAGCGGTGAGTTCAGTTCACGATACGCAGCATAGGCCGCCACCGCCGCTGTGTGATCGCCGGCAGCCTCATGGGCGAGCGCCAACCAGAAGCGCGCCGCAAGCGCAAACTCCGTGTCGGGCGGGGCGTCGGCAAACGGCTGCAATAGCGTCGCCGCCGACGTCCAACGGCCGCGCCGGGCAAAACTTTCGGCCAGGTAATAATGAGCGCTCCGCACTTCCGGCGCATCGGGGTAGGTCTGGATCAGCAGGCTGAGATCGGCGCCGACCGCCGTATCGTCACCGACCGTGCGTGCGGCAAGGGCGCGTTCCAGTAACACAGCGGGCGGCGGGAGTGGCGTTGGAGTTGCCGTAGGTAACGCGGCTGGCGCGAGAGCAGGTGTGAGCGCCGGTGCTTGCGCAAGCGGCGCATTCAACACATCACAGGCGCTTAACGATCCAACCAGGAACAGCAATAAGAACACAAAACGACAATGCATACAGGCATCTTACCAATGCGCAATGCAGAATGCAAAACCCAACGTACATTTTATGTTGTGCCGAATGTGCGGCGTGCAGGCGTGCGGTGGAATAACTGGTATAGTAAATTGAGGATTCAGGATTCAGGATTCAGGATTCTGAATCCTGAATCCTTACTATCAGCGAGGTTTTTATGCGTTGGATCGTGCGGATTCTGCTTTGGAGCGGGCTGTTCATTGTGTTTCTGTTGGCCTTTGTCGCCCTATCGATCCCGATCGACGCTGCGCTGGGCCGGAACCGGGTTGATGGCTTAACCAATACCGCGATCCCGCATGCCGCCGGGCCGGAGGTGCGCGCATTCGTAGCCCGACCGGAAGGCCCCGGGCCGCATCCCGCCGTGATCATGATCCACGAGTTCTGGGGCCTGCGCCCGGACATTATCGGCAAGGCTGAAGCACTCGCCGCCGAGGGATATGTCGTGATCGCGCCGGATACGTTTCGCGGCGGCAGTACGGGCTGGATCCCGCGGGCGATCTTCCAGACGGCCACCACTGATGTTGCCCAGGTAAACGCCGATCTCGATGCCGTATACGCCTGGCTAGCCGCTCAGCCGGACGTGCAGATCGAGCGGGTTGCGGTGATGGGCTTCTGCTACGGTGGGCGCACATCGCTGCTCTACAGCTTGCATAATCCCCAGATTGCCGCAACGGGCATCTTCTATGGCATGACCCCGACAACACCGGAGCAACTGCGCACCCTCGGCGGGCCGGTACTGGGCATCTTCGGCGGTGCCGATACGTCGATCCCGCTCGCTGAAGTTGGGGAACTGGAGGCGAACCTGGTGGCAGCCGGCGTGCCGCATACCTTCCGCATCTTCGACGGCCAGCCCCATGCCTTCGTCACCAATATCGAGGCGATCCGCGCCGGCGGCCCGCAAGGCGAAGCATGGGCGATGCTGCTTACCTTTCTGGCTGAAAGTATTGCGGGGTAAGCGGGGCACGCGGCATGCGTCAGGCTATGATCATACTCATGAGTAAAGCTGTGCATACTTCGTGCAAATGATTGACAACGTTTCATGGTTGAGGTATCGTTAAAAGACAACCTTCAGCTTAAAGGAGTTGCTCAACGTGGAGATCACCCGCCTCGACCACAGCGCACTTGTGGTGAGCGACCTGGAGCGCGCGCGCCATTTTTATGGCGGCATCCTCGGCCTGACTGAAGTTCCCCGTCCGCAAAGCTTCACCTTTGGCGGCTGCTGGTTTCGCGGCGCCGGCTTTGAGTTGCATCTGATCGTCGCCGCCGACACCACCGCCCCAGCCGGATTTGGCGAACTCGGCAAGGGCGCCACCCGTGGCCTAGCTCATCACCTCGGCTTTGAAGTCCCCGACCTGCGAAGCGTCGAAGCCCATCTGCGCGCCCACAACGTCACAATCCTCGGTGGCCCGCTGCCGCGCAGCGACGGCGCAATCCAGCTCTATGTGCTCGACCCTGACGGGAACTTTATTGAGTTCTTTCAATGGGACGAAGCCGCAGCGCTGCCCGTCGAAGAGCGCAGCGCGATCCGGGCCTAGCTTACGCAACCCCGGGTGGTCGCCTGCTCACTCGTCACTTGTCACGCATCACTCGTCACGTATCCCTCGCCACACAGCCTCATAGGAGTCACCGATGACCATCGAGATCGCCGACGTAATCACCCCCGGCAACGAACATGCCTTCAGCATCGGCGAGCGCGTTCCCGCAACGACGCTGACTGCCCTGCCCGCCGTCCATCTGGCCCTCCTCGACCAGCCGGTTACCGCTTCGGTGGCCACGATCAACGCCGACGGCACGCCCCAACTTACGCCGAACTGGGTGAACCACGACGGCACGCACCTCAACCTGAACTCGGTGCGCGGGCGGCTCAAAGATCGAAACATGCGCGCCCGGCCGAGTGTCGTAGTGATGCTGGTGAACCCACAGAATCCCTATCACTGGATCACGATTTACGGCGAGGTGGAGCGCTTCATCGAGGAGGATGACCCGAACGAGGGCCATCTGGCGACCAACAATATCGACGACCTTGGTGCGGCGTATCTCGGCACGCGGCCCTACCCACTGCGCGATCCGAACGGCGAAGTGTGCGTGCTCTACAAAGTGCGCCCCACGCGGATTGTCACCTTTGGCCCGGTAGGCGGGTAGCCTCATGCGCGCACCGCGGGTGATCATTGCCGGCGGAAGTCTGGGCGGTTTAACCGCCGCCCTGACGCTCCAGGACGCCGGTTGTGCCGTTACGGTTTATGAACGAGCGGTAACGCCGCTGGTCGGGTTGGGTGCGGGGATTGTGCTCAACCCGATCACAGTGCGCTACCTGGTGGAACGGGGCGGGGTCGATCTGCGAGCGATCAGTATTCCGGCGCAAGCGGTGCGCTACATGGGCGCTGACGGCACGGTTGTACACGAACGACCGTTTCCGTACCGTTTCAGCTCCTATAACGCATTGTATCGCGGCTTGCTGGATCGACTGGCGCCGGAGTGCTACCGGCTGGGCACGGCGGTTGTGGGCTGTGAGCACACGGCAGACGCGATCAGCGCCCAGCTTGCCGACGGCAGTACCGAGCACGCCGATCTGCTGGTTTGGGCCGACGGCATTCGCTCGACGGGGCGGCGGCAACTGCTCCCTGATACGCAGCTTGCTTATGCCGGCTATGTGGCTTGGCGCGGTACGCTTGGAACGCATGAGGTCGGCGCGGCGGCTGAGCGTTTTGCCGGCGCGATCACCTACCACGTACTGCCGCACGGCCATCTGCTGGTTTATCCAATTCCGGTGGTGGATCGCAACGGGGAAACAAGCACCCAACTGAACTGGCTTTGGTATCAGAATGTGCCTGCAGGCGCGGCATTGGATGCGGTGCTGACTGATGCTGCGGGCGTGCGCCGTGAGGTGTCGGTGCCGGCTGGGGCGGTAGCGGAAATCCAGCTCAGCGCGTTACGTAAAGCCGCCACAGCGCTACCGCCCCCGCTTGCCGATCTGATCCTGGCGACCGACCAGCCCTTCATTCAGGCGATCGTCGATCTGGAGGTTGAGCGGATGGCCTTCGGGCGCGCCTGCCTGATCGGGGACGCCGCCTTTGTGGCTCGGCCCCACGCGGCCGCCGGAACCGCTAAGGCCGCCGCCGACGCATGGGCGCTCAGTGCGGCAATCGTTGGCGCGCAGGGCAATGTGCCGGCGGCGTTGGAGCGCTGGGAACCGGGCCAACTGGCACTTGGACGCAGCGTCCTCGAACGCACCCGCGCCGCCGGCACCAGCGCACAGTTTAGCGGAACATGGCGTGTAGGCGACGAACTACCGTTTGGCCTCTACCGCACCGGCGACAGCGCAATGGCGATCACGACATAGCCACGCTGCTGCGCGTCGGCGACTTCGGCGGCAACGGGCGTTCCGGCGCTATCCACGCTTACCCCAATAAACCGCCCCAACTCGGGAGCGCCGCTCAGCAACGTTGCGTAGGCGGCGCTCAGCGCGTCGATGTCAGTGATCAGTTGCGCCGTGCCGGAGCGTTTCCGACCGCGCAGACGTACGTGTATCGGCGCGCCGCCGCCAAGGTTCTTCGCCCAGCGCGCCTGCGTGGTAACCAGCAGGGTGTCGCCTTCAGCGTGATACCCCACAACCACGCTATAGGGTTTGCCGCTTTTGCGCCCCTGAAAGCTCAACACGATCAGTCGCTTGCTCAGCAAACCGTGTAGGGGGCTGTAGAGCAAGAACTTGAGCGTTGGATTGACAACTTTATAGACCAGATCCGGCGGGCGCTGCGGGCGTTCCTGGGCTGATTCGCTCATGGCAATACCTCCATCTCCCGTAGCGCGCCGATGCGCTCGACAAACTGCTCGGGGGGCATAAAGCCGCGCACTACCAGGACATGCTGATAACCACGCTGATAGACAACGGTAGGGTAGGTCGTAAAGCCGGCGCGTTGGGCTTGCGCAAACGCCGCTTGGGTTGCCGCACGCGCCGCGTCGCTCTGCCACAATTCCACGAACGCCCCGCTATCAACGCCATGTGCTTTGGCGAGGGCGCTCAACAATACGGGGTCGTCGAGGGGTTGCCCGTGAACATACAATGCTTCAGGCAAGCTATCGGCGAAGGCATAGGCTGCCTGCGGCGCCAGTTGTTCCATCACCCAGACCGCCCGGCAAGGCGGTTCCGAGTTGCTTACATACGTGCCTTCGGCCAGCAATTCCTCATAAAACGCCACGCCGGCCGCTACACCAGCCGTACGCCGCACTTGCTCCAGGCCATTGATCAGATAATCGCGCGTTTGCGCGATCGGCGCCACCCGCTCGCCCGTCACCAGGCCACCATAACGCAGCGCAATCGGCAAACTGGGATACGCCGTGCGCAACGCGGCCATACTCGGACGGAACGCAAAACACCAACCACAGAGCGGGTCAAAGCCATAGATCAAGGTCTCAGCATCGCGCATGGGACAAACGCTCCTTGCCATAAACACGGATCCATGAGCAATATACCAATCGGTCTACTGATTGTCAAATCCAGATACATCACTCAGCCGGATCGCTGCAAGCGATCCGGCTGAGTGATCATTTTGCCCTTTGGCGTGCATTAGGCTCCCGCCTCCTCGGAGCCCCGGCGCATGCGCCGCATCATGCGCGGGAACAACCAGGCACCGGCGAGGAAGAGCATAATCGCCGCGCCGATCAGCGCCGCTGCGGCCTGGCCACGTGCGAGGTTCACCACCACAAACATGGTCAGGTTCGACAAATACAATGCGAGCGGCAACCAGGGCCAATGCATCGCCCGACCAACGCCAACCGGCCCATAGCGTAGCGCGCGCGCCGCCGCACTGCGCTGCCAAAGCAGCACCCACGAGAGCAGCAAACTGGTGAACCACCAGGCCACAAAATTCGACATCGGGATGCCGTAGTAGGTACTGCCGGAAGCTTCCCCCCAAACCCAGTAGCGGTTAATGTTAACCGCAAACGGCTCAATTGTTACGTCAAGTAACAATGCAAATGAGGCCGCCATCAACACCTTGCTCAGGCTTACCCGTGCCGCGCCGGCTGGATCGCGGCGATCACGCACGAGCACCAACTCACTCGCCCCGACCGCCGCCGAAACGATCAGCAGCCAGGCGAAGGGAATTGCCAGCGGCACAACCCCAAAAATCTGCGGTTGCAGCACATCGGTATAGGTATAACTTCCGAACGGAAAGCCGGTTGTCGCCCCAATATGTTCGACCGCCCACGCGAGGAACAGGATCAACCCCGAAGCAGTAAAACCCCAACGCCCATAATTCACCGTCAGCCAGACGCCCATCAGCGAACCCTGAAGAATCAACAGCGCCCCACCCATCCAGGTGCCCCAAACCGGCACCCGATCCATGGCCACAAGCGTAAGCGAACCGGGATAAAGTAACACATAGATGCTGAAGAGTGCATAAAGCACGATCCGCAAACGGAACACATTCGACTGCATAGAAGTGCGATTTCCTTTATGACAGAACTGTAGCCCTTCTGTAAGTATAAACGTGGTTTTTCGGCCTGTCAAAGCGGCTAAACCGCCCTTAGCTAACAATCCTTTTACTTGCCGTGCCTGGCAGTAGTATGGTACACTCATATTCCAAAACTTTATTGGCCAATAGCGCCGACCTGCGTTGCTATCGCACTCAATTCTCAACAGGTCAGACGACAATGACGACGCCTGCTTGGAGAGGCATATGACCGCCGAAGCATCATCTTCTGAACCCATCCGCATCCTGCTCGTTGAGGATGACAATCACATTGGCCGGATTATCGAGCTCTCGCTCCCAGAGCTTGGTGTACCCTATACGTTCGCGAGCGCTCTCAGCGCTGAAGAGGGGCTTGAACTTTGGGCCGAACAACCCTTCGACATTCTGATGACTGACTACAATCTGCGCGGGATGACCGGGTTGCGAATGGTTGAGCAGTTAATCAGCGGCGGTTCACGCGTGCCGACATTGCTCGTCACCGCCTATGATTCGCCTGAATTGCGCCGTGAAGCGCGCGCGCTTGGCGTTGATATCTACCTCAGCAAGCCGTTTTTTATGGATGAGTTGGTTGATGCGGTTCGCCGCCTGCTGCCTGTCGCCGCCCGTGAAGTGAACGGCTCATAAGTGGAAATAAAAAAGGCGCCCTGAGCAGGGCGGCCTTTTTGTTGGGGCAGGTTGCCTGGCTGCGCTGGGCAACCTGCCTTTTTTTGTACCACTGCCACGCAATCGTGTTGCTCAGCGCAGCGAGCCACCCAGTTCAGTGGCCGCAGTGGCTCAAGCATTTTGCTCAGTGCGCTAGAACAGAGCACTGGCAAGTTTACGGCGATACTCCCCAGTAAGCTGGTGATCATCGCCCAGTGCAGCGAGCAAGCCGAGCAGCGTCTTGCGAGCGGCATCCTCACCAAACGCCCGATCGTGCATCACAATTGACAGCAGATCGTCGAGAGCGGCGCGCATCTCGCCGGCCCGTGCGCTGCGTGCGGCGCCAATATAACGGGCTTGGCTGCCGCCGCCGTTCACCGGGGCGCTGTCGGCCAGGGCAAAGAACTCGACGAGCGGCAGCAGCGCTTGAGCACGCGCATAAAACGGCGCCGCCGGCGGCATCTGCCGCAAGGTCGCTACCCCTTCCGGCTCGCCTTGCAGCACCAGGAGCCGCCCGAGGTTGAACAGCGCCGTCGTGTTATCGGGCTGTTCACCGAGAATCAGCCGGTAGCGTGCAGCGGCCTCACGAGGATCGCTCGCCTCCAATGCCTCGGCTGCCACAACCATATCGTCGCTCGGGTCACCGACGAACTTTTTTAGCCAGGTGCGTACCTGGCCTTCGGGCAATGCGCCGACAAACTGCTCGACAATTTTACCGTCTTTGATCGCTTTGACCGCCGGAATGCTCTGAATACCGAACATCTGCGCCAGGCGCTGATTCTGATCGGTGTTCAACTTCGCCAGCACCCAGTCGCCCTTGGCCTCTGCGGCGAGGCGCTCTAGGGTTGGCCCGAGTGAGCGGCATGGGCCGCACCAGGGCGCCCAGAAATCCACCACAACCGGTACATCATGCGAGCGGGCGATCACATCGCGCTCGAACGTCTGCTCGGTGACATCAAACACCGGGCCGGCAATCGGCGCACCTGCATTAGGCTGATCGGTGCCAAGCATAGTGTCTCCTATTCAATCAAAAGGCACCCTGCAAAACGCGCGCGTTCCACTCCGCCGCCGGCTACCTGCTGCCTGCTTTAGATACCCCCCCCTAGTATAGCAGATCCTCAGGGTTGTTGTGCAAGCCACGCCAGCCAGGCCTGTTCAAGCTCGGCAAGCGATTGGCCGTATACCGCCGGCCAGTTCGACGATCCCGCCGGGCGTCCGCTCGAACTGCGATATAGCGCGTCGAGTTGTTCGCGCCCGTAGGTAACAACGAGAAACTCCACAAACGAAGCCCACTGATTGTAGATATTGTTGCGCGTTGTGGTGCGGCAATCAGCTTGTAGGCTGGTTGTCAGCGGCAGCAGTTCGCCGCGCGCCTCAGCCTCCTTCACCCGATGCTGGTAGAGCGGCCGCCCGTCGGGCTGGCGAAAATAGTCGGCAGTGCCCCAAACGGCCATACCCTCCAACAAAATCACATCGGCTTTGCGGTGATCTCGCTCGCCATAATAATCACGCTGAAGCTGGTGGAACAGTTCGTGAGCCAGAATGCCCAGCACCCGTTGCGGGTCGGTCTCCGGCCCGTAGAACAGCCGAATCTTGCGCTCGTTCGAAAGCGTAATGCCGCGAATTGCGCACGGGCCGCGCTGCGGCGGTTCAAAACTGATGCTGACCCGCCCGCTCAGGAACTCGCCGACGATCTGGCTGCCTGCAACGATCGCCGCTTCGGCTTCCAGGCCCAGCGCCTGCACTACCTCCGCCTCTAGGCCGCCGGAACTGCGGTACAGATCAAGGCTATAGGTGCGCATCGCCAGTTCACCCGGCATTGCCGGCGCCGCATCACCTTCCAGGTAGACCGGCCCGGCAGGCGTCGGCGTCGGCTCAGGCGCTGGGGTCGCCGTTGGGAATGGCGTGGGTACCGGCGTAACCGAAGGCTGGATCACCGGCTGTACCGTGGGAATGGCGACGGGCGCAGCCTCAGCAACCGGCGGCGTCGGCCGGGCGCAACCGGCAAGGCTGAGCAACATACCGGCGATCCAAACCAGCGCCATAACTGACCGAGCGGAGATCCAGCGCGACATAGAACCCCTTTAATGCTTGATTCCTGAGCCTTGATTCCTGAGCGAATGGAGCAATCGATCCGCTCAGTTCACACGGTACTTCTGCAACTCCTGGCGCATCAGAGCGGTATAGACGACGATCAGCATGCCCGCGAAGGCAAACCATTGGAGCGCATAACTCAGGTGCGGGCCTTCGCCGATCAGCCGCGGATCGGATGGGCGCGGCAATCCGCCGGAGCCGGCGGGCAACTGTTCGACAAAGAAGGGCAGCAGCGGCGCACCCACCTGTTCCTGGAGGCGTGCGACATCGACGCGCACCCAGGCATCGATCCGGGTTTCGCCCGGCAATGCCAGATCGCGCGGGGCAAGCAGTACATCAGGGCGCACCTGCGGCGGCAGGGCAATCCCTTCCAACGTTATCTCGCGATCAACCGCAAACGCGCCCCGGCGCGCGGGAGCGGCTTGCTCGGCCAGCATCCAGCCGCGATCGACCAGGACCGCCTGGTCGCTGCCGCTGATCTGTAAGGGCGTGAGCAGATGGACGCCATCGACACCACTATCGGATTTACGCGCCCGCAAGATCACACTCTCGGCATTCCGAAAGGTTCCGCTGACCCGCACCCTGCGCCCGAAGAGCGCCGCCGGATCACTTGTGGGTGTTATAGTTAGCGGATTCTGATCGACAATCGCCAAGCGAAGCGCATTCGCCGCCCGACGCTGCTCCAGGCGATCGAGTTGCCAGAAGCCGAGGACGATCAACATCACGAGTATGGTAGCGGCAAAAAGATGCTTCGGGATCCAACTGCCGCGCAAGAGTGGGTGCATACCTCCTAGTATACCCCATCGAGGTGGCTGAAGAAATGCTCGGTTTGCGGTGCGCATTCAGACGCGGTATTATACAGTAGTTCATCCGAGTTTTTGGCTAGAGCGGGCGATTATGCTTGCATTGCAACGCCGCGATGGTGCGCAGCTAGCGCGTCTGCTGTTCTACGTTGTCATCGCGCTCAGTTCAATATGGGTGGGCTTCGTTCCACCTGCACGGGCCCAGATCAATGGGCCAATCTATCGGGTCGAAGTTGAGGATGTCGTGTCGAGCCACGCCGTGAACTATTTGCGGCGGGCGCTGCGTGAAGCCGAAGCGGCCGGCGCTGAGGCGCTGGTGATTCGGATTGCGCCCCAGGGCGCGGTACTGCGGGATGTGCGTGAGTTTGCCGCCGAACTCGCCGCAGCGCAAGTACCGGTTGTGGTCTATGTTGGGCCGGCGGGCACCGATGCCGGGGCGGCCGGCTCGTGGTTGCTGAGCGCTGCGCATATCGCGGCGATGGCGCCTGAAACCCGCTTTGGGGCGGCTGTGCCGCTTGCTGAACCCAACCCGCAACTAACCGACCAGACCCGGGAATTATTCCTGGACGAAGTGGTTGCGCAGATCGCGGGTTGGAACAGTGAACGCGGGCGGAGTGACGCCTGGGTTGATCAGGCCGTGCGTGAAGGCGTCGTGCTGACCAATAGCCAGGCCGTTGCGCTGAACCCGCCGGCGATCGAGATCGTCGCCCGCGATGGCGATGAACTGCTCACCCTGCTCGAAGGCCGAGTAGTGGTTCTTGGTGATAACACCGAACGGACCTTGCAAACACTTGGCCGGCCAACCGAGGTGCTCACCCCGACGCTCTGGGAGCAGTTACTGCTTTTCCTAGCCAATCCAACAATCGCATTTCTGTTGTTGGTCATGGCCGGGATAGCGCTTTATGCCGAGCTTGTAACGCCGACATTTGGGCTCCTAGCGGCAGTTGGGGCGACATTGTTTCTGGCTAGTTTGGTGGGCTTTCTGGCCTTACCGGTGCGCTGGATCAGTGTTCTAGGTATTCTCGTTGCTTTTGGATTTATTGCCGCCGACCTGTATGTTGCCTCGCATGGAGCGACAACCGTGATCGGATTGGTCATTTTCGTGGTTAGTGCGTTCACCCTGTTCGACACGGCCCAGGCGCCGGGCGTGGCCGTCGCAGCCTGGGCGGTGATCCTGGTTGCCGCCCTGCTGGCAGGGTTGGCGGGCGTGGGGATCACTCTGGCGCTGCGTACGCGAAACCGACCGGTTTCCACTGGGCAGGAAGGCTTGATTGGACGTCTGGCGCAGGTACGGAAGCGCCTTGAACCGGAAGGGATGGTCTTCGTGGAAGGCGCGCTCTGGCGGGCTGTGAGCGAAGATGGCGATGTGGAACTGGGTGAATATGTCCGCGTCACCGGAGTGTTCGAGTTACGGCTATCCGTTCGCCGAGTAGCCGCTGAAGAATCGTGATTGAAGGAGTGTTGTGATGAATGGTGGATTAGTTATTTTCGCTTGTATAGCATTGCTGGCTTTTGTCGCGTTGATGGTGGTGCTATCCTCAATTAAGATCGTGCCTGAATACGAACGCGGCGTAATCTTTCGCCTGGGTCGGCTCATGGGTGCGCGCGGGCCGGGACTGTTCTTTGTCATCCCGGTGTTTGAACGTATGGTACGCGTCGATCAGCGCGTAATCACGATGGACGTGCCGGCCCAAGAGGTGATCACGCTCGACAACGTGACGATCAAAGTTAATGCCGTACTCTATTTCCAGGTGATTAACCCGAACTGGGCGGTTACCAAGGTGATGGATTACATCCGTGCAACAATGCAGATTGCTCAGACCACGCTCCGCAGTGTTGTCGGCCAGGGTGAACTCGACGACCTGCTGGCGCAGCGCGATAAGATCAACCAGAAGCTCCAGCAGATTATCGATGAGCAGACGGAGCCGTGGGGCATCAAGGTGACGATCGTTGAGGTGAAGGACGTAGAACTGCCGCAGAACATGCAGCGCGCGATGGCCAAGCAGGCCGAGGCCGAGCGTGAGAAGCGGGCTAAGCTGATCCACGCCGAGGGCGAGTTTCAGGCCTCGAAGACGCTGGCTCAGGCCGCCGACATTATGGCCGCATCACCAATGACGCTCCAACTGCGCTATCTCCAGACCCTTTCGGAGATCTCGGTGGAGAAGAACAGCACGATTATTTTCCCGCTGCCGATTGACACAATCCGGCCGTTCATGGATACCGTGAAAACCGTTGTGGATAATGGCACGGTTGCCCATACTTCCGATGTGCATCCCGCCGAAACCCGCCGCCTGGAGTAGGAATTGAATCAAAAAGCCCCTGGACGGCGCGCCGTCCAGGGGCTTTTTTGTTCCGCTGAGGATTAGATCTGATCCAGATAATCCTTGAGCAACTTACCCAGGCGTGGGTGGCGCAACTTACGCAGCGCCTTGACCTCGATCTGGCGTACGCGTTCGCGCGTAACCCCGAATGCCTTGCCAACCTCTTCCAGGGTGCGCGGCTGGCCATCGGTGAGGCCGTAGCGCAATTCGAGCACTCGCCGCTCACGTTCAGTGAGTTGATCGAGTGCTGTCGCGATCTGCTGGCGCAGCATCCCGCTGGCAGCGGCGTCGTCGGCGTCGAGCGCGTGCGGATCGGGGATGAAGTCGGCCAGCGTGCTATCGGCTTCTTCGCCCACCGGTGTGGCCAACGAGACCGGATCTTGCGCAGTGCGGCGCAGTTCGCGCAGCTTATCCTCGCTCATGCTCAGCACATCGGCCAGTTCCTTATCGATTGGCTCACGGCCAAGCGTCTGCGTGAGCTGGCGCCGAGCAGCCTGAATGCGATTGAGCGTCTCGCCGAGGTGTACCGGCAGGCGCACCAGCCGCGACTGATCGGCAAGGGCGCGTGAGAGCGCCTGCTTGATCCACCAAGTTGCATAGGTCGAGAACTTAAAGCCCTTATCGTGATCGAATTTTTCGATCGCGCGTAACAGGCCGAGGCTGCCTTCCTGGATCAGATCGAGCAAAGGCAAGCCACGATCGCGGTAGCGCTTCGCAATGCTCACTACCAGGCGCAAATTGGCCGCCGCCATTTGTTGACGGGCGTCATTCCCCAATTCGACATCCCGACGCAGAACCAACGCCTCTTTACTTTCCGGCGGGAGTTCCTTCAGCTTAGCCAGGGCTATCTGACCGCTCTCGATCGTCATGGCCAGGCGTTTTTCCTGATCAGCCGACAGCAGCTTTACCTGACCGATTTCGCGCAGGTAGAGCCGCACACTATCGCCAAGCAGCGCATCGGAAAGCCCCTCATCGAGGTCGATCACGACCGGCGTTTCTTCTTCAGCAGCGGCTTCCTCGGTCGAATCGCGCACAATCACGCCAGCTTCATTCAGCGCAGACTGCACAACTTCCATCGCCTCATCACCCCCTTCATCAGAGGATGGAACGATCAGGAGCAACTCTTCGAGTGCCACGTAACCACGCTCGCGCCCCTTGGCGATCAGCGCTTGAATATCAGTTGGGTTAACTTGCACCGCTGGGCGTGCAGTTTCAGATGGTGTCTGCGACATACCTCATTCCTCAGGGTCGGGAGGATGCATCGCCTGCACTGAGAACCGGGAACACAGAGCTCCCCTGTTTCAGACACGACAGGTGTTCCTGCTTGCGGTAAGGAGTCCCGTTTTGGGGGGTGGGGCGTGGATCACATCGGCAGAATGCGGATTGTAGCGCTGCCGTAACGTATACCCCGATGCATCTGTCGAATTGTACCATACTCTCTGCACAGGTGCGCAGAAATGAGGATTGCGAACAAAAGCCATCCGGTTTCAGGGTGTTCGCGCATTTGCGCGGGCGCTGCGTACCAGGCATAGTTCAGCCCTCACGCCCTCATGCCTTCACGCCCATCTGCTTCAGCAGCGCCGCCACCTCAGTATGCGTGCTGCATTCCAGCGCCGCCTCGGCCAAGCGGCGGGCTGCGGGTAGTTCAGTAGCCCGCACAGCGCGGCGGACGTGCGCCAAGCCTGTCGGCGCGCAACTCAGTTCATCAACGCCCAGACCAATCAGAAGGGCCGTTGCCTGCGGATCGCCGCCTAACTCGCCACACACTGCCACGTGGCGCCCATGGCGATGAGCCGCTGCACAGGTCATACTAATCAGGCGTAAGACGGCTGGGTCGAGCGGCTGGTACAACTCAGCCACCCGGCTGTTCGTCCGATCGCAGGCGAGCGTGTACTGAGTAAGGTCATTCGTACCGATGCTGAAGAAGTCGGCTTCGCGGGCAAGCGCTTCGGCATTCAGCGCCGCCGCCGGCACCTCGATCATGATGCCGAGCTTTGGTTCGGCTGCGTGGGCGATCCCGGCGGCGGCAAGCTCGGCACGCGCCGCTTCGAGCAAGGCGCGAGCGCGGCGCAGTTCATCCAGCGTCGAGACCATAGGCAACATAATCCGCACATCGGCGTCGGCCCCGGCGCGCAGCAGCGCCCGCAACTGCGGCAGCAGGATCTCGGGTTGGCTCAGACCGATGCGCAGCCCGCGCCAGCCAAGGAACGGATTGTCTTCTTTGGGCAAAGGGAACGCCGGCAGATGCTTATCGCCGCCAACATCGAGCGTTCGCACTGTAATCGGCAGGCCGGGCAATTCAGCCGCCACGGCGCTGTAGAGTGCAAGCTGTTCCGCTTCATCGGGCAGATCAACCCGATCGAGAAAGAGCAATTCGGTGCGCAGCAAGCCCACGCCCTGTGCGCCCCACTCGTGGGCGGCGCGTGCCTCGATCGGCGTTGAGGCGTTAGCCATAAGCAGAACCTGGTGCCCATCGCGGGTAACGCTGGGCAAGTTTACTTCAGCACGACTGGCCTCGCGTTCGGCGGCCTGAGCACGCTGCGCGGCGCGCAATTGCGCTAATACGGCCGGCTCCGGCGCAATCTGAACCGCGCCCGTACCGCCGTCAAGCGCCACCGGCAAACCATCTTCGGTTGCCGTGAGCAGTGCCTCGCCCACACCCACTACCGCCGGCACGCCCAGTGCGCGGGCCAAAATTGTGGTGTGCGCCGTGAGGCCGCCGGCCGCCAGGGCAAAACCGAGCAGGCGCTCGGCAGGCACACCAGCCAGATCGGAAGGGCCGAGATCGTGGGCAAACACCACCGACGGTGCATGGATGCGTTCGCCAAGACTTTGGGCGCCACTGAGCGCTCGTTGCACCTGCGCCGCAACGTCGCGTACATCGGCGGCGCGAGCGGCGAGGTATTCATCGCCGAGCGCAAGCAATTCCACGGCCTGTTCTTCCGCAGCAGCGCCGATCGCAGCCCCGGCGCTCCGGCCGGCTGCGGTGATCAACTCTGCGGCCCGATCACGCAGACCCGGATCGGCAAGCAGCATCCGATGGGCGGTGAAGATTTCGGCCTCTTCCACCTTTCCGGCGGCGGTCAGACGCGCCTCAAGTTGGGCCGTGGCCACATCGGCAGCGGCAAGCGCCGTAGCGAGACGGGCCAACTCGACATCAGGCGGGCCTGCGGGGCTAGCGCTGGGCGCCTCCAGGCGAACGATAACGACCGGCCCGATCGCAATACCCGGCGCGGCTGCGCGACCATGAAGCGTACGATTTGTCATGGCTCTTTCCTAAACCACATCGGCCAGTGCTTGCAGCAGCAACGCCGCCGACGTCGCCCCTGGATCCTGATGACCGATCGAGCGCTCACCCAGATACGAGGCGCGACCGCGACGAGCGATGATGGGAATTGTCGCGACAGCGCCGACATGGGCGGCTTCAGCTGCGCTGCGGAGCGCTACATCAAGCGGACTGCCGGCCTCTAGAGCGTATTCCAATGCATCAACCGCCGGCACCAACGCATCAACCATCGTTTTATCGCCGGGTTCGGCCTTGCCCACCGTCATGACGCCGTCGGCGAAGGCGCGCAACGCACGCAGGAGATCGGCGCCGCTAAGCTCAAAATACCCTTCCAGCGTCTTTCCCGCCCGCCGGAAAGCCGTGCCGTACAGCGGCCCACTTGCACCGCCTACAGTGGAGATCAGGCGCATACCTACGGCCTTAAGCAGCGCACCGGCATCAGCCTGCTCCTGACCTGCCAATGCATCGACAACCGCTGCAAAACCCCGGTCGAGATTTGCTCCGTGATCGGCATCGCCGATCGCCGCATCGAGCGCCGTAAGGTGATCGCGCTGGGCGTGGATTAACTCAGCGGCATGACGTAACCAATTAAGCAGCGTTGCTGTCGTGATACTCATGGTGTCAGTCTAACAGTTCCCAGTTCAATCCGGTGATAGGATGACAGGCTTATATTCCCGCACCGCTCACCCTTTCAAGCCTAATATACTGTGCGCGATTACACTACGCAAGATTTCGGAAGTGCCCTCGCCGATCGTGAGCAGGCGTGTGTCGCGGTACAACCGTTCGACGGGAAATTCCTGGCTGTAGCCATAACCACCGAAGACCTGAATCGCATCACGGCAGATTCGCTCAGAAGCCTCGGAGGCGTAGAGTTTGGCCACTGCCGCCTCTTTGCTGTATGGACGACCCTGATCCTTCAGCCAGGCAGCGCGGTAGACCAGCGTACGCGAGGCTTCCAGGCCCACTTCCATATCTGCGATCAGGTTTGCCACCGACTGATGGGCGCCGATCGGCTTGCCGAACGCCTCCCGTTCGCGGGCGTACGTCACGGCGGCCTCGAATGCGGCCTGCGCCAGGCCGATCGCCATTGCGCCGATCCCGACGCGCCCGCCGTCGAGCACCTGGAGGAACTGAATAAAGCCGTGTCCACGCTCGCCGAGCAGGTTCGCTTGCGGCACACGCACATCACTGAAACTGATTGACGTGCTTACCGAGCCGCGCAAACCCATCTTCGGCTCGTGCTTACCAAAGGTCATGCCGGGCGTATCGCGGGGCACGATAATTGCGCTGATCCCCTTTTTGCCCTTGGCCTTGTCGGTTACCGCCGTCACAATGATATGGCCGGCGATTGGCGCATTGGTGATCCACATCTTGCTGCCATTGATCACCCAGCTATCGCCGTCGAGCACGGCCGTCGTGCGGGTGGCCCCGGCATCGGAGCCGGCATGCGGCTCGGTCAGGCCGAACGCGCCGAGACACGCGCCAGTCGCGGCGGGCTTCAGAAAGCGTTCTTTCTGCTCAGGGGTGCCGAACATCGCGATCGGCGCGCTGCCCAACCCCAGGTGCGCCGCATAGGCAAGCGCCGTCGATCCGCAGGCCCGCGCCACTTCCTCGATCGCAATCGCGGTGCTGATACTATCAACACCCGCGCCGCCATACTCCTCAGGAAAGGGTAAACCCATCAACCCGAGTCGGCCCATCTGGGCAAAAACACGCTCCGGGAACGCGCCGGTTTCGTCGGTATGGCGCGCCAGCGGCGCGATCTCTTTTTCGGCGAACTCGCGAACGGTGCGCCGAATCAATGCTTGTTCTTCAGTCAGCTCAAAGTGCATCTTCGCCTCCATGAGCCGTTAGGATAACCGCCGGTGAAATATGCCACAAGTATAGCACAGCGTGGGGCGGGAAACCACGCCCGCCCTCGCCCTACAAATCAAACTGCATCAGTTCAACTCCCTCCGCAGTCTCGGCGATCAGGTGATCGACGACGGCATGGAGGTCGCCGCCGCTCTGCTCGAACACGCGCAACTGGCGATCGGCGCTGGTGCCATGCTCGGCGATATGCAGCAGGTACTCAACTTCTTTGCGCGAGCCGAGCATATCAACGACATCATCGACCAGTTCAACAAGTTCATGCACCAGCGCAACCGTCTCAACTTCGCTGCGTTTACCGAAGTCGATCATTTTGCCGGAAAGGCCGTAGCGCTGGGCACGCCACTTATTCTCATTAATCAGCGCACGTCGGTACACGCGGAAGGTGGTATTCTCCTCGAACATTGTATAGAACTTGACGATGATCGCCTGCATCGTAGCGGCCAACGCGAGGCATTCCTCGACCCTGGTAGCAATGTCGCAAACACGAAACTCGAGTGTCCCGAAGACTGGATGCGGGCGCAGATCCCACCAGATCTTCTTGCCGTTGTCGATACAGCCGGTATTGACCAGCAATTGCACGTAGCGGTCGAACTCGCCGGCCGAGTTGAATGAGGGCGGGATGCCGGTGCGCGGGAAGCCCGAAAAAATCAGCGAGCGATAGCTTTTGAAGCCGGTATTGCGGCCCATCCAGAACGGCGACGACGTAGAGAGCGCCAACAAGTGCGGGCAGATGTAGCGCGCCACATTCATCAGTTCGATCGCCGTGTCGTTGTTGGGCATGCCAACATGGCAATGCATGCCAAAGATCAGCAGTTGTAATGCGGCGTCTTGCATCTCCCCGACGACGCCGTAATAGCGCTCGTCGGGCGTGATCTCCTGGGTGAGCCACGAGGAAAAGGGGTGCGTGCCGGCGGCAATGATCTTCAGGTTGTTGCGCGCGGCCAGCCCGGCGATTGCTCCGCGCAGATGCAGAATCTCCGCGCGGGCCTCGGAAATGGTGCGGCACGGGCGCGTGCCTACCTCGACAATGCTCTGATGCATCTCGGGCTTGATCTGCTCACGCAACACGAGCCGGCCTGGTTCCAGGATCTGCGTGATATATGAGCGCAATTCCCGCGTCTCCGGGTCGACGATCTGATACTCTTCTTCGATACCCAGCGTAAACGCGAAGTCACTGTCCATGGGGTTATAGACGCTCACAGCCCTCTCCCTCGCTCGGTTATTGGTTATGGTTGCGCCCGTTGGGGTAAAGGTATTATAGGACAGAATTCAGGATTCAGGATTCAGGATTCAGAAATCAAGCAGCGGCGCGCGCCAGCGGGCGAGCAAAGATGCTACAATACCGGCAGCGCAGGACCTATTGCACCCTCACCTGCCGCCGGTTGTCTGCTTCTTCCCGCCCGCTCCAGTGGAGATACCGTTCGATGTACGTTCCTGCTTCGCCATACCTACTGGCGCTTGAGAACCGCATCAATCTCACCCGGATCCCCTTCAGTGACCGCGGTTCGCGGCTGCTGTTGTACCAGGAACCGCGCTTTCCCGACACGCTCTATCTCAAGCTCGCCGAACGTCTTACGGCTGTCACGCCGGGCCTTTCGGCCTATCGTCAGCGCCCGCCGTTCATCCCGCAGTTGCGCCTGGTCGACGGCGATGGCCAGGCGCTGCCGTTTGAGGTGACGACGTATCCCCACGCACTGATCTTTCAGACCCCCATCGGCGAGTTCCGGCTGATCTTTCAGGATGGCCGGACGCTGAGCATCGGCCTGCCCGCCGGCGTCGCGAGCGGCATTCGCTTCACCGTCGTGCCCGACCTGGCGCGCCCCGACGGCCACGGCGGCGAGTTTAAGAGTGTGCGCAACTGCTCGTATTCAACCAACGGCGAACTCGTGCTGAATAGCATCGAGCATACCGGTAACGGCTACGCTGTAACCCTCACGGCGCAGGGCGATCTCGATGCCGCGATTACGCTGCATATTCAGGCCGGCCTCGACCTTGAGCGCACCGTGAAGCCCTTTCGCGTTGCGTTGGCCGCCGCCGAAGAGCGCTGGCATCGCTGGTTCGCCGCCGTACCGGCTGTGGATGAGCCGCTGCGCAGCCAGTACTATTATGCCTGGTGGGTGCTCGGCAATAACATCCTCGCCCCTTACGGCCACTTCCGCCGCGAGAGCGTCGCCCCCAGCAAGGCCCATTATGTCGGCGCATGGCAGTGGGACAACTACTTTCACGCGCTCGCCTTCCGCTACACCGACCCGCGCCTCGCCAGCGACCAGATCCAGTTTATGCTCGATCACCAGCTCCCCGACGGCATGATCCCCGACGCCGTGTATGACGAAGGTACGATTACTAAGCTGGAGATCCCGATCGCCGCTGCCGTTACCAAGCCGCCGATTGCGGCCTGGGTGGCTATGCATGTGTACAACCAGACCGGCGATCTGGCCATGCTGCGCGATATCTACGATCCGCTGGTGCGCTGGAATTCCTGGTGGTTCGGCCTGAATGATGACGACGCCGACGGCATTGTGCAGTACTCGCACCCGTTTTCGTCCGGCCTCGACGATAGCCCGCTCTGGGATGTCGGCATGCCGGTTGAGGCGGTTGACCTGAACACCTACCTCTGTTTGCAGATGGAATCGCTCGGCAAGATGGCGCATATTCTGGGCCGCATGCGCGAGGCGACCTTCTGGCGCGGCCGTGCCGATGCGCTCGGTCGCCGGATCATTGAGCATTTTTACGATTCCAAAGCCGGCCTCTTCTGGTCGCAACACGATCATAACCCGATCCGCATCCTCACGCCGTTCAGCCTCTACCCGCTCTG
>JBBRUG010000027.1:0-29905 GCA_038247995.1 Chloroflexales bacterium | reverse complement strand
GGCTGCCGGGGCCACAGGTACGGTCAGTTTTGTGGTTCGTGCCGATGTCGGCGCCGCTAACAGTGTAACCAACACGGCCACAATCAGCACAGCCACCCCCGGCGATAACCCGAGCGACAATACCAGTACTACCACAACTACTGTCCAATTTCCTAACGTCGGTACGAGCATCACCATCACGCCGGCGCCCTGGCCGGTCGGCACAACGGCCACGATCCGGCCCACCTACCGCAACACCGGTACTGGCTTGGCGCGCAGTACAACGCTGATTGTCGAGTTGCCGATTGGTACGTATACCGTGAGCAGCGTGCCGACGGGCTGTGCGTACGCTGCCGCGCTAAATCGGGTCACCTGTGCGCTTGGCGATCTGCCCGCTGGCGCGAGCGGGAATCGCGCGATTAACGTTGCCTTGCCGGCGAACTTCCCCGCCGACAGTTTCAGCGTCACGGCGCAGATCAGCACCGTTACGCCCGAGCGCAGTGCCGATCTGGCCGACAACAGCGCCACCACGCAGGTCGATGTCGTGCGTCCGAATGTCTGGGTGCGTGCCCGCGGCCCGGATCGGATTGTGGCCCAGGGCAGCGTCTTCTGGTATGTGGTTGATTACGGCAACCTGCATCACCGCGCACCGAATCTCACCCGGGCGGCCGCGGACGTGCAGCTACGCGCCATCCTTCCACCCGATGTGACCTACCAGGGCGTGAATGGCCCGGCGCCAAGCAGTGTGAACGGGCAGACCCTCACTTGGGATCTGGGCACATTAGCGCCCCAGGCAAGCGGACAACTGGTGATCGTGGTGCAAACCAATGTTCCTGCTGGTGCAGTGCTCGATTTCGAGACGCTGATCAGCACCAGCACCCCCGGCGACGATCCGAGCGACAATCGGGCCACCGTGCGTACCGATGTCGTCCAGCCTCCAGCAACGATTCCCGCTGCCGGCGGCGATCTACGGCTCGCAATCCACTCCGACCTCGACCCGCGTAGTCAGGATGGCGATCCCATGAATGGTGTCTACCTCTCCGACGGGACGCGGATCGCCTGGCCCACCGGCGAGGTGTTGGACTTCACGCCGCGTCTGCGCGAACTCCGCATGGCCGGCGATCCATTGCCCTGGCCGTATGAATATCGCGCCCGGGTTGTGGGGTGGAGTGTCACCGGCTTTGAGGTGAATGGCGTCTGGCGCGATCCGCAGGCCGCCGATGGACGCGGCCGCACCGGTTGTCGTCTCGGGGCGCAGGCCGGCGATGCGCGGCTGTTGGTCGGCTGCCGGTACGCCTACTTGGGCGGCGACGATCTGGCCTCGATCGCCAATCCAACGCCGTTGCGCGAGGATCACCTGCGCACGCAGGCCCATGTCTATTGGACGCAACCGCCCGCTCCGTCGATGCGCGACGATGTTTATCTCTACACCGTCGATCCGCTGGCGCCGGCGCGCATCCGCGTCCAACTTGAAGTCGAGATCACCGTCGTTAATGCTTACCCCGGCGCACCAATCGACGATCCCGGCATCCCGGAGATCCCTGTTGTGCCGCTCCCTGATCCGTCACGTCAGCTGATCGAAGCCAGCTTCGATGTCGAACTGCTCGTCCCACGCAGCGTGATCGGGCCAGGCAGCGTCGAGCGCTAGATCGTAACCTTCATCGCCCCTCAATCGGTTCATACGATAGAAAAGTGTAAGGCCGAAGCAGTCGCGTAGTGGCTGCTTCGGCCGGAAAAAAGGGGTCGTCTATGCTCTACAACTCTCGCCGCTCCTACCCGCTTGTGCCGTATCGTCACACACTGCCGCCCCGCCGTCGTACTCGTCGGCCTGGCCAGGCGCTCGTCGAAATGGTGATCGTGCTGCCGGTGCTGTTGCTGGTGATCCTGGGCCTCGTGTCGGTAGGCCAGTTGCTCCTGGCCAACTACACAATCAACCAGGCAGCTCGCGCAGCTGCGCATCAGGCCGCCCTCGCCGGCGGTACGCCCGCCGCCGCCTATGCTACCGCCGCCGATGTGATCGACAGCGGGATCGGCACGCGCTCCGCTGCGGCGCAGATTAGCGCCACCTGTGACCGCACGCCCTGCCGGCGCTACGATGCCGTCACGGTGCAGATTAACTACAGCGGCGCATTCTGGACGCCCCTGCCCGGCTTCAACAGTTTTCAGATCAGTGCGAGCGCTACCCGCGCCGCCGAGCGGGATCAACAGTAATGCGCATCGTTTCCAGCGCTCGCTCCGCCCGCCAACGCGGCCAATCCGCCGTGCTTGTCGCCGTGATCCTGCCCTTCCTGATGGCGTTCACTCTGCTCGTTGTCGAAGTGGCCGAGCGCTGGTTGGAAGTCGCAATGCTCGAAGACGCGCTTCAACAAGCTACCCGCTCAACAGTCCAATTGCTCGACTATGCAGCGCTGGCGCGGGCCGAAGGCAGCTTGCGCGCCGGTGAGTGCCGCAATGTCACTGTAGCGCAGAACAGCCCATGCAAGGCGCTGCTTGCCACTGCCGAGCGCTTCCTCCTGGTCAATCTTACCGGCGTGCGTGGCCTTGATGAGCCCGCTGGAGCGCTGGCCAATCGGGTGCGCTGGACGGTTCTGCCCCGCGGCGGCACGTGTAGTTATACCAGTACTGCCGTGCAGCCGGTTACGGAAACCACGCCCTTGATCTGCGCCGAAGTCCGCCCCCGCATGCGCGGCATTGTCGGCTGGGGCATCTACCACCCGCTCATTACCGCCGCCGATACGCTCGATCTGGTGTCCCGGTGACGATATTGTTGGCGAATGTCCGGATTGGAGGGGCGACCCACTGATCGATTTGTCTATGTGAACGGTCGAATCAATTCGCCAATAATTTCTTACTCTGTCCGCTTGTCCGTCATTGTAGCGACCCAAACTGTCGAATGCTAAGGAGATCCCAATGGCCGCCACTGCTCCCAACACGCCTTTGAGCCAGGCCCTCGCCCGCAAGCGCGTTAACCCACTACCCACTATTCTGCTCGCTGTCGGCTTGCTCGCTGCGATCGGCTTTGCGGTGCTGGGCTACCTGGAGAGTCGCCGCACCGAACGGGTTGTGATCCTCGCCCGCGATGTGCCCTTCGGCCACCAGATCACCGCCGACGACGTAAGCGCAATTGAACTGCCGTTGCATCGTCCGATCCAGCTTCAAGGGATTGCCGATGCGGGCGCGATTATCGGGCAGTATGCCGCCCGCGATTTGGGCGCCAATGATGTCGTCCAGCCGGCCATGTTGCTCGCCACACCGCCGGATCAGCCGGTTTACCCCAATGGCCAGCAGCTTACCGCTAATATGGTGCCGTTGCCCTTCTCCACCAGCACAATCGGCCCGATTAGCTTTCGCGACAAGGTAAACATTGGTTTCAACGATCCCACCGGCGACCCGATCGTGTGTGATACTGCGCGTAGCGCCGCCGCCGGCCGTTCGCCGACGGTAGTGACGCCCGCCAACAGCCCGGCCCAACCGCGGGCCTACGCCTGCCGCCTGCTCAGTTCGGTGCGTGTGCTCTACGTCGATGAAACCGCAGGCCTGGCCTACCTCGAACTGACGCCCTATCAATCGCATACCGTCTGGGCGCTGCAAGCCGCCGGATTGCAACTCTGGGGCGAGCGCTACGGCAACACCTCCGACCCGCTGGCCTTCCTCAACCGGCTCGACGCCGGCCAGGTGAACAGTACTGAGTTGACCGCACCCGTGCCCACGCCTGAGGCCCAACCGGATGGCTTAACCAGCCTTCCCGGCGCCAATTATGCCCTGCCTGGTGCGGTACTTCCGTAGATGAAGGAAGAATAAACATCAGATCATCAGATCATCAGATCATCAGATCATCAGATGTTTAGGCCTATCACTCGTCATTGGTCACTCGTCACGCATCACTCGTCACGGATCACTGCGCGAAGCGCACCCATTACTCACTATGCACCTCACTCCAACCGACACGACTGCCATCACCGAAGAGTTGCAACTCCTCTTGCGCACCGGCCGTCTGCGCGATGCGTGGCGTCATTCGCCCGCCGATGTCTTTGCTCGCATGGGCGTCGGTGCTGAACTGACCGGCAGCGACTGGGCGCAGATCAGCTGGTTTGGCCCGCTGGAGATCTGGCGCGACCCTGAGCACGAGGTATCCGATATCCTGTTCAACGGCCCGCCGCACGCCCCGTTTTTCGTTATCCAGCGCGGCGCGATGGCCGACACCGGCGTTGTCGTCCACCCAGACTGGATCGCCTGGACGCAGCGCCAATTGTTGCTCCGCAGCCACAAGTTGGCTGCGTGCAACGCCGATGCGCCCTGGCCGGCGCCAATGATCCAGGGTGTGGCCGACCGGCTACGCTATGCGGTTACCGCCGCGCCTACCTCGCGCGACGGCGGCACAATCGCTATTCGTCTGCTGCCCGAGCGCTGGCGCACGCTCGACGACATGGTCTACGCCAACACGCTCAGCCGCGAGGCCGCCGATCTGTTTCTCGAAGCGTTGAGCGCTGGAGCGTCGGTGCTGGTGGCCGGGGCAACCGGCAGCGGCAAAACGACGCTTACTGCCGCGCTCACGCAAGCGCTTGGGCGCAATCAACGCCTGATTTTTGTCGAGGACGGCGGCGAACTCCCGCGCAGCCCCAATAGCGTGCATCTGGAAGTGTTCAGCGACGATCCCGGCGCCTTCAGCAAGGCGGTGAAATTTACCCTGCGCCAGAAGCCGAACTACATCATTGTCGGCGAGGTGCGCGGCGGCGAGGCGATGGCTTTGCTGCAAGCGGCGGCTACCGGCCATCCCGGCGTCGGCACGATCCACGCGACCAATATCCAGGGCGCGCTGCGCAACCTGGAGCGCATGGCGATGCTCGGCCTGGCCGCCGAGGCGGGCGGCGGCGGGCAATCGGCGGCGGCAATTTCGCGCGGCCTGATCACCTCCGACGCCGTTAGTTTGATCGTCGCGCATATCGGACGCACGCCTTCCGGCCGGCGGAGTGTGCTGGCGGTCGAAGAAGTCTTACGTCAGGGCGCGCAAGGCCAAAGCGGCGATCACTTTCCGACCAACCCGCTATTCCAACACGACCCGTACAGCGATCAACTCATCCGCGTCGGCAACGTCAACGCTGCGTGGGGCTTAGGGCGCTTATAAGGTCCTGCTGTGCGGTTCGGGCAGCGAAGTTGCCCGCACTGCACAGCCAGCGATCCGCTTCTCACGAAAGGAATCATGCGCGTGGAACTAATTATCTTCAGTGCGCTCGAAGGCCTCCAGGCCGAAGCTGAGTTGTTGCGCGATCTGGCAGTTCTGGCGCCCTCGCGCCTCGATCAGGTGCAGCGCCTGCTCAGCGGGGAGCGCCCGCCCGAGGCGATCTATCTCGATGACACCCGCGCAATCAGCTTGCCCGAACTCTGGCGCACGATCAGCCTGGCGCGTGAGGCCGGCGTTGCGGTGCTGGTTAATGTGTGTGGCCCGGCGCGTACTGCCCTCGACGAACTGCGCAGTGCCGGGATCGCTGCCACGAGTGAACGCGACCCGGCGCTGGTTGTCGCCTGGCTTGCCGAACGGCTCGGCATGCAACGCGGCACAACGGGCCGTGATCTGCCGATGGTTGCGGTTGGTGCAGCCAAAGGCGGCATCGGCAAGACATTTGCCACCTGCGTGCTCGCCGAGGGGTTGCGCCGGCGCGGCTTGCGCGTGCTCGTCTGGGACGGCGATATTTCGAATCCCGGCCTGGTACCGGCCTTCCGCATTCCTTCCAGCGCGCCGTCGTATCTGCACCTCGTTCAGCGCGGCCCGGCGCATTGGAACGCCACCGGTATCAAGCCCTTCATTTTCCAGCCCGAACAGACCCAACCGAACACAGCCGGGTGGGGCGCAATCGACTTTCTGATCGGTTCGCACGCTGTCGCTCGCGCCGAAAACGATGTACGCCTGCCCGACTGGCAGGGCTTCTATCAGGGCGTCAGCACGCTCGACGGCTACGATCTGGTGCTGATCGACACGCCGCCCGATTATTTGCGCCGTCCGTATGCGACCCACACGCTCCAGTGCGGCGGCACAGTGGTGCTGCCCTGCCCGCCCGGCGCCCGCGAGCGCATGGGTGTGGGCCATATGCTCGACCACTTCCGCGATCACGCTCCCGACAAGCTCGATCACTGCATGCTGCTGTTCATGGAGCCTGAGCGCGGGGTAACGGTCAGTGTCGCCGATGTGCGTGCCCTCTTCGCACGGCGTTATTCGCAGGTTCAGCCGTTGGGCATTCTGCCGCGCGATCCGCGTCTCGCCAGCCGCTCCGACGAGCACGACGGCTACATTGCGATGCTCGACATCGGCCCACACACCGCTTTTGCCATCGCCGCCCATCAGGTCGTCGATGCGCTCTGCACACGTCTGGGCCTGAGCCCGCAACTGCCCTTGCCCAAAGTGAGCCTTTTGCAGCGTCTGAATGCGCGCTTCCGCCCTGAGCGCAGCCTCATCGCGCCCAATCAGCCGGCTGCGAGCACCTAACGCGCATCACGACGCACCCCAGGATAGAACTCGTACAAGCGCATCGCGACGCGCCCCAACAATCCCTCACCACTCATCTCATCGGAGCTTCCATGCATCCACCACGAACCCTCGTCGTCATTGAAGATGGCGGACTGGCGACAATGAGCGCTGCCCAATCAACCCGCCGCCCAGAACGTGACGCACCTGTCGAACCAGGCATTCTCCAGGCCGTGCGCGACACGCTGCTTGATCAGATCGACACCGCGCTGCTCGATCCTGTCGCGCCTGCTGCCCTGCGCGATCCGGCGGTTCTGCGCGTCTTGCGGACAGTCATCGGAACGCAAGTCGAGCAGGGATATGGCCCGTTGCGTACCCTGCCCACCGATGAAGCGACGCTGCTGCGGCTCTTTCACGACGCACTTGGTTGGGGGCCGGCCCAACCCTACCTCGACGATGAGCGCATCCAGGAAGTGAAAATTATCGGCGACCTGATTATGGTGCAAGAAGAAGGCGGCGACTTTGCGCTGGTTCCCGAGCGGTTCAGTGCTGCGCGCCAGGCGCTCGATCGTGCGCTGCTGCTTGCCGCGCGGCTCAACGTTCCGCTCGACCGCAGCCGCCCGCAAGATACCTTACCTCTCGCTCACGGCACGCGCATGCACGTCACGATTCCGCCTTGCACGCCGGAAGATACGGCGCTGATCTGCATCCGGCGCGGGCGGCGCAATGCCTGGACGCTCGACGATGTGCTGAGCCGCGGCGCATGTGATCCGGCTGTCGGCGATCTGTTGCGCCTGCTCGTGCGCGCTGGTTCTTCGTTCCTGATCGCCGGCGAAACCGGCAGCGGCAAGACGGCCTTGCTGGAGGCGATCGTCAACTCGTGGCCTGGGCAGCCGCATGTGGTCACGATTGAAGACAACGCCCTGGAGATCAATGTGCGCCATCCCACCTGGACACGTGAACTCGTGCAGAGTGCTCTCGAACGCGGCGCATTCGGGCGGGCGGCCAAGGAAGTGTTGCGCCAGACGCCCTCGCTGGTTGCGCCCGGCGAGACCCGCGCCGAAGAGGCCGGGGCGATTCTGGCCGTCGCTGTCAGCGGCCACGCCGTTGTAACCACGATCCATGCTCGTTCGGCGGCCCGTGCGATCCAGCGTTTTGCTGATTGTGCTGCGATGCCGGGGGCGTATATCTACGAGGGTCGGCGCACGAACGCGCTAGAGGACGCCTGCGACAATTTTCATGTCGTTATTCACGTGCAGAAACGCGGCGGGCGGCGCTATATCAGCGAACTGCTCCTGCTCGATGGCGCCGCAGAGTACGAAGGCCGCTTGCGTCCGCACACAGTGCGTCTCGCCTGGGCTGTGCCTACCGCCGAGGGTGAACTGCGTTGGCAGGCTGCTGCGCGGGCCGAAGCCAACGACCTGATCTGGAACGGCGCCGATCAGACGCCCGAAGCGCTGCGTCAGCGCCTCGACCTGATCCGCCTGAATAGCGCTGTGCGTGCTACGGCAACCACACGCGCGGCCGTAGACGAAGCCATTGCTCGCGCCGATGCAGCCGTCTGGGCCGGGAGCGTTGAGCAGGCGCTGGCGATCCTGCGCCGGGTCTGGGCTGATCGCCGTGATCCGCGCCTCGTCGGGGCTGCGCAATACGCCCTGGAAGCCGATCTTGAACTGGGCGGCAAGCTGCGCGCTCAGGCTATGGAGCAGGCGGCGATCCTGACTACCGCGCTTCGGCGGCGGCGTTGGGTAGCTGCTCACGCCGCTTATGCAACTGTGCAGAGCGACCTGGCCCTGTATGCCGCCTACCCGCCGCCTGGGGGTTGGCCTGAACTGGCCGCGGCGATTGAAGTTGGCCTGCAGCGTGATACCGAAGCTGGTGCAGCCATCGAGCGCTCGCAGACTGCCTTCGAGCAGGGCCGCGCTCGCGATGCCCTCGATATGCTCACGGCGGTAGCAACCGAGAGTCTGAGCGCTGCTGTGGCGCGGAATGTTTTAACCGCACGCCGGAATGCGTTATGCGCTTTGGAGCGTACGGGCGAGATCGGCCCGGACGCAGTGCGCTCGATCGCTGCGGCGCTCAGCGCGCTTGAGCGCCCTGATGCGGAGGAATTATGAACACTGTTACACACCCGGCCACGGCCTGGCTCGTTGTTGCCCTGCCTGCCGCACTCAGCGCCGCCGCCTTTCTGATCGTCGTTGGCTTGTTGCGCCGCCCACTCGCCTTGGCTCTGGCCCAATTCCATCAGCGCCGTGCTGCCCAGTCAACCACGCGCTTACCCGCTGCCCTGCGCCCCGATCCGGCGCTTGTCTATACGCCGGAACCGGCCGATCCCGCAAGGCTGCTGGCGATCAGCGCACTTGCCGGCGCCAGCGTTGCCGGGCTCGTTGGCCTCTATGCTGCGCCAATGGTTGCAATCGTGCTTGCCGCCTTGCTTACTACGCTGATCGCCTGGGCGTTGTACCGCGTTGCTGCGCAGCGTTACACCACCCAGCTTGATCGTGATCTCACTGCCGCCGTCGGGCGCCTGAGCGCGATGTTACGCTCAGGAAGCGGATTTCGCCCGGCCCTTGAACGTGTCCTCGCTGATCTGCCGGCAAGCCCGCTGCATGATGAGTGGAGCTTCTTGCTTACCCGGCAGGGCGTACCGCTCAGCGGCGGCGGAATTGCTACGCCGCAACACGTCGTGGCGGCTCTGGCGGTGCAAACGGCCTCACAGCGCCATGCCACTCTGCTCAACCACCTGAGCGTCGCCGTCGGTCAGCCTCAGGATGTTCTGGCGCGTCGTTGCGCGGCAGCTTACGAAGCGCTCCAAGCCTCAGATCGTCGGCGCGACGAAGCCGTGACCGAACTCGCCCAGGTGCGCTACAGCGGCCTGGCGGTTGGGTTGGCCGGCCTGCTCATGGCGCTGTATCTCACCGTCACCCAATGGGAGCGTGTTGTGATCGCATACTCCACGCTGCTGGGCATGGTTGTTGGCGTGCTGGTGCTGATTGCGCTCTTCCTGCCGATTGTAGGCGGTTTTGTGCTCGCTCAAGTTAGCGATGTCGATTATTAGCTGGCGGAACGAACGGGCCCGGCGCCCGCCCGTTGGGGCGACCCTCGTGGTCGCCCGCCACAAATATAGGAATACCCATATGCCATCGTTCTTTCTCGTTCCCGGTACACCGTTTTACTTGCTTGCGCTTGCCGGTACCTTACTCGCCGCACTTGGAGTTGCCCTGCAACCCCGGCAGGCGCTCTTGTCTGCCGGCGGCGAGGCGGCTCACGTACCCGGATCACGCTTTGTGATTGGCCAGATCGCCGGTGGCGTAACTGCGCTGCTTTGCGTTCTGACGGCGCTGATCAGCGCGGCCTCCGGCACAACCCTGGCGTTTGTACTTGCCCTGGCCTTAGCGAGTTATCTTGGCCTTGGGATTGTGTTGCCGCGCCGCCCCATTGTGCAGCGTGAGCGTGAAGCGGCGGCATTGCGCCGGTTGACGCCTGGTTTTATCGCCTTTGTGCGGGTCGCATTGGGTAGCTTCGAGGCGCCGATTGCGATCATGCGGCGCTACGTCGAGCGCCCGCACCCAGCCTGGGCGCCGATGCAGGCGCTTGTTGCCGAAGCACTGCAATTGAGCCTCGACCAGCGTATGCGCCCCTTCGCCGCGCTCGCCGCCGCCGCTCGGCCGCGGGGCTGTCGTGAACTGAATGATGTTACTGAAGCGCTTGCCCAGGCCGAAGCCGAAGGCGGGCCGATCGAGCAGGTGCTGGCCGCCCAGCAGCAAACCCTCGAACTGATCCTGCAAGGCGAGTTCCGGCGTATGCTGCGTCGCCGCACGCTTTACCTGCTGTTGCTGGTTGCCATTAGCCTGGTTGTAGGCATCCTGATCAATCTACTCTTCGTCATGACCGGCGGCGGCAAGGTGTTTATCGGCCTGGGCTGATCCTTTGGGGAGGGTTGCACTACGCTGCGATGCAAGCCTGCTGGGTTCATTTTACGCTTGGCCTTTTGCCTTTTACATTTTCTCAGGGAGCCATCCATGCCACGTTTCATCCTGCTCCTGTTGAGCGTACTGCTTGCGCTATTCACTGCGCCGAGCCTGACCGCGGCTGCTCCAGCGCCGCCGGTGTACGAGCACAACGGTTACCTGGTGTACGGGCCATTTTATGCCTACTTTAATGCTCATGGCGGCCCAGCGACATTTGGCCCGCCGCTCAGCGATGCCCATCACGATCCGGTAAGCGGCCTGAAGGTGCAACTGTTTCGGTATGCACGCATGGAGTTGCACGGTGAACTGATCCTGCTCAGTCGGTTGGGGAATATGTATAGCGCTGAACATCGTGATCATCCGGCATTCCAGTGGCGCACGCCCGATACTAGCGCGCCTGATGATCGATTTTTTGCTGATTCGGGGCATAGTTTAGGTGGGGCGTTTGGTTGGTACCATCAGCAGCACGGCGACGTCGCGCTGCTTGGGTATCCGATTTCGGATGAGTTTGTCGCAGATCAGCCTGATGGCAGCGCGGCGCTGGTGCAATACTTCGAACGGGCTGTGTTGCGCTACGAGCCGCCGGCAGAGCCTGATGGCGTTGGGAGTGTACACCGGTTGCCGCTCGGTGAATGGGCGGCGCTGGATCTGCCGGCAAACCTGCGCACGCCCCAAAGCCCGTTACGGCCCCTGGCAAGTGCGACTATTGCTTATCCGGTTGGCACGAGCGATGGGGCGAATATCGAATTAGCCGCCCAGCGGCTTAACGGAACACTTGTTGAGCCGGGTGCGCAACTCAGCTTTCTGACGGCAGTGGGTGAGATCTCGACAGCCACAGGCTATCAGCGCGGCACGGCGATTGTGAATGGCGCGATCGTGGCTAACGCGGTCGGCGGCGGGATCTGTACAGTTGCAACCTTATTGTATCGGGCCGCATGGGCCGGCGGATTGCCGATTGTCGAGCGGCGGGCGCATCGGTATGCCCTACGCGCTTATGCCGACGCGCCGGGACTCGACGCTGCTGTGTATGCCCCGGGTCTAGATTTGCGCGTAGCCAATCATACAGGTGAAGCGATTTTTGTGGTTGCGCATGCAACGGGCGGCAGCGCAATGCTCACGCTCTGGGGGCGCGGCGATGGGCGCGCCGTAAAACTTGCAGCACCGGTGATCAACGACAATGGACTCACTATCCACCGCTCGCGCACGATCCAACTGGCTGATGGCCGGCAGTGGCGTGAACAAATCACGACGCGCTACGAACCACTCCCGCCGCCCGCATCCCCTGCGCCTGTAGCGGATGCAGATCAAGAGGAAGAGCAATCGGAAGGGCAAGCACCGTTTTAACATCGCAAAATCTAGGCGGCGCGGCGGTAGGCGGTAGGCGGCGCGGCGGTAGGCGGCAGGCGGCGCGGCGGTAGGCGGTAGGCGGCAAGCGGCGCGGCGGCAGGCGGCAGGCGGCGCGGCGGCGCGGCGCGGCGCGTCCTTCAGGGCGCTGCCACGCCCCCCGGCCTGAGCCGCGCCCTTCAGGGCGCGGCAGGCGGCAAGCAGCAGGCATCGTACGGGCGTACGGGCAGACCCGTGCTTCTGCCCTCTGCACGCCTCTGCACGCCTTCCCTGCTCCTATGGTATGATTGATCTTCGAAATTGTGCCATATCTTGCGCGTGAGGCTTCATGTATCGCCTGCATAGTTACTGCTCGTATTGCGGCCAGCCGTTTGCGCCTACTCAAAGCTGGCCGCGTATCTGTGCGTTCTGCAATAGCACCACGTATCGTAATCCGCTGCCGGTCGTGATTGCGCTTGTACCCGTTGATGATGGCCTGCTGATGATCCGGCGCGGGAGTATGCCCCGTCAGGGTCAGCTTGCTTTGCCCGGCGGCTTCATTGAAATGGCCGAGCGTTGGCAGGATGCCGCTGTGCGCGAACTGCGCGAAGAGACGAGCGTCGAGCTATCGTCGGAGACGATTAGCGATTTTGGTACGCGCAGCACTCCTGATGGATACCTGCTCGTTTTTGGCCTCGGGCCGCATCTGCGTAGTGTTGATCTGCCTTCATTTCGCCCTTCGCGTGAAGCAAGCGAGCGCGTAATCCTTACTGCGCCGGCTGAACTAGCGTTTCCCTTGCATACGGAAGCCGTGGTGCGCTTCTTCGACCTGCGGGGACGGTTCCGCTCGCCATCATAATGTGGCTTGTGGCTCAATTATTCCTTGTGCCATTCTTCACAGATCTCCAAAGCCCTTGTGCTATTCTTCACAGATCTAGATAGCCCCGGCCCTGGCCCGTTGACAAAGCCAGTGAGCTTGTGCAAAATGTAACAGACGCTTGATCAGGCTGTGCAAAATTATTGACAAGCTATTGACAAAGGGTACACACAGGTGTACAACAGTGATCGGCATAGGCCTTCACTACATTCTAGTCCAACTCGGCGGAAGTTCGCCAGGGGTTGTACGCGGGTTTGCGCCCGCCATAGTGCGGTGTCCGCCGTAGGCGGACGTACGCTTTAGCGTACTAGTGCGCTAGCAGAATGGTCCGTGAGTTGCATTTGGGCAACTCGCATTTCCCCTCAGCGCAGCCTGTCCCACCACGACGATGTAGTCAACAATAATCTCGTGCACCCGTGCGCACGAGTAACCACCAACGCAGGTGTGCTGCTCGCTTTGAGTAGCAACCCGTGACGCTGGGTTTTTGCTGTGCGTTGGATTATTGAAATGTGTACTATGAAGGTGGCTGCTGCATGAATCTCCTCGGCCTCCCGCTCCTTTCGGCGTTGATCTGGCTGCCCGCGCTCGGTGCATTGTTGCTCTTCGCCCTACCAGTTGGGCGTGCGGCGCTGTATCGTGGCATAGCGCTCGGCACAACTCTTGGCACGCTTGTGTTGACGGTTGTAATGACGGTGCTCTTTTTTACCGGGCCGTACGGTCCTTCCGCCCAGGAAGTTGTCGGGCCGCCGTTGCAATTTGTTGATCGTTTGGCCTGGATTCCAACTTGGGGCAGCCAATACTTGGTTGGAGTTGATGGGATCAATCTCTGGCTAATCGGACTGACGGCCTTCCTCGCACCCTTTGCGGTTGTGGTCGCGAGCCGCGCTACAACGAACTTGCGCCCAATGCTGGCTCTGCTCTTGGTTTTAGAGACGGGTATGCTCGGCGTGTTTGCCGCGCAAGATCTGCTGCTCTTCTACGTCTTCTGGGAAGCCGCGCTTTTGCCGATGGTTTTCCTGGTCGGGATGTGGGGCGGCCACGGACGTTCGCGCGCCGCGCTGCGCCTGTTCCTCTTCACCTTCGGCGGCTCGGTCTTTATGCTGTTTGGGATTATTGCGCTGTATGTGCTGCATCGCACGGCAATGGCGGCAATTACGCCCAGCTATAGCGGTACATTTGAACTCGCGCAGATTCTGCTCGATTTACGTAGCGGCGCATTTGTGATCGACCCGCTGATGCAGCGCGTGCTCTTTGGCGCCTTCTTTATCGCCTTTGCGGTAAAGCTTGCACTCTGGCCGTTGCATACTTGGCTCCCCGACGCCTACACTGCCGCGCCGACGCCGGCGGTGATTATGCTTGCCGCCGTGATGTCGAAGTTCGGGATCTATGGCCTGATCCGCTTTAACCTGACCCTCTTCCCCGAGGTGGCGAGTTGGGCCGCGCCGGCGATTGCCACCCTCGCGGTGATCGGGATCATTTATGGCGCTGTGGTTGCCTTCGCCCAGACCGATATGCAGCGCCTGATCGCTTATGCTTCGATCAGCCACCTGAACTTTATGGTACTGGGTGTCTTCTCGCTCAATGCAATCGGGATCAGCGGCGCAATTGTGCAGATGGTGAACCACGGCATCAATACGGCGGCCCTGATGTTGCTCGTCGCTGTGCTCTACGAGCGCCGCCAGATCCGCGACCTGTCGGCGTTCGGTGGCCTCTGGAAGGTGATGCCGGTGTATGCTGGCCTGATGCTGCTGACGCTCCTCGCGACAATGGGCCTGCCCGGCTTGAACGCATTTGTCGGCGAACTGACGGTTATGCAGGGCGCCTTCACCTCGCCGGTATTGGGTTGGCCGTATGTGATCGGCGCGACGCTGGGCGTGATTCTTACTGCCGCGTACCTGTTGCGCATGTTCCAACTTGGCTTTATGGGTGAGGTAAACAGCGCGGCAAACGCCGATCTGCCTGATCTCAACCGCCGCGAGCGGCTGATTTTCGCCGGCCTGGCTGTGCCGGTGGTTGCGCTTGGGCTCTTTCCCGGCTTGCTCTTCGCCCCGCTTCAGGGCACCGTGGCCGGTCTCGTGCAAGAATACCTCGCTCCGATTACAACCGCCCTCGGCCCGGCGCTGGGGTTGTAGTACTCCGTCCAACTTCGTCTGACAGGGTAGCGGGTTCCTTTCTCCAAGACATCTCAGAGCCTCAGGGTTGCATCATCCACAGAATGATGCGCCCTGAGGCTTATGTTATACTTGAGATATTCTCCACTTGCTTATAGCGACGAGTACTGCTCTGCTGTTTCCCCGGATCAATGTTTGATTCGGATTGCTTGTTTTCACCACGGTGTGAAGGACGAAAGGACGCAACGATGCCCGATGTAGCGGCGGTTTCGAAGCACGTTTCAACGAGCGATGGGGTGGAGTTACACTATCTGGAAGCGGGATCAGGGCCGACGTTGGTGCTTGTACATGGCTGGTCGCAGTCGGCGGAACAATACGTACACCAGATCAACGCCTTCAGCGACCGCTACCATGTGATCGCGCTCGACTTGCGCGGCCACGGCGAATCAGCCAAGCCCGATCACGGCTACAAGATCCAGCGCCTTGCAACTGACCTTCACGATGTGTTGATAGCGCTTGACCTGCACGATGTTGCGCTGCTCGGCCACTCGATGGGTTGTTCGGTGATCTGGTGTTACTGGGATCTCTTCGGCGCCGATCGGTTGGTAAAGCTCATCCTCGTCGATGAGCCGCCCTTCCTCACCAGCAATCCGGCCTGGACGCAGGCCGAAGCCGACGCGGCGGGCGCGATCTTCACCCCAACCTCCGTCACTGAAACGATGAATGCTCTGGTTAGCGCCGACAGTGATGCCGTTACGCGTGGTTTTATCGGCGGCATGCTGACGAACGTTTGCCCCGCGGACGTCAAGGAATGGATTATTCAGCGCAACTTCCGTATGGCTCGCCCGCACGCCGCAGCGCTGCTGTACAATCACTGCCATCAGGATTGGCGCGATGTGATTCCGCGCATCACGCTGCCGACGCTCGTGGTTGGCGGGCGGATCAGTCTGGTGCCTTGGAAGTCGGTTGAGTGGACGGCGCAGCAGATTCCCGGTGCGCGCCTGGAGATCTTTGAGGAGGACGAGGGCGGTCAGCACTTTATGTTTGTCGAGAACGCGGAAAAGTTTAACCGCATCCTGGCCGAGTTTTTGGGCTAGGGTAACAAGCTGAATAAGACCTGTCAGGTGGCTATTACCTATTCCCAGCAGCAAACGCCTGGGTTTGGCCATCTGACAGGTCGGTTTTTATGCTTCATTTTCCGGCGCGCCAACCCGGTAGAGGATCTCGCCGGCGCGGGGGATGTAGAGCAAGCCCTCGGTTTCGCGGCCGACCCAGGTTGCCGGATCGATCGTGCGGTGATCGGCATAACCGAGGTTGATCCGGCGGCACAGCGCCTCGGGGATGCCGGTGGCCAGCGTCACCTGCACGCGGGGCGTCTCGATGCCGGTAACCGGATTATAGGTGCCGACGCCCTTTACGTGGGTGCTGTGAGCGCGGATGCTGCCCGGCACAGCGGCGAAACGCTCGGGTTGGGCTAGGAAATAATCGCGCACGTGGTAGCCGACTGCTTCCAGAATTGCGCCGTGGCTATAGGAAACCATCGTCAGGTGGGGCGCGTAGATGATCACCTCGCCGCCGTCGGCAACCGCCGGCTCGCTCTTGTACATCGCCTTTGAAGCGGTCCAGAGATCTTCATACATAATTGCCGGTGCGGCGAGCACGCGCCGGAAAGGCTGTGCCACCCAGCGAATATTGAGCCGCGCGGCATGGCGTGCTGCGGCCCGCCACGCGTCGAAGATGTCGCCGATATAAAGGCCATGCGGGTCGTAGCCTTTCATCGTGAGCGCAACGAGCGTGATTGGGCGCAGTGCCAACACCAGTTCGGCAGCGCGGTGCAACACGCGCCGCACGAGCGTATCGGCGACGCCAATAGTGGCCATGCTCGTGCTCAGCGCGCCAATCCAGTGCGTCGTGTTGATGATCGCTCCGGCGGCAATACCGGGGAAGAGGTACTTTGCGCCGCCCGAGAACCCGGCGACTTCGTGCGGGAACACCGGCCCGACAATCAGAAGATGATCATAGTCGAGGATCGCCCGGTTCAATGCTACCGGAATGGCTTCCCGCAGCAACCCGTCGGTGAGTACACTTACGTCGGCGGCGGGGATCACCCCTGGCTGAAAGAAGGTCGCCGGATCATCCCAGGCATGATTAAAAATTGCCGTGTTCGGAAAACGCACTGCGCGTTCGGCGGCGCTCATCCCAACGTGCTGATCAATTGCCTCAGCGCTCATTGGGCGATGCGTGCCAAGCGCAATCAGGAAGTCGAGCCGGGTAGTGGTGGCGCCGAGTTGTTCGGCTAGCAGACGAAACAGTAATCGCATGGGCATCGAGCGCGTGCCGTCGGGGATGATCGCCAGCACGCGCTTGCCGGCAAGTGCGCTGGGGGCGAGGCCAACTTCGAGCGTGGCGGCAATGGCCTCGGCAGTGAGCGGTGCATCGTCGTCGATGAGTTGGTGCATTGTCCATCTCTCAAGCTTTGAGTTCGGTCTGATTCAGCGTCGCAACGAGGTTTAACACCTGATCGGCCGGGGTAGGATGCGCGTAAAAGTAACCCTGACCTTCGTCGTAGCCCAGGTCGCGCAGGAGCCGATGTTGGCCGGTATGTTCGATCCCTTCAGCCACCACGCGCAGCCCAAGCGTACGCGCCAGCGCAACCACCGCCCGTACCAGCGCTGTCGCGTTGCGGTCGGCTAGCGTCTGTGGGCCGAGCGCTGCAATGAATGAGCGGTCGATCTTGAGCGCATCGACGGGAAACTGTTGCAAGTAGGCCAACGACGAGTAACCGGTGCCGAAGTCGTCGAGCACGACATGCACGCCCAGGTCGCGCAGTTGGATGATCTTCACCGCGCTGCCGGCTGGATCGTGCATCAGAATACTCTCGGTGATCTCCAGTTCCAGGCGTTCCGGCGCCAATCCGCTGTCGGCGAGGGCCGCCTCGACTCGCCGCACAATGTTGCTGCGCTCGAACTGCGGCGCCGAGATGTTCACACTCATCCGTACCGGCGGCAATGTGGGATGTTGCCATGCGGCGGCCTGACGGCAGGCGGTTTTCAGCGCCCAACTACAGATCCGCTTCATCAGCGGGCTATCTTCGGCGGCAGCCAGGAACGCTGCTGGCGCCAGCAACCCCCGCCGCGGATGTTGCCAGCGGATCAAGGCCTCGACGCCGACGACTGTGCCGCGCGCCAGATTGATCTGCGGCTGATAATGAAGCACAAACTGATTATGCTCGACGGCATACCGCAATTCCTGATCAAGCTCCAGCGTGGCGCGGGCGGCCAGGCTCAGTTCGGGGTTGAACCAGCTCACCATATTGCGTCCGGCACCCTTTGAGCGGTACATGGCGCTGTCGGCGTGCTTGAGCAGCGTGGTACTGTCGTTGCCGTCGCGGGGAAACAGGCTGACGCCGATGCTGGCGCTCACAAAGAGTTGCTGCCCGGCGATCGGCACCGGCGCCTCAAGCGCCGTCAGCAGGCGTGAGGTGGCCCGCGCAACGCTCGGCTCGTCGTGGGCCTGGTTGAGCATAACGCCAAACTCATCGCCGCCCATGCGCGCCAGCACATCGCCGCCGCTCAGCGCATCGTTCAGGCGTACCGCTACCTGCGCCAGTACATCATCGCCAATCGTATGGCCGAGCGTGTCGTTGATCCGATTGAAGCGATCCAGGTCGATCACGCAGACTGCAAAGCGCTCGCCGCGCGCCTTGGCGATCGCGATCCGGGTTGCCAGCCGATCCATAAACACATAGCGGCTGGGCAGGTTTGTCACCTGATCAAGCGGGCTACGATGGTAGAGGTGTGCTTCAACCGGTTGGCGGTTTAGGCCGGCCCGGAAGAAGGCGACATAATGTGTGATCGCCGCGTGGGCGTCACGCAGCGGCGTGATCTGAATTTCCACCGGATAGGGATGGCCATCCTTGTGATAGTTGATCAGCGTCCCGGTAAACGATTCTCCAGCGCTAAGCGTCTGCCGCAACCGCTGGAGTACCTGTTGATCAGTCGCCGGCCCGTGGTAGATGCGGGGGGTTCCGCCGATCTGTTCGGCTACGCTATAGCCGGTAATGCGGCAGAGCGCATCGTTTACAAAGACGATCTGCGGCCCCGGGGCATCAAGCGCGGCCGTGGTGATCATGACGGCGGTGTCGGTCTGCTGGAGCGCCAGGCGCAACAATCCATCGTTGGGCAGCGCCTCGTGCGGCAATGGCGATGTGGGCTCTGATTTGCGAAACGGTCGCTGCATATGGGTCATTGATGCCGTGATTGGTAGTTTTGCCGCCAATCAGGCCATCAAACGTCCTGGCTGTCGGCTGCGGCAAAAGCCGCCGCCACAATGCTGAGCAGATCAAGGCCGAAGGCGTTGTACAGCGCATCGCGTGTACCGGACTGTCCAAAGCTATCGACACCCAGGCTGGTGACCCGCGCACCATGCACACCGCCCAGCCATGCCAGGCTATGCGAGGCGGCGTCGTGAATAGTGACGATCGGCGCGTGACGCTCGGCAGCCGGGATCAGCCAGTCCAACGCCAGATGCGTTCCCCGGCTGGCCTGCCACGCGCTATAGAGCCGGCGCGGGCTGGTCAGGTTCAAGACATTGGCCGCCACGCCCTCGCGACGGAGATACGCGGCCGCCTCTAACACTTCGGGCACGAGCGTACCGGCGACGGCCAGTTGTACCACCGGCGCAGTGGGATCGGGGTACGCGTCGGTGAGTCGGTAGCCGCCCAGCAATACCTGGCGGCGCAGTTCAGCCGCGCCGAGCCGGGCAGCGGCGGGCTGCACCAGCGTCTGATCGATCGGGCGCGTCGAGAGGCGCAGGTAGCTGGCTCGCCCGTTTGGGTCGGCGCAGAGCCGCAACGCCTCCAACATCAGCCAGGCCGTCTCCTGGGCGAAACAGGGCTCAAAATATTCCAGGTTCGGCAGTTCGATCCCCAGCGATGGCGTCACCGCTGACTGATGCGCGCCGCCCTCGGGCGCCAGCGTAATGCCCGAAGGCGTACCGGCCACAATAAAGCGTGCCCCCGAGTAAAGCCCATAGATTAGTGCGTCGAGGCCCCGACACACGAAGGGGTCGTAGACGGTGCCGATTGGGATGATCGGCTCGTCGATCAACGTATCGGCAATACCGAGCATGCTCAGCAGCATGAACAGGTTCATCTCAGAGATGCCCAGCTCAATATGCTGACCCTGTGGCCCGCGTTTCCAGCGCAACAGCCGATAGACCTCGGCGCTCTCGAAATCCGGCTCATCTTGCGGCGCGAAAACGCCGGTTTTGTTGATCCAACCCGACAAATTGGTTGAAACCGAGACATCAGGCGAGGTGGTGACGATACGCTCGCGTAGCCCGGCCACATCGGCGAGGCGGTTCAGAATACGGCCGAAGGTGTCCTGGGTGCTGGCGCTGCCGACACTGGGCATGTCCAGGTCGGCGGGGATGGCGGCGCGCAACGCTTCACGACGGCTATCGGGCGGCGGATCGGCATCCGGCTCCGGGAAGAGGCGGCGGGCTGCAGCGGCGCAGAGTTGGCCTTCCGGCGAAGCAGGATCGAAGCCGTCCCATTCGTGTTCAGGCTGAAGATCAAAGCTGGCGCGCAGCGTAGCGATCTGCTCGGCGGTGAGCAACATCGAGTGATTGAGCGGATGGCCGGCGATCGGCAGGCCCCAGCCCTTGATCGTATAGGCAAAAATGATCGTCGGGCGGCGCGGCGGCCCGTCCGATTCGGCCAGCACCGCCAGCAGCGTCTCCATGTCGTGGCCGCCGAGGTTGGCGAGAATGGCGGGCAGTTCGGCGTCGGAAACGTCGGCGAGCAAGCGTTGCAGGGCCGGGCTGGAGCCGACCAAGCGCGGACGGAGGATGGCGCCATCCAGGCGAATCAGCGCCTGATATTCTTCGTTCGGCATCGTGTCGATGCGCTCGCGCAGCGCCTCGCCGTCGGGGCGGGCGAACAATGCTTCCAGGCGGCGGCCGTACTTCGCTTCGAGCACGTGCCAGCCGCTCTCGGCGAAGAGGCGCTTGAGATGGGCCGCGCGAATGCCCGGCACCACCCGATCCAGGCTCTGGCGGTTTAGATCGACGATCCAAAGCACATGTTCCAGGCCGGTTAAGGCCGGGTCGAGGATCGCCTCCCAGACATTGCCCTCATCTAGTTCGGCATCGCCCACGAGCGCAACAAAACGCCGCTCGGCATGGTTCTGAAAGTGGGCCGCAGCATAACGATCCGCTACGGCGGCGAAGGCCGGGGCTACGGCGCCCAGGCCGACGGAGCCGGTCGAAAAGTCGGGCGCGTCGGGGTCCTTCGTGCGCGAGGGGTAAGCCTGAAGTCCGCCGTACGCACGCAGTTCGGTCAGGTAGTGCTTGTCGAGCCGACCGAGCAGGTATTGAATGGCGTGATAGACCGGCGAGGCGTGGGGTTTAACGGCGACCCGATCGCCGGCGCGCAGGGTGTGGAAATAGAGCGCAGTGAGAATGGTCACCATCGAGGCCGAAGAGGCCTGATGCCCGCCGACCTTTGTGCCGTCGGGGTTAGGGCGGACATGGTTGGCATGGTGGATCATCAGGGTTGCCAACCAGAGCACACGGCGCTGAATTGCTTCCAGTGTCGTACGGGTTGCGGGGTCGATCACGGCCGCTGGCGGTGTCGGCGCCAACGCTGCTGCCAGGCTCCGCTGCCGGGTGGTGGACATTGGCGGCCTCCATAGTGAACCCAAGATCAGCTTCTTCGCCTTTATTATACCCAGGTTGAGCGGCTTTGTTGTGCGGATCTCGCTTGCCTTGGGGTACAATTAGGGCGAAGTCAGGATTCAGCATTCAGAAGAAAGGACGACACAGTGGTTCCGGATTGGCTCCAAGATCCTGAGGTGCGGGCAGTGATGGGCTTGATTAGCTTGGCCGGGTTGATCTCCTTTTTGTTTATGGTCTGGCTGTTTGCGTTCTACTGGTAAGCTCCTCGTCCCGTACGCGTGGTGGCTTCAACGGCACAGCTGTTGAAGTTACCACTCATGAGCTTATTTTTTTACTCACAATGGTTGACAAGTCCAATAGATCAGTGTAGTCTATAAGGCAACGTAGGAGTATCTGTATGCCCGAAATAACCAGCAACGATTCACCGCAAATTGAAACCTATCGGCTCTTTCTTAAGCTCCATCGCTTGTTTCAAGAGCTAAACCGCGATGAATTTCGCCCCTACGACTTGTCGACTCCGCAGTATGCGATCCTCTTCCACGCCAGTGTGGAGGGCGTCCCGCTCAGTCAGATCTGTCATCACATGTTGGCCGACAACTCGAATCTGACCCGCATGGTCGATCGGTTGGAGGCGCGCGGTCTGGTTCGGCGCGCCGCCGATCCGAGCGACCGCCGCGTAACGCTGGTGCAACTGACAGATGCCGGCAAAGCCCTGATCGACGAACTCCGCCCGCAGCATCGTACGGTCATCGAGCAACGCATGAGCCATCTGAGCCCTGAAGAGTTGATCGCACTCCAGACCGCAATGCAGACGCTTTATGCGGCATTGCAGGTCGAGGAAGTTGTGTGATCCAGCACGAAGGTGTTGACGAGCGTAGGTGGAATGGGCATCAGGGCGCGTCCCGGCGCGTCCCGGCACAATGCCGTACGAATCGTCAATAGATTAACTTGAAACAATGGCTACCAAACCCACAGCTCTGACCACTGAAACAACTGCTTCAACTGAAACCTCATCACCCCTACCGCGCATGTTGCAGGCGTTCCGCCATCGCAACTTCCGCCTCTTCTTTATCGGCCAACTGATCTCGCTCACGGGCACCTGGATGCAGCAGGTTGCCTTGGGTTGGTTGGTGTTGCGCCTGACAAACTCGCCGGCGCTGCTGGGCCTGGTTGCAGCGGCATCTTCATTACCAATTCTGCTTTTTTCACTTACTGCCGGAACGCTGGTTGATCGCTTTCCGAAGCGGCGCATCCTGATTGTTACGCAGGTCGTGGCGATGCTGCTTGCCGCCATCCTGGCATTGCTCACGCTCACTGGCGCCGTGCAGGTCTGGCATATATTTGTGTTGGCGGCACTCTTGGGCACGGTGAATGCCTTTGATGCACCGGCGCGGCAGTCGATTACCGTAGAACTGGTTGGCCGCGATGATCTACTGAATGCGATTGCGCTGAATGCGTCGGTGTTCAACGCGGCGCGTACTGTGGGGCCGGCGGTGGCCGGGATCGTGGTGGCGCTGGTTGGCGAGGGGCCGGCGTTCTTGCTGAACACGCTCACGTTCTTGCCGGTGCTGGCGGGCCTGTTGCTGATGCGCCTGCCGCCGTTTGTGCAGCCGGCGATTGGGGGGCGTGGCCAGGCTCTACGTGAGGGGTTGCATTACATTCGGCGCGAAGAGCCGCGCGTGCGTGCGCTCCTGATGCAAGTCGGCGCGCTTAGCTTCTTCGGCTTTGTACACATTCCGCTCATGCCAGTGTTCGCCCGCGATGTACTCAACGCCGGGGTAAGCGGCCTGGGTTGGCTGTCGGCGGCGAGTGGTATGGGTGCCCTGATTGCCGCGCTTGTGCTGGCCCAACTGCCGAGGACGGCGCCACGCGGATGGATCGTCACTGTTGCACTGTTCCTGCATATGCCGCTGATGGTAAGCTTCACCATGAGCCGCAGCCTGCCGTTGGCCATGCTCTGCATGTTCGGCACCGGATTGGCCGGGGTGTGCAGTATGGCGCTCTCCAATACGCTCATTCAGTCGATGGTGCCTGATGGCTTGCGTGGGCGGGTGATGAGCGTCTTTACGCTGCTGCTGCTCGGCCTGAGCCCGCTCGGCGGCATGTTTGCCGGCTTGCTCGCCGAGGCTGTCGGCAGCGTGCCCATCGTTGTTGCGGCAAGCTCATTCATCGGCTGGCTGATTATTGTGCTGGTAAATATCCGCTCGCCGTTCGTGCGTACGTTGTGATGAGGCGTGAGGTGGTCGCTTGCGTCTTGCCGCCGCGCCCTGAAGGGCGCTGCTCATTGGTGAGGAGCAAATGGGCCGCTGAAGCGGCGGAAACCGGGTTCATCGGGGCGGGGCGCGTTGGTGCGGAGCCGGTGGGCGCTAGGGGCAGATACCGGATAGACTGCTTACCATTCACTGGGGTGTCCTGCGTCCTGCCCCTAACTTCCCCGATATGTGCTATAGGCCCACGGACTGACCAATAACGGCACGTGGTAATGCCCCAGCGGATCGGCGATGGCGAATCGCACCGGCACCACGTCGAGGAAGGGCGGTTCGGGCAATGCCATGCCCATGGCGCTAAAATAAGCGCCGACAAAAAAGCGCAATTCGTAGACGCCCGTAGTAATCGTGTCGCCGCTGAGCAATGGAGCATCGGTGCGTCCGTCATTGTTGGTGACAGCGCTATGGACGAGTGTGCTCTGCTCGCCGGCAATGCGGTACAACTCCAGGCGAATCCCGGCGGCTGGACGGCCATGGGCAGTATCGAGAACGTGCGTACTCAGGCGGGCCATTATGCTACCTCGCGCTTGCGATACCAGTACTGATACAGCGTTGTAAAGCCCATTTGCCTATACAGGCGCACCGCCGGATCATTAGTGCTGAGCACCTGCAAGTAGGCGTTTTGTGCGCCCTGGCCGGCGGCCCACGCCCCAAGTGCGCTGAGCACCTGGCGAGCCAGTCCGCGCCGCCGGAAGGCCGGCAGCGTCTCGACGGTAAAAATGCCCAGCCAGCCGCGCTCGACAACCCCCTGTGCAACGGCGGCGATCTGGCCGTCGATCATGAGCGTGCCATAGCCGCATGGCGGGCCGACGTGCTGGAGCATCGTGCGGCGGGCGGCAATTTTTATCAGGTCGGTTTCGCCTTCACCGGCCACATACGCGGCGAGCCATGGTTCGTCAAATTGTTCAGAAACGTACGCAGGGCCGGGATCAACGGCGCGGAGGGCGACCAGCGGCGCGATTTGTACGCTGGTGGGCGTCGGCACGGTGTAGCCGCGATCCGCCAGCGTCGCGTCGAGATCGGTCGGCAGACTCGCCGGGCAGATCTGGAAGCGCACCGGCAGGTTGCGCCGGGCGTAGAAGCGCTCGACATAGGCGATTTTCGCGTCCAGTTCGATCACGCTGCTCGCGCTATGGGCCAGCACCGAGTTGGCCCGCCGGGTGACGCCATAGTTATAGCGCAGCCGCCAGCCGTCTACTTCCTGCACAATCGCCGCTGGAATAGCATTGGCGGCGAGCTCTTCAATCAGGCGAATCTGGTTCATCGTACCGTGTCGATCAAGCGCAACCAGACGATCTTCGCGATCTCGTCGAGCGCGGTTGTGATCTCCTGGTCGGGCGTATGTTTTAGGCGTGTTGGAAAGGCGGCCAGAATAGCGTCTTTTTTGTTTTCGCGAGCGCAGATCACAAATGGGAAGCCGAAACGTGTGCGATAGGCCTGATTGTAGGCGCTAAACTGCTCAAGCTCGGCCGGCGTGAGTTGATCAAGGTCGGCCGCCACCTGCTCCTGCGTGGAGGCGGAGGTGAGTGCGCCGGCCAGCGCGAGGCGCCCGGCAAGATCGGGGTGCGCGCTGATCAATGCGATCTGTTGTTCACGATCGGCGGTATACATTACTGCCGCCAGCGCGACATGCAACGCCTCCCGCGAAGCAAAGGGCCGTTGCGCCCAGGCTGCCGCTGCGATCCAGGGCGAATGCTCAAACAGATGGCCGATCGCAGCGACAAAGCGCGCCTGGTCGGCGGTGTTCAGTTCGTCAAGCGTAATTGATGTAGTCATGTTGGGTCGCAATTCGGATCACTGCGGCACTGCGGCGGCTGATGGATCATGGGCGACGGACGACGGGCGACGGATGACGGACGACGGATGACGGACGACGGATGACGGACGACGGACGACGGACGACGGACGACGGGCGACGGACGACGGGCGACGGACGACGGGCGACGGACGACGGACGACGGGCGACGGATCACGGACGACGGACGACGGATCACGGACGACGCATTGTAGGGCCGAAGCAGCGCTTTCTGATCAATGCTTGGTTCGCACAGAATGCTCACGTGGCGCCGCTTCGGCCCTCCACCCACGCCCCACGCCTGCCCTGCCCGCTGCCCCACCGTACGGGCGGACCTATGTGTCCGCCCCGCTGCCCCGCTGCCCCGCTGCCCCGCCTGCCCCGCCTGCCAGCCAAAGTATAGCATGGGCATTGCGTTGCGTCGTGCTTGCGCACCGACCACGGAACATAGTATCCTGCGCATATGAGTACACTGCTAGTTCGTAACGCAGCTATGCTGCTGACCATGGACGATGCCGGGACGGAGATCGTCGACGGTGCGTTATATGCCGTTGACGGGATGCTTACGCAGGTCGGGCCAACCGCCGACCTACCCGCTCAGGCCGATGAAGTGATCGACGCGCGCGGCATGTTGATCATGCCGGGTATGGTTAATACGCATCATCACTTCTTCCAGACCCTGACGCGCTGTATGGCCCAGGAAAGCAATCTTTTCGGCTGGCTCACCACACTCTACCCAATCTGGGCGCACCTGAACTCAGAGGCGATCTATACGAGCAGCCGGACGGCCATTGCCGAATTGATGCTCTCCGGTTGCACGACTTCCAGCGATCATACCTACATCTGGCCCAACGGCGCCCGCCTCGACGACCAGATTCGGGCGGCGCAAGAGCTTGGCTTCCGTTTCCATGCGGCACGCGGCAGCATGTCGGTGGGCCAGAGCAAAGGCGGCCTGCCGCCCGATCGGGTTGTCGAAGACGAGGCCGTCATTCTTGCCGATTCGCAGCGCCTGATCGAGCAGTACCACGACCCGGAGCCGGGCGCAATGCTGCGGATCGTGCTGGCGCCCTGCTCGCCCTTCAGTGTCTCGCTCGATCTGATGCGCGAGAGCCTGGCGCTGGCGCGTAGCTATGGCGTACATTCGCACACCCACCTTGCCGAAACGCTTGATGAGGAGCAGTACTGCCTGGCGACATTCGGGCGGCGACCGGTAGAACTAATTGAAGATTTGGGTTGGGTCGGGCCGGATGTCTGGCACGCTCACGTAGTCCATCCGTCGCCCGCCGAAGTAGCGCGCCTGGGGCACTCGTGTACCGGCGTGGCCCATTGCCCCAGTTCGAATATGCGCCTCGCTTCAGGCATCGCGCCGATCAAAGCGCTGGTGGGCGCCGGGGCGCGGGTCGGCCTTGGTGTAGACGGTTCGGCCTCGAACGATGGCTCACATATGCTGAGCGAGGCGCGGATGGCCATGCTGCTTCAGCGGGTCCAGGGCGACCCAAGCATTATGAGTGCTCGTGAGGCGTTACGCCTGGCAACTCGCGGCGGCGCGGCGGTGCTCGGTCGTGATGATATCGGCCGGCTTGCGCCGGGAATGTGCGCCGACCTGATCGGCTACCGACTTGATCGGGTGGGCTACGCCGGCGCTGCCGTCCACGACCCGGTGGCGGCGCTGGTCTTCTGCCAGCCGGTAGGAGTTGATCTGAGTGTGATCAATGGGCGGGTGCGCGTGCGCAATGGGGAAATCCCCGGCCTTGATTTAGAGGCGCTGGTGGCAATGCATAATACGTTGGCGCAGCAGCTTGTAGCGGGGTAAGCAGGTGAACGCTTTACCGTTCTACCGCTTTACCGTTCTACTGCTCAAAGCCGCTTGTCGGACGCGCTAAGGTGTGCTATAATCTCCGGCAGTGCGCTGGAAGGCGCTATGATCTTTTGATGTCTTGAAAGGACGTTGTGATATGGCCAAGAAGGGCAATCGGATTGTTATTAAGCTCAAGAGCACTGAGAGCGGCCACACCTATACTACGATGAAGAACCGCCGCAATGATCCGAGCCGCATCGAACTGCGCAAGTACGACCCGCTCGTTCGCCGCCATGCGGTCTACCGCGAAACGAAGTAAAACGCGCTGCGCGTTACTTCACGCAAGGCAGGAGCAATGCTTATCTGGGCGGCTCCTGCCTTTTGCATGTTCAGCCCCCTGAAGCCTGAAGCCTGGTTTTATGGTTCGGATCACTGCCATTCTCACCGTAGCCGCCCTTGAGGCAATGATCGTCGGCATGCCGCTTCAGGCACTGACGCCGCTTGCGTTACCCTGGTTGCTACTGTGGGGCATGGTAGGGTTTGGTTGGGCCACGGATAATCTTGCGGCGCGCCTTCCCGAGCGTTGGACGCGCGTAGTGCTTGGTATTGGCGCTCTTGCTGCACTATTGCTGCTGGTTGGCGCTCGCCTGCCGCTCGGCACCCTGATCCCCGGTGCGGAACAATGGCCGCTGGCTTATATGCTTGTGCTGTTGGCCCTTTTCCTCTTCTGGCGCGGCACGCGTCTGGCCTTGCTCGACTCGGGCGTTGTGGCGAGTCTTGTGGCGCGCGGCATGCTGATATTTTTGCTCAGTTTGCTCTTCCGCCCGCTGTTCAACCCTGGCGGCGAAGCGTCGGAGGCCCTGGCGCGTTATGTGCTTGGCTTCATCTGTGCTGCATTGCTTGGCCTGGCGCTGTCGCGGGCGGTTGAAGGGCAGGCGGCCGGGGCAATGCGGTTGGGGTGGCGCTGGTTGGCAACCCTTGGCGGCGCAATCGGTGGGGTGATCGGGCTCAGTCTGTTGCTCAGTACGCTGCTTGGCGGCACCGATGCGCTTGAGTTGGCGCGTAACCTCGCGCGGGCGATCATTGTACCTTTTGCGCTCATCGGTGGGGTGATCGCCTATATTCTAGCCGTGACGATTGGCGAGCCGTTGCTGCGCTTGATTCGGGCGTTGCTGGCCAATCTGGAACTGCTGCCGGAACCGCCGCCGCAAGCTGATGAAGCAGGTCAGGCGCTGGGCGAACTTCCGGCGTTTGAGGCGATCGAGCGCCTGGCCGAGGTTGCCACGTTTGCGCTGGCCTTGATCCCAATCGTCTTATTGCTGCTCGGCATTCTCTTGTTGCGCCAACGCAGGCGGCCCCGCCCCGCCGGCGATGAAGAGCGCGAGTCGTTGGGTGTGGCTGGGAATCTTGCCGGCGATCTGCGTGATCTGTTGGGCCGCCTACGCAACCCGTTTGCGCGGCGGCTCACCGGTTTGCGCGCTGCCCTGGCTGCATTGCAGAGTGATGACCCAACGACACGGGTGCGGCGTGCGTATGTTCGCTTGTTGATCGCCCTCGAACGCCGCGCGCAGACTCGCCCGCCGGCCCGTACGCCGGCCGAATTTGCACCGTCGATTGCCGCTCTCTCCGGTACGACGCAGCCGGTCACCGATCTTACCAACGCTTATGAGCAGGCACGCTACAATCCTACCGGCGCTACAGCAACCGACGCCGCAGTTGCTGAAGCTGCGCTGCGGGCAATTGAGGAGTGGGAGCGTAGTCGGGCAAACCAAGGAACTCCATGATCCCCTTTGTGAGCCGTGTTTTGGGCTTTGCTCTGCTGATTGCCGGTGCGCTTGGGTTAGTGTTATGCGTAGGTGGCCTGATCGCGGTTGGGCCGGCAACCGGCGCCATTGAGGATGGCCTGACGCGCGAACTTACGGTGGCCGATCAAGCGCTAAATACGACAGCCGATGGTCTTGACCTTGCAGCCGTCTCGATTGCCGAAGCGGAAGTAACGATTGCTTCGCTCAGCGCATCACTGTTTGAAGCGACGCGCGCGATTACGGCAACTACACCGACCTTGCGCGCTGTGGGCACGCTTGCCGGCACCGAACTTCCGGCGACGATACGCTCAACTCAAACGGCGCTCAACTCGGCCAGTGCAACGGCCCAGATCGTTGATGATGTGCTTGGCGCGCTGAACAGTATCCCGCTCGTGAACCTTGGCGGCTATAATCCAGAGGTGCCGCTCAGTCTGGCAATTGGTCAGGTCAGCACCAGCCTCGATCCAATTCCGGTCACGCTGGGCTCAATCGCCGACGATATGGCGACCACCGCCGATAGTCTGGAGCAGGTGAACACAAACTTGACGCGTGCAGCGCAGAGTGTGGGCGATTTAGGTGGCAACGTGCGCGACGCGGCCCTTGTGGTTGAACAGTACCAGGCTGTGGTGAGCGATCTTCAAGCTGAGCTCGAACGATTGCAAACCGCGACACCAGAGTGGCTTGGTGGGTTGCGTTGGGCAGCCTGGATCGTTTTGATCTGGCTCAGCATTACGCAACTGGCCCTGCTCGCCTACGGCCTCGACTTGCTCGGTCGCGACCAGCGCATGTGATAACAGAATCTTCACAACTACTCATTGCCGTAGACACAGACTTGTTACGT
>JBBRUG010000026.1:0-30991 GCA_038247995.1 Chloroflexales bacterium | reverse complement strand
CTCGCGCACATCCGTCGTCGTTTTCAGAAACGTCTGCACATCCATGTCCATCGCCTGTCCTCCCGAGACGCTCACGGTTCCTGCGGGAAAGCATACCACAAAACGGCACCCTTGTTTACACGCCATTTAGGCCTGCTATAGTGTTGATAGTATACTTAACTCACTGCGGCTATCTGCGGATGATGCATAGTTAGTAACAGCAAAGACAACTTTATTAGCTAAAATGTATCAGTAATTGCACCTCGATTTAAGGTTGGCTTCGAGCCCGCCGAACACCCCGTGCAGCCGACCCCGCTGGCGCGGGCGGGAGCTGGGCGCGACTCGGGAACCCTGTCGCGTGCCGCCACTCGTCTCGGTTCAGACGGCTGCCAGCGGGGCGGCTAACGGCAACGTTAGGCTATACCGACGAACGCGCGGATGGCGTGTGCGCTGCGCAATCAGGCGGATCGCGCCGTGGTGCGGCAGCGACCCGTAGTGTTCGCCGACGCGCCTGATCACGCTGTGGTGCGGAATCAGCGGGCGCACATACGCCGACGCGCCTGTTCGCGCAGCGGTGTGGAATCGGCGGGCGCACATACGCCGACACGCCTGTTCGCGCAGACCGACCGAAACGGGCGACCGCCCAACGCGCATCTGAGCGGCGATGTCTGCGGCTTAGGCACCGGGAACCGTTCTCGTATGTGTCAGGTCGGCGCTGACGGCAGCGGCAGCGCGCCGCACAACCGCGCCGATCGATTGGAGCCAGCCGGCGGTAGCCGGATAGCGGTAGCCGACACAGTAGAGCCGGCGCTGACCGATGGCGCGCCAGTCGCGATCAACAAGCGGTCGTCCGGCGGCGTCGGTATGCACAAGCTGCGCGGCGGGTTGGAGGCTGGCGCGATAGCCGGTGGCCATGATCACTGCGTCGAAGGGCGCATTTGTGCCGTCGGCGAAGTGGGCCTGGCCGGGTGAAAGGCGCACCAGCGCGGGCCGCGTGCGCACGATGCCACGCTCGATAGCCTGAGGCAGTTGCAAGCCGACCGTCGGGTAGGCTTCGCGCAGTGGCCCAGTTGGGCGCGGCAGGCCAAGGTGGCCGAAATCGGGGCGGGTGTGCTGGAGTAGAACTTCGCTGAGTGGGGCCGGGAGCGTGCTGAATAGCCAGGCGCCGAACTGCACCGCAGCGGGCGAACCGGGGCACGGCACAAACACCACGCCGCCGCGCACCGCGATTTCCACTTCGGCGCCGGCGCCGGCGAGATCGACGGCAAGCTCACTGCCCGAGTTGCCCGCGCCGACAACCAGCACGCGCTTGCCGCTGTACGGCGTTGGATTGCGATAGAACGCGGAGTGGATCAGCGTACCGCTGAAGCTGTTTAATCCTTCTAGCGGCGGGATCACCGGCGTACTCCAGATCCCGGTGGCGAGCACCACAGCGCTTGTTTTGCGTTCGCCCGCACTCGTCGTCAAGTGCCAGCCGGCGGGCGTGGGCGTGATCTGCTGCACATCGACGCCGGCTTCGATCGGTAAGCCAAAATGGGCGGCGTAGTCGGCGAGATAGGCGTGGACTTGCGCCGCGCTCGGGAAGGGCGGATAGTGCGCCGGCATCGGGCGGCCGGGCAAGGCCGAGACTTCTTTGAGCGTATGGAGGTGCAGGCGCTCGTAATGATTACGCCAGGCATGCCCGATTGTATGGCGCTCAAGAATGGTAAACGGGAGCTTCTGTTGCTGGAGCGCGTAGCCCATTGCCAGGCCGGCCGGCCCTGCGCCGATAATTGTAATCATAGTTCTATTGTACGCCGATTTCAGGATGAAGGATGAAGGATGAAGGATGAAGGATGAAGGATGAAGGATGAAGGATGAAGGATGAAGGATGAAGGATGAAACCAGTGTGTTCGTCTTTGGTCTTGCGTCCGGCGAACTGACCTCAACGCAGCACCGGTTCCAGCATAGCCGTAATGCCGGCTTCGTTCAGATACCCAACGTGGCGGGCGACGATGGTGCCGTCGGGGCTGATGAGAATGCTCGTGGGCAGATTGACGACGCCGTAGGCGCGGGCTAACGCGCCTTCTTGATCAAGCGCGGCGGGAAGGGCAACGCCCAACCGATCAAGAAACGCAGCAGCCAGTTCGGCGTCTTCTTGCATGTTGATCGCCACAACGGTGAGGTCGGCGTCGGTATGAGTAGCGGCGACACTGGCGAGTGCCGGCAGTTCCACGCGGCAGGGTACGCACTAGGTAGCCCCGAGTGGCTGCCTGGGCGACCACGAATGGGGCCGCGAATGCGCAAATGGCAGTGAATGCGCGAATGGCTGCGAATACGTGAATGGTCGTGAATACGTGAATGGTCGTGAATACGCGATGGGTGGCAATGGCGCGGCGCGGGCTTTAGTCCGCTGACGCGCCCCACAACCTGAGCTGCGTCCTTCAGCGCAGCGCGGTCAGGCATCAAAAATCGTATCGGCGCGCACCATAGCGGCAAAGCGGCTGTCGGGGCGATCAAGCAGTTCGTCGGGGGGGGCGTCTTCGACGATCCGGCCGTCGGTGAAGACGATCACGCGGTCGGCGGAGCGAGCCAGCGAGAGGCGGTGCGAGACGATTAGCGCGGTGCGGCCTTGCATTAGCCGCTCGAGTCCGGCGATGATCAGCGCCTCGGACTCGGGTTCGACGGCGCTGGTCGGTTCGTCCAACAGGAGCACTGGCGCGGCGCTCAGCAGGGCGCGGGCCACGGCGATGCGTTGTTTCTGGCCGCCGGAAAGTTTGACGCCGCGTTCGCCCACCAGGGTCGCATAGCCGTCGGGGAGGGCGCTGATGAAGGCGTGGGCGTTGGCGGCGCGAGCGGCGGCCTCTACTTCGGCCTCGGTTGCCTCTGGGCGGCCGTAGCGCAGGTTTTCCAGTACGCTGGCATTGAACAGGAAGGTTTCTTGTTGCACCTGGGCCACCTGGCTACGCAGCGACGCGAGGTTTACGGCGCGGAGGTCATGCCCGTCGAGGCGCACATGCCCGGCATCGGGATCATAGAGCCGTGCGGCCAGGGCGAGCAGCGTGCTTTTGCCCACACCCGACGGGCCGAGGATGGCCACTCGTTCACCCGGCTGGATTGTGAGCGAAACGTTGTGCAGCACTGGGCGGGTTGGGTCGTAGCCGAAGCTCACATTCGCAAATTCCAGCGTGCCGCGCAGCGGGGCGGGCAGGTCGATCGCGTTTGGGGCGTCGGTGACGGGCGTGGGTTCGTCGAGCACTTCAAAGATCCGCCGCCCGGCCGCCGCCGCTTGCTGCACCAGATCATTCGTATTCACCAGGTCGTCGATCGGGCCGTAGAAGTAGCGTCCGTAGCCGCGATAAGCGAGCAAACCGCCCAGAGTGAAGGTGCCGCGCACAATGAAGAAGACCCCGCCGGCGAGCATGAGCACATTGCCGAGGTTGGCGATCCAGCGGATCAGCGGGAAGACGCGGTTGCGCAGGTCCACGGCGGCGACCTGCTCGTTATAGAGTTCCTTGCCGAGTTGCTCCACGGCGACCAGTTCACGCCGCTCCTGGGCGAAAGCCTGGATCACGCGGATGCCGCCGAGGTTGTCGGCGAGGCGGGCCGACATGTTGCCAAGGCGGGCGCGGGCGGCACGGTAGACCGGGCGCACACGGCGGTTGTAGCGGGTGAGCAGCAGGCCGACCAGCAGCATCGGTGTGAGCACGAGCAAACCCAGGGCCGGCTGGAGCGCAATGAAGATTATGGCTACGCCAATAATGCGCAGCAGATTCGCCACGACGGAATCGGTGCCGCGCACCAGAATTTCGCCGATGCTGTTTACGTCGCCGGTGAGTCGGGCGAGCAGATCGCCGGTGCGCCGGGTGGCGAAGTAGTTTGCGCTCTGACCCTGGATTTTGGCGTAGAGTTGGGTGCGTAGATCGAGCGTGAGTTGTTGCGCGGCGCGCTCCAACAGCACTCCGCGGATGGCCGAGAAAAGCTGCCCGATGCCGTAGATCAGCACGAGCAGGGCGATCTGCCAACCGATGAAAGACCAATCGCCATTCACCAGGCCGACATCGATCACATACAGCCAGACAAGCGGCGGGTAGAGCTCGGCGGCGGTGGCGAGCACCAGGCAGGCCAGGCCGGTCCAGATTGTGCGGCGATAGGGCGTGGTGAGGCCGTAGAGCCGGCGGATGAGGGCGAAATCGCCCGACGGTGGAGTGTGCATTTCTCCACTGTACCTGAAAAGGGGATCCGCAGATTGCGCCGATGACGCAGATTAGCGATGGGCGTAGGGGCAGGGGCGACCACAATTGGGTCGCCCGTACAGGTTTATTGGGCGGCGGGTTGGGCGATCAGCCGGTCGTAGAGCCAGCGCTGGCGGGCGATCGCCGCCTGATAGATGGCGTGTCGCTGGCTGTCGGGTTCGTACACTGGCCCGTCGGCGATTGGGGCGGCATCAAGCGCCGGTAACGCCCCCAGCGTCCGCAGGGCGAGGAGTGCGCTGCCCCGGTTGGTAGCTTCGGGTTTGGCGGAGGCGACGATCGGTTGGCTCAGCACATCGGCAAAGATCTGCATCCAGGCCGGTGAGAGGAGCAATCTGCTGCCGATGGCGATCAGGCGATGGTTCCAATCCGTTCGCGGGCAGATGCGCTGTTGGATCACAGCAAAGCGATACGCCACCGCTTCGAGGCTCGCCCGCACGATCGCGATTGGCGGTGTGGCGAGCGTTAGCCTGCATCGATGCCGAGTTGCGCAAGCAGCGGCGCGTCCCACACGAGCTGATGGCGGTCGAGCAGGCCGCTCCATGCCGCCACCGAGTAGCTGACGCGGCAGCGCCCGAAGAGTTGCAATTCCAGGTACTCACCGAGGGTAACCCAGTGCGGCGCCGCCTGCCAGATGTCTGGTTGGGTACGTTGGAGCCAGGCCAGTCGCGCCGGCCAGTAGCTTGTGCGGAGCAGGCAGCCGGTGCGCTCGTGGACAATCCGCTCGTCGAGCGTCTGCCGCAGCGCGTCGGCGTCGGCGGCATTGCGGGTGTCAGCATAGGTAATCAGCGGTGTCAGCCGCCGCCCGGCTCCGTCGAGGGCGAGGAAGGTTGTGGCCATGGTGCCGAGGGCGACGGCGGCAATCTGGGTTGCCAGCGGGCCGGCCTGGGCCAACACGGCGTCGATGCAGCGAGCCACGCGCGCAATTGCCGCGTCCGGCGCATCTGCGGCGCCGCCGTCGGTTGTTGTGTGTACTTCGTAGGGTTGCTGGGCACTGAGCCCTTCGATTGCCCGGCCACGCCCGTCATAGATCAGCGCACGCACCGACGACGAGCCGATATCGAGGGCCAGGATGAGCGGGGCTTCAATTGGGCGAGCGCTGGTCTGGTTCCACATTGATCGGCCTTCATTCTACGCGATACGCCCGTTTCGCCAACCCCGCCGCAAGCGCGTGGGCCAGGTCGGCGGCCTCGTCTTCGGCCAGGAAGCCCTGGACTACCTGACCGGCCAGCCAGTCGCAACTGACCCGTCGCCAGATGTCGTGGCGGGCGGGGATGGAGGCGAAGGCGCGGGTATCATCGTTGAAGCCGGCGGTATTGTACAGCCCGGCTGTCTCAACCACCTGGTCGAAGTAACGGCGCATCCCGTTCACGCTGTCGTGGAACCACCAGGGCGGGCCGAGCAACACGGCAGGGTAGTAGCCGGCCAGCGGCGCTAGTTCACGGCTGTAGCCGCTCTCGTCTAGGGTGAAGAGGATGAGTTGGAAGCGCGGGTCGGCGCCATAGTCGTTCAGGAGTGGGCGCAAGTTGCGCGTCCACTCGGTGGCAATGGGGATGTCGGCGCCTTTGTCGGGGCCGAAACGGGCCTGTAGCGCGTTATGATGCCCGCGCAGACTCCCAGCGTGGATCTGCATCACCAGCCCGTCTTCGCAACTCATGCGCGCGAACTCGATCAACATATGTGCGGTGAAGCGGGCGTTATCGTCGGCATTGGCCGTGCCGGCAAGGGCGCGGGCGAAAATCGTCGCCAGCTCGCCATCACCCAGACGCGCAGTATACGGCGCAAGTACGCCATGGTCGGTTGCCAGGGCGCCCAGCGCTTTGAACACCGTGCGGCGTTGCTCCAGAGCGTGAATGAGGCTAGGATAATCAACCACGTCGATGCCGGACCCAGCGCTGAGCCGGGCCAGGTGCTGCGGCCATTCCGGCGCGTCGATGTTCACCAGGGCGTCGGGGCGGAACGTGGGCCTGATCTGGGTCAGTCCGGCGGCGTGAAGTTGGCGGTGCTCATCGAGCGTGTCGGTCGCCGCATCGGTGGTGGCGAGTAGTTCGATGTTGAAGCGATCGAGCAGCGCGCGCGGCGTGAAGGCTGGATCAGCGAGCTGAGCTTCCAGATGGTCGTAGATCCGTTGGGCGCTCGCGCCGGTCAGTCGTTCTTCCACCCCGAAGAGTTCGCCCAGTTCAGCCTGGAGCCAGAGCCCGGAGGGTGTGCCGCGAAAGAGGTGAAAATGATCGGCAAAGCGCTGCCAGATCCGCCGATGATCGCTCTCAACCGGCGTGCCGTCGCGCGTTGGTACGCCAAGTTGCTCCATCGGCACGCCCTGGCTGACGAGCATGCGCAGGATGTAGTGATCAGGGATGATGAATAGTTCGCTCGGCGTCCCCAGGCGCGCCGTTGGGTCGGCCAGCAGTGCAGGCGGGACGTGGCCATGCGGGGCGACCAGTGGTAGCGCTTTTACCTGACTGTACAGATCGCGGGCGAGCGTGCGCTGGGCTGGGTCGCCGCTGAAGCAGCGGTCGGGTGGGAGTGTCCAGGGAATGGAGGCCATGGAAGCGGGCCTTTCCAAGATGAGCGCGGTGGCGATGATTACCCTGTTGCGCGTGCTGGCTCCATCCTCCGCAATGGCGCCGCGCCGATGCCGGGCCAGATCCGGGCCATGCCCAGACCGGCGCGGAGGCTGCCCCAGAGCGCAGTAACAAGCCAGATCTGGATGAGTGCGCCAGGCGCTTGCACGTCGATGAGCAACACCAGCGTTCCGGCAAGCCCGGTGGCAACGATCATCGCGTTGCGCAGGTAGCGGAAATCGCCGGTGCCCCAATGGACGCCGTCGGTGGCGAAAGCGAGCGCATTGAGCGGCAGGGCGGCAGCGGCGATGATCCAGGCGGTGGTGAACGTTCCCCGGGCGCTGGCCGGAAGCAGCAAGAGCTCGAGCGCCTCGCGCCCCACCAGCACGAGCAGGCCGAGCACGGTTCCGACGGCCAAACTCCACGCGCATGTAAGCGCAGCAACGCGCCTGGCCTGCCCGGCAATCTGGGCACCGAAGAAGTAGCCAACGAGGCTTTGGCCGGTGACGGCGAAAGCGTCGAGGAAGAGCGCCGTGAAGATCCAGACCTGGCGGATGGCTTGATGGGCGGCCCCGGCTTCAGCGCCGATCTGGGTTGCCGCCCGTGTGCTGAGCACCAGGAAACCGGTGAGCAAGCTGGTGCGTACAAATAGGTCGCCGCCGACAACAATCAGCTTGCGCGCGGCAGCGAACTCCAAGCGGCCGGGCTTGCCGAGGCGTTTGAGCACGGCGAAGGTCGCCCAGACGGCGCCGATCCATTGGCTGATCGTGGTGGCGAGGGCTGCGCCGGCGATGCCGAGCGGCGGGATTGGGCCGAAGCCGAAGATCAGCAGCGCGTTGAGCAGAATGTTGAGCAGGTTCACCGTTACCGCAACCGTCAGCGGAATATGCATCGCCTGTACGCCGCGCAGTGCGCCAAACGCGGCCAGGCTGAGCAGGATCGCCGGTGCACCGAGGGCGCGCAACTGGATGTAGGTAACGGCATCGGCCTGGAGGTCGCCCCCGGCGCCCATGCCGATGGCGATCCAGGGCGCGAGCGGGATCACGGCGGCTACAAGGATCACGCCGATCAGCGCACTTAAGGCCAGTGCCAGGCCATTTGCATCGGCAGCGGCCTGGCGCCTGCCCGCGCCGAAATGGTTGGCGACTTCCGTTTGGGTGCCGATCTGGAGGAAGTTGAAGATCCAGAAGATACTGCTTAGCGCGGTAGCCCCGGCGCCGAGAGCGGCCAGGGGCGCCGAACCCAGGCGGGCGACGAAGGCGGTATCGACGAGGCCGGTCAGTGGCTCAGCGATCATCGAGAAGAGCACCGGAACGGAGAGCAACAACAGCGTGCGGTGCGGACGCCGGACGAACGGATGCTCGGGAGCGGTCATTGGTGATCAGGCTTTCTGTGGGCAACTGACGGATCCGCAGATGACACAGATGACGCAGATGTGAAGATTCCGAATGACCTACCTGCTGACTCCTGGTCATCGGCGCACCATTCTGCAATTGCCGCGTGCCATTCAGCCTCAAATATGTCCAAACTGGGCGTTCCCGCCAGGCGCGGCCAATCGGCAAGGCGGTAAGCTTCCGCACGGTAGGCGGCGTAGATCCGGCGCACGGCTGCGGGTCGTTCGGTAACCAGATAGTAGCTGAGCGCCCATGCACCAGCATAATCGAAGTGGCCAAAGCTGTCGTAGCCTGCGCGGCGCGCCAGAAGATTGGCCAGGTTAGGCATGGCGCTAGCTGTGCAGAGCCGTTCAAGTTGGCTGGAGCGGGGAGCGAGTTCGTAGCCGGTGGGCGTAGGAACAAGCCCGGCCAGCACTTCGGCAAGGCCTTCATCGGCCCAACCCTTTGGTTCGCGATGATAATTGGGGCTGTCCCAATTGCCGGGAAAGAGGTTGCGCGCCGTCAGATGGTGGGTCATCTCGTGCTGGATCGTATCCTCAAGGGTGTTGGCGCTTTGCTGCGGGGCGCGTTGGTGGGTGTACAGCGTACCCGAGGCCGAATGGTATGTGCCGTCGATATCGACGGTGAACGGTGTAAAGGCGCGCATATACTCGCGGTAAATAGTGCGTGAGCCGAAGATTATTACGGTCAATCCACAATATTTGTCCGGGATCACCGTGCTTAGTTCAGCGCCGATAACGGCGCGAAATGCCTGTTCAACAAGCTGCATCCGGTGGGCCAGCGCGGGCAGCGCCGCAGCCGGATGGTCGGCGCGGATCACGACACAATTTTCGGCATTGGTTACCGGCAGGGCCAACGCTTCATAGGCGTTGCGTAGTTCGGCGAAGGAATGGGCGCCGGGTTGGAGCCGATCGCGGGCGCGGGCGATCGCGGCGCGGGCGGTTAGGTTGGTGGGCACACTTTCCAGGGTTCCGCTCAGCAGCGGGTTACGTTCGGGAGCTTCCGCAAGATCTTCTTCAGGTAGTTTAAGGGGCGGCTCGGCTTCCCATGCCGTGAACAGCGCATCATACAGGCTTGCATACAACTCCGGCGTCAGTTGTTCGTTGCGCAGGCGCGCGATCCCATCGGCGGCGGCAGCGCGGACACCCGGATCGCTGCTGGTTAAGCCGGTATACAGGAAGTCCAATGTGGCGGCGCTAAGCGTGGCGCCTTCAGCCCAGATCAGGCGGGCACGGGCATTGGCGGCGCGGGCGCGCACGGCAGGCGTCTGTTCCGGTGTGTCTGCGAGGGCCGCCAACCCGGCGGCGGCGCCAATACTTGGGTAGAAGAAACGATCGAGCAACCAGATCGCATCCTGGAGCAAGAATTGATCGGTTTCGCTGCTGAGGGCCTGGGTGGCGGTGGCCTGGAGCAGTGCGCCATAGTATTCGAGGCTGATTGCGCGGGCGCGACTGCTGCGGGGCGCTTCGGCAAAACGACCGAGGACACGCAGGATATTCCGCCGGGCGCGGGTATCGCGCGCGGGATCGACCGCATTGGCAAGGAGGGTCGCTACCAGTTCGCGGTCGGCGCGGAGGCGGAGCGCGGTAGCGATCTCTTCCGCGCAGGCATAATTTGCGCTGTCGAGCGCCGGCAACAGTGCGGCAACATCGGGATAGCTGAGCGACGGACAGTTTGGCGTATGCACCTCAGCCACGCGAGTCGGCGGTGGCGGCAGATCGAGGCGCGAGCCGGGAATACTGATCAGCAGCGCGATGCAGAGGCTGAGCGCCCAGGGACTGATCTGGGATGTGAGGTGGGTGCGCATGGTTTTTGCGGATTGCGGATGGCGTATTCATCACCTGGATGCGCGAATACGCCATCCGCAATAGGTACGCTCACAGGTACACTTCAGCTCTCAGTCCGCAACATCCCGGTTCCAACACACACACTGCACGCCGATAATCGAGAGATACGCGGCGGAAACGAGCCAGCAGGCGGTTGCCGATATTGGCCCGTCCATGGCGCCCGAGGTCGCCGCTGAGGGTGTCGGGCGCATCAAGCTCGACATCTGGGATGGCATAGGGGCCAAGGCGGAGGCTGGCGGCGCTGCGCAGCACCGTACAGGCCTGGGTGAAACCATGGCCGGTGGCGGCGATCACGTGCTTGGCGCCGAGATGCAACCCGGCTTGAACGGCGAGGTCGGGGCCGAGCGTCAGCGCGCCGTTTGAGCCGGTGTCGATCGTGGCCAGCGGCAAGGTGAGCGCGTCGGCGAGGCGCAGATCGGCGAGGGCCGGGAAGTGCTCGTAGAAGGCCAGCGGCAAGGTTACGCCGCCTTCAGTCGGTTCAGGCGGGGCAAGATCGGAATGCCGAAGATGTAATGTTGCGGCGTGGTAGTTAATTGTTAACCCGAGCCGGGAAAGCACGTTATAGCCCAGTACGAGATCAACATCAAAGGGGATCTGGCTGAGATCAACGGCAAGCAGGTACAGGTTGCGAAATTCTAGATCGCCGAGGCGTAGCCAGGGCAACACGGTTTCGGTAAAAGGCACCGTATCGCTGGCCGCATCGGAGCCGAGCGCAAATGCGCCGATCCGCAACCCAAGGCGGCGCGCCAGGTTCAGGTCGATCGCTGAGGGGTCGGTGCCGGTGTCGATCAACACATTCAGCGGACGACCGCCGGGGCCGGCGGCAACACAACGCAGCACCTCGGGTGCGAAGTGTAACGGCACCTCCGCCGCACCGCTCGGCGGGAACAATAATTGGGTGCAATCGTCCAGCATGGGCGTATGATACCACGTTGCCTATGGAGGCGCTAGAACCGAGTGAGCCTGTTAGAACCCATGGCTTGGTGATAAAATATTTACCTGATTTTTCCTTGACAAGTAGCTGAGTGCAATTTACTATAAGAAGCCTGTAGTCCATATAATTAACCCAACTGCATAGAGAACTACAGCGTACCGCGCAGAACGCAAAACACCGCAGCGTAGCAGGCTAATGCCGCGTCGGCATAGTGTGTATCTCCGTACTATACTATTCTTCAACGTCGAAGGACAGATGCTTCCGGATGCGCAAAGGGAAAGCGCATTCTGTATGTAGTGCAAACTGGTTCTTATAGCTCACGCTCATAATACCGGAGGGATGTGTATGGTCGTTCGTTAGCGACATCATTTTTGAGTCTGAATAATTCCAAATGCTTATGTTCCGTAACTCATGGTAAAGGGGGGAACTATACCGTGAGCGAAGGACATTAGTGATGTTCGGACTCAGCCGCTGCGGCAATTCTGATATGCAACAAGGGGGGGGAGTTGCAAGTTCTCATCGTTAGTAGCGATATTCTGCATGCGCGCATTACGCGCTTCTTGCTAGAAGATGTTGGATACACGGTTCGTCACGAAGTAGACGAGCACAGCGCACGGCGAACGCTAAAGCAGGGCACAAGCGATCTCATTCTGATCGACGAAGAATGCCCCGAGGTTGGCGGCTACAACCTTTGTAGTGAGATGCGTGCTCAATACCACACACCGATTATTTTTATGGGTGAGAACTGTGCGGTCTCCAATCGGGTGCGTGCGCTGAAAATGGGCGCCGACGATGTGGTGCAAAAGCCTTACAACCCGAATGAGTTTTTGGCGCGGATCGAGGCTGTGATGCGCCGCTACGGGGATGAGTATCTGCGGCTATACACCACCTACGAGCCAATTTCGGTCGGGACGATCCACCTTGATCCGGTGCAGCGACGGGTTGTTGTCGATGGTCAGCGCGAAGAGAACCTCACCGAACGCGAATTCCAACTGCTTTACTACATGGCCCAGAACGCACGTTGTGTACTCAGTTCACGCCAACTGCTCCAGCAGATCTGGGGGATTGAAGACGCAACCGACAGCAACCTGGTTCCGGTCTATGTGGGCCGCCTGCGCCGCAAGATCGAGAAGGACCCGCTGAACCCGGCGCACATCGTGCGCATCCGCGATATGGGGTATCAGTTCCAGCCCTAATCGAGCGGGCGCTCACGCCGGTACAGTACGCGCTTTGCGCAGGCTGAATCCTTAGTAGTAGGCCCGTTTGCGCAAACGAAGTAACCTGACACGGGCAAGCGGCAGATCGTTGATCTGTTGGTTGCCCGTTTCTGCATGGATGCAGTGCTACATTGAAGTGATATGTTGCGTGTTGCATATTCCGTACACGAGGCTTGGAGATGCAACACGCATTGTTATGGATGGATCAGGCGCTAACGCCAACGGCGCGCTCCAGCGGCGACATGGTTAGCTCCGGTTGGGTCGAGGCGTGTTTGTTGCCCTGGCGCATCAATTCGTTGGCGAGTATTAAGGCGCGCAGGCCGTCTTCGCCGCGCACGCGCGGCAGATGATCGCCGCGCACTGCTGCACCGAACGAGTGTAGCTCCTCAAAAAGCGGCTCGCGGCGTTGGACCTTCTGGCGGATCACCCGCCCCTCGGTTACGCCCATGCGCGCAAGCTCTTGCCACTGCTTGTTCTGCTGGCAGTAGTCGTTCTCATAAAAAGTCAGATCCTGGGTCAGGTAATTGGCGACGAACATACCGCGTTCGCCAATTACGCTTAGCTCGCGGATCTTGGTTGGGGTAAGCCAGTTAATGTCCAGGCTGCCGATCACGCCGTTCTCGAAGCGCAAGATCGCCGAGAGCATATCTTCGTGCGAGGCGTGAATGTGCCGATGCAGTTCAACGTGCATGCGGCTGATCGCGGAGTCGATCAGATAGTTCAGAATATCCATCTCGTGGGTGGCCAGGTCGATCACCACGCCGACATCCATAATGCGCGCCGGGAACGGGCCGACCCGGCGGGCGGCGATCTGGAAGATGTGGCCAAGCTCCTGATCGGCAAGCTGCTCCTTCAGGGCGATGATCGCCGGGTTGAAGCGCTCGATATGGCCGACCGTCAAAACAACCCCGGCGCGATAGGCGGCATCGATCAGGGCCTGCCCTTGTTCGATGGTTGCGGCAATTGGCTTTTCAATCAGCACGGAAACGCCGTGGTTAATAACGGTATTTGCCACTGCATAATGCTCAGCCGTCGGCACCACAATCGAGACCAGATCGAGTTGTTCGCGTTCAAGCATCTCCCGATAGTCGGTGTAGGCATTGCAGCGGTACATTGCGCCGACACGTTGCGCAGTTGCGCCGCTGACATCACAGATTGCCGCTAGTTCGATGTCTTCCATTCCGGCATAGACCCGTACGTGGTTGCGGCCCATGCTGCCTACGCCGATCACTCCCGCTCGAAGAACGCTCTGCATCGGATTTCTCCCCTCGTCCTGGTGTGCCTGCGAAGCAACGTGGACGGGCTGGGTGTAAGAATTGGCTTAATAAGCTCCGTGCCCGGAAACAACAACCTGAATCGTGCGCAGAATGATGTACAAGTCGAGCCAGATCGAGTAGTTGCGGATATAGTGCATATCCAGCCGGACGCGATCTTCGTAGCCCAGATTGCTCCGCCCGCTTACCTGCCAGAGGCCGGTCAAACCGGGGCGAACGGTCAGCAGGTTGTGCTGCCAACGGCCAAAGTGGCGGAGTTCGTCGAAGGTGAGCATGCGCGGGCCAACCAGGCTCATCTGGCCGAACAGGACATTCACCAGTTGCGGTAATTCGTCGATGCTGCTTCGGCGCAGAAAGCGTCCCAACGGCGTGATTCGCGGGTCGTCTTTCAGTTTTCCCTGTTCACGAAGTTCAGCGCGCTGCTCGGCGCTCAGGAGCGCTTCACCTTCGATGCGCATGGTGCGGAACTTGAAGGCATCGAAGGATTGACTGCCGGCGCCCATCACGCGCCGCCGGTGAAATGCGGGGCCAGGGCTGTCGAGGCGGATCAACCCGGCGACAAGCAGTAACAAGGGGCTAAGGACAATCAGCCCGATCAGCGCGCCCAGGCGATCCATGATCGACTTGCCGACGGCGTGCAGGCCGGTGATCCGGGTTTTGTTCAGGTGTAGCAGCGGCACCGAACCGTGTTCGCGCACGTGAACGCCAATGGTAAGAATTTCAAACAACCCCGGCGCCAGCGAAACATCCAGCCGGCGCAGCGTCTCCATTGCGCCGTAAATCGTCGCGAGGCGCTCGCGGACGAGGGTAGTGTCGGCAATAATCACTGTGTCGGCGCCGGTTTGTTCCACCAGCGCTTCGAAGGCGCTCACTGGGCCAACGACCTGTGTGCCGGCAGGCAGTTCGCACTCGGCTGCGGCGCGATCATCAACAAAGCCGACGATGCGCACGCCGGTATTGGGCGAGTCGATCAACTGCTCGGCCACGGCGCGGCCCTCGGCGTTGGCGCCGATGATCAGCACCTGTTGCTGCAACTGGCCGAAGCGCCGCAAGGTGTAGACGATCCGGCGGGCGGCGAAGCGCCAGCTAATGGCGAAGACCACGATGCAAACCCAGGCGAGCAGCAACCAGGCGCGGGCAATCACAAAATCGGGCTGGATGAAGGTGAGCACGATCACCAGCAACATGCCCAGCGCACAGGCATTAAAGATCCGCGCATACTCCTGCGTTCCGCCAAACAGGTTGAGTTGATCGTACAGGCCATAGAGCCAGAAGAGCGCCATCCAGGTCGGGATGAGGATCGCGATCAGGGTGGCGTAGAACACGGTGCGCGGCTCGCCGGCGTAGAAGAAAGCCCAGTCGGTCCAGAAGCGCAACAGATAGGCGAGGGCGAAACCGCTCGCCAGGGCCAGCGTATCGCCGGCTGCAATCACCATCATCATCCAGCGCCAAGCGCGGCGTTTTGTGTGATCGGCGGTGCGCAGTCGCGGGGGCGCCGTATTAAGAACCTGACTGCTCATGCCATAGCCTCCCTAACGTGTACCCAGTTGAGAGCTTGATGCCTGCGAGCGAAGAGCGGCTGCCGGCGTCTGGGCGGGGACGGACACGTAGGTCCGCCCTTACATCGCTACCGCTTTACCGGAGCGGTTGCCGGCGCCTGGGCGGGGACGGACACGTAGGGTTCGCCCTTACATCGTCCATCAGCTTACGGTGCCAGACTATTAGGCAACCACCGTCGTGTGCGCTGTTACTGCTGCCGCCCGGCGCGGCGCATCGCGCTGGACATCGCCGGCCACCTTACGGGCGAACGCGCAGACCGACTCGCCATTGGTGAGGTGGGGATAGATCTGGCCGGTATTCGCTAGGTACAGGCCGGTTACTGCGCTGTGCAGCGCCGGGATCAGGTCGGTCATGCCAACTGGGTGCAATGGCTCGACATAACGCTCGCGCCCAATCCGCACGGCGGCAATATCTTCGTCGCGCAGGTCGGGGAACATCTGGCGCAGGTAACCGAGGAAGGTGTCTTTCAGCTCGGCATCGGGCATGCGCGCGTATGGGCTGTTCGGGGCTACATACTTCGGCAGGTACACCAGGTGGTAACCGCCGACGTGTTTGGGATCGATCAGGTTGGTCGTCTCGATCACACCGGTGAAGGGAATGCGCTCGTCGGTGATGTTCAGCGTGTAGTATGGTGTGAGCCGGCGCTTGAGCACCAGCAACATGCAGACGATCCCGAGATAGCCGTCGAGGCGGCCCCACTGCTCAGCGACGGCAGCGGCTTCGGGCGGCAGCAAGCGGCGCGCTACCGGCGTCTGGGTGGTGATCACCACGCCGTTGCTGGCGATATCCTGGCCATCAACTGTAAGGCCGACAACTCGCTCACCGACGACGCGCACCTGATCGACGGTTGCGCCGGTGGTGATTGTGCCGCCGCGGGTACGGATTGCCGCCGCCAGCGCATCGATCAGTTCCTGGTAGCCGTTGGGCAGGTAACACATCAGCTCCTGGCTGCCGCCCTTGGTGCGCGTATCGGTGGTGCGCACGAGGCGCGACCAGATGTAGGTGGCCGGCACCTGGCTGAAGTCGCCGTCGAACTTGGCGCGTAGGAGCGGCGACCAGATATGCCGCGTAGCTCGCTCGCCGCTCAGGCCGTTCAGCCACTCGGCGACCGGGATCTGCTCCAGGGCGCGCCAATCTTTGATCCGCCGGCAAGCGAGGATCGTATAGGCCAGGCGCAAGCGGTCGAGCATGCTCAGCGGCGGAAAGCTGAGGAATTCGAGCGGCGTGCTCATCGGGTACGACTGACCGGCGTGGTAGAAGCCCATCTTGGTCGAAACCATTTGCACGCGGTTACGCAGCCCAAGCTCTTCCATCAGGCCCATCAGCGTGCGGTCGCTGTTGAGAATGGCGTGGTAGTAGCGGTCGCAACTGACGCCGTCGAGCTCATCGAAGGTCGTGCGCCCCATGAGGCCGCCGAGGGTGGGCGCACGCTCCCAGACGCGCACCTGCTCGCCGCCCTTGAGCATTTCGTAGGCCAGCGTCAGGCCAAGAATGCCGCCGCCAATAATATCAATCATAATCTCAACTTCCTGAATGGGTTGCCGCCAGCGTCGGCTCGAGTTCCAATGCGTTCACTGCGGCGGCGATCTGGTGTAGATCGGCTTCGCTGAGCGCCGGGTGAACCGGCAAGGCGAGCACTTCTTGGCAGGCCTGTTCGGCAACCGGCAGGTAGGACTGGTAGCCTTGCTCACGATAGAGCGGCTGATGCGGGATCAGCAGCGGGTAAAAAACAGCGCTGCCGACGCCCTGTGCGGTCAGTTGGCGTACTGCGGCATCACGATCGCCGTGAACGCGCAGCGTGTACTGGTGATAGACGTGGCGGACATGCGGTTGCGCGCTTGGCTTGATCACGGCCGGATGCTTGATCTGGGCGTTCAGGAAGGCGGCATTGGCGATCCGCCGTGCGGTGAAATGTTCCAGTTTGGCGAGTTGGGCCAGGCCGATTGCCGCCTGGAGATCGGTCATACGGAAGTTGTAGCCGAGCATTTCGTGGTAGTAACGCACCCGGCTGCCGTGGCTGCGTAACAGGCAGAGTTGGTCGGCGACGGCAGCGTCGTCGGTGGTGATCATGCCGCCCTCGCCGGACATAATGTTCTTGGTGGCATACAGCGAGAAGCAGGCCGTACCAAAGCTGCCGATCGGTCGGGTGTGGTACGTTGCGCCGACTGCCTGCGCCGCGTCCTCGATGATTGCCAGTTCGTAGCGCTCGGCCAGATCGAGGATCGCCGCCATCTCGGCCGGATGGCCGTACAGATGCACCGGCATAATCGCCCGGGTACGCTCGGTGATCGCGGCCTCGATCTGCTGCACATTGAGGTTAAAACGCTGCGCATCGATATCGACGAAGACGGGCCGTGCACCGGCCATCAGCACACTATTGCCCGTCGCGACGAAGCTGAAAGGCGTTGTAATCACTTCATCGCCGGGACCAACGCCGTTGGCGAGCAGGGCCATAAAGAGCGCTACGGTGCCGTTGCTGACGGCAACTGCATGGCGCACCCCACAGAGTTCGGCGAAGGCGGCTTCCAGGCGCGCCACCTGTGGCCCCTGGGCGAGCATGCCCGAGCGCAGCACCGCGATAACGGCTTCTTCTTCCTCGACGCCGACAAGGGGACGGGCGATTGGGATCATTGCGCGCCTCCACCAACGGCCTGGGCCATTAACGGGAAACTCGGCAATTGGGCGAGTTCAAGCTGGCTCTGCTCGATCCGCAGGCCCATCTCGACGGCCAGGGCATGGCAGATCGTGCTGTGGACATCCTCGACCTGGGGCATGTGGTTGTTCCGCACGTGCAGCGAGATCCGGGCCAGTCGGGCCAGTTTGCCGCCGTCGAAACCGGTGATGCCGACCGTTTCGGCGCCCTGTTCATTTGCCCAGGCAACGGCATGCAGCACATTGGCCGAGTTGCCGCTGCCCGAGATGGCGAAGAGCAGATCGCCGGGGCGGTAGTGGGTCATCAGTTGCTCCACAAAAACGTCGCTGTAGCTCTGATCATTGGCGAAGGCCGTCATCACTGGAATGTTGTCGGTGAGGGCGAGGGCGCGCACCCGCCGCGCTCCGGGCCGAATCGTCCACTTCGCCAGGTCGCAGGCGAAATGCGATGCGGTTGCGGCGCTGCCGCCATTGCCGCAGACGATGATTGTGCCGTCGCGCTCGTAGGTTGTCCACAAGGCGTCGGCGATCGCGTTGAGCGACGGTTGCGGTAGTTGCTGCAGCACCTGAGAGACTTCGCGGAGGTACACATTAAGCTGATTCATATCGTTCCTCATGGTGGTGGCTGGATTGTGGACACAGTGATCAAAGGGATCGCGCTCCGGCGCATCCTTGACTGCATGATATTGTTGGAATTTATACCGTGACGAAGGCCGAGAAACGCACTAAACCTATGATCGAGCGACCAGCAACATACCTAAACAGATCACTAGCACGCCGGCAACCCGCAGGGGCGAAATCTCCTCACGCAAGATCAGCCAGGCCACCCCAAGGACAAGCACCTGGGTCAGGCTCAGCGATGGATAGGCAACGCTCAGATCGACCCGCGAGAGCGTCACGAGCCAGAAGAATGTGGCGATGGCATAGACCATCATGCCGCCGATCACGTAGGGCGAGATCATCATCTGCCAGGCGATCTGCGGCAGGTTGGCGGCGTTGATGCTCAGCGGCCCCATCGCGCCCATGCCATACTTGAGCAACGTCTGGCCGATGACATTGAGCATCAGCGCACAGCCGATCACCAGCACCGTACTGAACATGCGACTCTGGGCGAGCTTGCCGCCTGGGGCCAACTCTGGGGCCAGCGCCGGTAGCTCAGGGTTATTCACCTGCTGCATAACAAGTACCTCGTTAACGGGCACGCGAAGGGATCGGCAACTGCCGATCGGAATGGGCTGCCGGGCGTTCGCCACGCAAGCGCCGTCCCACAAGCTCGGCCATATAGCGCAGGTGGGTCTGGGTGATCCGCACGATACGCGCCTTTGATGCGCCGACCTGACGTACTTGCAAGATCGTCGGGTATTCGGCGACCTGATAACCGGCGAGAACGGATTCAACCAGCATCTGCGTGACCATCAGGAAGCCGTTGTGGTTGATCCGCGGCGCAATCTCCTCGATGACCTCGCGGCGGAAGGCGCGGAAGAGCGCCGTATAAGTGTGAATGCGCCAGTCGAGCAGCATGCGGTAGAGCAGCGAGGCGCCCTTGCTGATGAAGATCCGGTAGGCCTGCACATTGGCGATCCCGCCCGCCGGGTGATAGGGTGAAGCCGTTACCACATCCACGCCGGGTTGGAGCTTGTCGAGCAGCGCTGGGATCTGCGTGAAGGGATAGGTGCCGTCGCTGTCGGTGGTGACGATGACTGCGCCGGACGCATGCGCCAGACCGGTACGTAACGCAGCGCCGAGCCCCTGATTATGCGCGTGGCGCGCAATGGTAACTTCCGGCCAAGCGCTAAACGTTTGCTCAAGCAAGTCGCCGGTACCATCGACGCTGCCATCATCAACCAGCACCAGTTCGACGCTCCCACGCTGACGCAGAACCGGCAGGACATGCATCAGCCGCTCGCGCATGGCCGCGATGCCGTCCGACTCGTTGTAGCAAGGGATGATCACGGACAGATCCCGTGGTGTCATGGGCTGCAATCCTTCTACCTACCCGGCCCGCGTGGTTTTAGCATAGAAAAGAACTCCCGGCTCAGGCAGGCATTACGCATCTTGCGCGAGGAATGGGTTCGTAAATAAAGTATCGACCGTGTGCCTAAAGGCGTTCTAAATTGGGTTAGGCTGAGATCTGACAATCCATTTACTGGGATTTAGCTGGGTTTATGTTGAAACAGCGCTACGACATCGCCACGATCAGCATTCCCACGCAGACGAGCAACACCCCGGCCGCCCGTAATGGGCTTACTTTCTCGCGCAGCACCAGCCAGCCGATCAGGAAAAGCAGCACGTGGCTCAGGGTGGCAAACGGATACGCCAGGCTCAGATCGATCCGCGAGAGGGTGACGAGCCAGAAGAAAGTGCCGACGCCATAAATAACTAATCCGCCGATCACGAGCGGCGAGCGGGCGATCCGCCAGACGGCCAGCGGCACATTGGCGCCACTCAGGCGCACCGGGCCAAGGTTGTTCATGCCGTACTTCATCATGGTCTGGCTGACGATGCCCATCAGGGTGGACATCAGGATCAACATCCAGGTACTCATAGGACTCCTTGTTACGTGTTACGTGGTACGTGTTGTGCGGTGAGTCGCAGTCGTGAGCGCAATCCGCAATCCGCAATAAGCGCTTACCGGCGCTGTTCAACTGCGGCGCGATAACATTCCTCCAGCAGCGCCGCGCTGGTTGCCCAGCTGTGTGCGCGCTCGACATACGCCCGACCAGCCCTAGCGAGGTTTTTCCGTTGGGCCGGGTTGTTTAGCAGGCTTAGCATCTGTGCGGCGAAGCTTGCCGCGTCGTCGGCGACGCGTAGTTCGACGCCGAGCACTACGCCTAGGGCGACAGTGGTTTGCCGTGCTGCAACAACCGGCGTGCCCATTGCCATAGCCTCCAGCACTTTGTTTTGCACGCCGACGCCATAACGAATCGGCGCGACGGCCATGGTTGCGCCGGCGAGGTAGGGCCGCAAGTCGGGCACGGCGCCGGTTATCGTCACGCGCTCGGCGTTACGCTGGGCGAGCAAGGCCGGCCCTGGCCCGGCGCCGGCGATCACGACCCGCGCCGCAGGCTGTTTCCGCCAGACCAGCGGCATAATCTCGCGCAATAAGTAAAGCGCCGCATCCTCATTGGCGTGGTAGCTCATCTTCCCGCTGAAGACGATCGTGGCGGGCTCACGCGGCGCGCCGGTGGGCTGAAAATACGCCAGATCAACGCCGTTCGGCACAACCGTAATTGGGGCGTTATCCGGCTCGTTAAAGCGCTCGCGTAGGGTGGCAACGGCCCAGCGATCTTCCGGCGAGGTGATTGCGATCTGGGCGAAGCGGCGGCTGTAGGCGGCTTCATAGCGCCGCGTGCGGGCGAGATCAAGCAGGGTGACGGCGCGGGTTTTCAGGGTCGGATTGCGTCGGATGGTGCGCTCGAAGAGCAGGCTGATGCTATCGACCGCATCGAGCACGAGTGGCGGCGGATCGGCTAACTCCGCTACAGCCTGGTAGGCGATTTCGGCGGCGCGTAAATGCTCAATATGCACAACATCGTAGGCGCCGGTGGCGAGCGCTGCGCGGATGGCCCGCACGAAGGCCGGCGTTAGGCAGTGGGCGGCCTGGAGCGGCAGATCGCCAGCCAGGGCGCGCAGATACGCCAGCATGGTTGCTGTACTGCTTAGCGGCACGGCGGTTGCGGTGCAAAAGGGCCGCAGTTCTTCCAATGCCGCCAGATCAGCTGCGTTGCGTGTCGGGCAGATCAGGTGGATGGTGTGGCCACGCGCGGCGAGGGCGCGCAGCAAGTTGTAGGGCCGCACCCGAATGGGCGACGGCACATAGGGCGCCACAAAGAGCACGCGCAACTGTTCGCCGCGTAACAAGGGGCGGTCTGGTAACGCCGGCATGGTGATCACAGGCCCACCTCGCGGGCGATCAGATGTCCATCGCGCGCGGCGGCGCGGGCGAGCGCGGCTGCATAGAGCAGTTCAACCTGCGGATTGACGACACGCCAGTCGTAGACCTCTTCGGCGACAGCCCGCCCCGCAGCGGCCAACCGCCGGCCAAGCGCGGGATCGTGCAAGACGGCGAGTATGGCTTCGGCAAAGGCGGCGGGTGTATCACCAACCAGCAGGTGCCGGCCCGGCGTCAGCCCGATCCCTTCGTAGCCGATTGTAGTTGAGATGATTGGGAGGCCGCGGGCCAGCGCTTCGAGGATCTTCACGCGCATGCCACCGCCGGCCCGCACCGGCACAATCAGGGCCGCCGCCGCCGCCAAGTAGGGCTGCGGATCTGCGACATAACCTGTGACGTTGATGCTCGGCTCAGCGACGCTAAGCTGGCGCACACTGGCCGGCGGGCGTGCGCCGACAACGTCGAACGCGGCAGCAGGAAAAGCCGCTTTAACCAGCGGATACACTTTGCGGGCGAACCAGAGTACGCCATCGACGTTCGGCGGCCAGAACATTGTCGCCATGCTGAGGATGGTGGTGGGGTGGGCCGTACGCGCTACCAGCGGCGCTCCTCGCGCATCAACCGCAATGGGGATCATTTCGGTGGGCGGCAGGGTTACGCCGGCTTCTGCAGCGGCCAGTTCCAGGAAAGCCAGATCGGGCGCACTGACGGCGAGCATGCCGTCGAAGCGGGCGCAGATGCGCGCCTCGTAGCGGCGCAGCCGGCGCGCCTCCAATTCCAGGCCAACCCGTTTGGCATAGCTGCTGTGCTCGGCCATGCGCTGCACAATCGTCCAGACCGCATTGTGCTGGTCGATCACGCGGGCACCGGCGGGTAGATCGACGGCGAACTGGGCCATATTCAACTGGTCGGCGTGAATAATGTCGAAAGATTGCCGACGAGTCAGTTCGCGCAGGAGCGTATGCAGTTCATGCGACTCGTCGCGGCGCATCAGAAACGAGTCGCCGCTGAGCATGCTTCCAGCCAGATGGTAGAGGTCGCGCGGGCGTGAGCGGTTGAGTTGCACCGTATACACTTCGGCGCACAGATCGCGCAAGGCGTCGGCGCGTTCGGCTTCCGCCGCCGAGCGTACTAACGAAACGAGCGTCACTTCGTGGTGGCGGGCCAGATATTGAAGCAGGTTGTAGGTTTTGACCTTCGGCCCTGCATCAGGCGGGAACGGGAGCACCTGAGTGAGAAGGAGGATGCGCATCGGGGCTACCCTTCGTTACTGATCTGATTGGGCTGGGGCAGCGCGGCAGCGCGGGCCTGCCGGGTACGTTCAGGCAACAGGATGAGCATTGTGCCGATAGCGATCAGCACTGCCAGGGGAAGCAGGCTGAACGGGCCGCTGAGGCCGAGCGCCATGCCCAGATTGCGCGCAATATCGCCGGCGGCCCAGGCGGGCAACACATAGCCCGTCCAGGTACTGCGGATAGCATCGGTGGGAAAGAGTTGGCCGGCGGTCGCCTCAACCCAGACTAGCACAACAGAGAGCGCTATGAGCGCAAGCGCCGTTATGCGCAGCGTCGGTTGCGCCCAACTTCGGGCGACGAACCAGGCCGCAGGCAAGGCGAGGAACGGGATGAGCGGCACGATATAACGCGGGCCGGCTGCGAAGCCGCCCCACCACATTGCCGAGGAGCCGTAGAAGAGCAGCAGCGTGAGACTAGCCAGGAGGATCGTCCACCATTCGGCGCGCCACTGGCCGCTGCGCCACCAGGCGATCAGGCCGGGCACGGCGAGCAGCAGCCAGGGGGCGCGGAAAAATAGCCCGCGGAAGGCGCCGAAGGTTAACCCCCAGAGCGCCGCGATCCGAGGATAGGTGATGCTCATAAAGCCGGTGGTATGCTGATCTTGCCAGAGCGCCGAGTGGGCGTACCCAATCGGCAGGGGCGTACCGAAGGCCACCAGGTCGTACCCGACCAGCAGGATCAGCGGCAGTACAGCGCCGACAACCAGCGGGCCGAGCCAACGCCAGCCACGTCGGAACAGGGCGTAGAGCCCGATCACCGCGCCGGGCAGGACGGCGGGGTACTCGCTGATCACCGCCCAGCCGAGCAGCAGGCCGCAGAGCAATGCTGCGGGGTAGTTCGGGCGTCCTGTCTGAACCCTCACCCCCAACCCCGCTCCCTGAGCGGGAGCGGGGCTGCGGACAACATTCGTGTAAAATGCGCTGCCTGGTATCTGCGGCCAGGCGACGAAGAAGGCCGCGAACAGGAGCGCGGCGACAACCTGATGGCCATAGAAGTTGCCGGCGTAGGGTGCGGCACTGGTGCCCAACCCAAAGGCCAGCGCGCCGAGGGCGGCCGGGACGGGGGTGCTACCCAGGCGCAACAGGCTGAGGAAAAAGAGCGTTCCGAGCGCCGCCGAGGCCGTAGCTACAACAACGAGCGTGAGCGCATACTGGGTCAGCGCGAAGCGGATCTTCGCCGCGCCGAGGCCGGTTCCTTCTTCACGCAGCGTTTCGGCAAAGGCCGCGCTGCCGCCGAGCGCTTCCAGGCGGGCCTGGACCGGCGGCAGATCGAGCAGCGGGCTGAGCGCCAGATACACCGGCAGGGCCAGGAATGAGAGGCCGGGCGGCTTATCGGTGTAGGCATGGCCGTTGTAAAGCGCGTAATCGCCGGTGTTGGCTACGTAGCGATCGATCTGAACCGTGCCGTCGTCGACCAGGGCCACCACAAGGTTGAGGCGCGAATTCTGGTTCCAGTCGGCCCAACGGGGCAGCACATACGCATAGCAGACCAGCAATAAGATGAAGATCAGAGCAGTGCGACGCATAGTGGAATCCGGTGTCGGTGAATAGCCGTTGCGGTGACGATACCGCAGGGTGCTAACGCGGCGCTAAATGCCGGTCACATCTCAGATGACGATACAGAGAGCCGAAAGGAAAAGCGACCTTTGCGGGCCTGCCGCTTTTGACAATGAACCAGGTACTCCGGCATCGCAACACGCGCCCTGAAGGGCGCTGCTCACGGTTGCGGAACAGCGGGCCGCTGAAGCGGCGGAGTTCCAATGCTATTGTTCATGCGGTTGGGTCTGGGATGCTGGCGCGAAGCGGCGGAGTTCCAATGCTATTGTTCATGCGGTTGGGTCTGGGATGCTGGCGCAATCCGTTGCAGCAGCACGTATGGCTCGGCGCTGTAGATCACGGTGTAGTCGGTTGCGAGCGTTGCAGCGCCGTAAATCTGCGTGTAGCTACCGAACGGCCCTTGCAGCACATAGGCTGGTTTGGCGTCCAACCCGGCGTAGGCGACGGGCGCGCCGCCGAGCCATTCGCGGCGCACGGCGCCATCGAGCAGTTCAGTGGGGACATAGTGATAGTTATGGTCGGTCAGCACGCCCATCTCAGGCTCCCAAGTTTCCACAATCACATCCTGGGGAACGTGCTGGTTCATAAAGGCGGCCATGCGCTGCGCGGCGTCGTGCGGCGTAAGGACAACTTGCGCGGTGAGTGCAAGCGGTAACAGAATGACCAGCGCCAGGTATGCCGTCGCGAGGCCGAGGAGCAATGTATGGCGGCGGGTCGCTAAGGCGCGGAGCGTATCGACGGCCAACCCGGCGACGGCCATGGAACCGAGGATCACCGCCGGGAAGGCATAACGCGCCCAACCGAGCGAGGTAACGAACCAGATGAGCCAGAGCGTAGCCATGAGGCTGGGGGCGAGGGCGGCCAATGCTTGTGGGGTGCGCACGCGGCTGCGCCAGAGGCTATAGAGCAGCCCTGGGATGAGCAAGCCGCCATAGACCTGCACCAGATAAACGACGGCGCGGCGCGTTGCTTCGAAGTCGAACACAAAGATCGCGCCGCCGGCGGCCTGGCGGGTTTTCGCCAGATTAGCGGCGAAGCCGTCGGGGCCGAAAAAGGTAAGCATAATCAGCGTCCAGGCGCCGAAGCAGCCCAGTGCAATGATCGGCGGGGCAAGCCGCAACCACCAGTTGCCCGCTCGGTAGTAGGCCCAGTCGAGCAGAGCCAGCAGGACCAGCGTCGGCGGCACGATCAGCATGAACTGGTTTTTGGTTACCAGGGCCAGCCCAAAGGCCAGCCCGGCGAGCAGCGCGTAGCGCCGGCTCTGGGCGGGGCGTGTAGTGCCGACGGCGTAGGCGAGCAACCCGCCGAGCAGGAAGGCCATTCCCGGCACCTCGCCGAGCACCTGGCGGCCATACTCGACCATGCCCTCGAACCGCAGCGTGCGCGAGGCGAGTGCGAGCAGCAGGGCGAGCAAGGCGACCTGAAAGCCGTAGAGCCGCCGCGCCAGCATAAAGAGCGCCACAAGCGCCAACGCCAGGTAGGCCACAATTACCAACCGGGCCTGAAGCAGACCCACGCCGGCAAGCTGGAAGGCCCCGGCGATAGGGAGCATTACTGTCGGCCCCACGCCGATCGTCGGGCCGAAATAGCGAAAGCCCTCGCTGCTGATGTCGGCATAGACCCCGTGGCGCACCAGGGTTTTCGGCACGTGGAGGTGCGAGCCATCGTCGAACCAGGTAGCCGGTGCGTAGGGCAGATTGATCAGCGCCAGAAATGCGGCCAGCGCAACAAGCGCCCCAAGGGCGGCGCGTTCCCAGGTGCGTGGCGTGGCGCGGCTAAGCGGCGTCGCCGCGAGATTCTGCTGTTGCTCAACCATGGGTTTGTATTCTCGTCGAAGTGCGGATCGCCGGGACTTTGCGTAGGCATTCCGCGTCCGGGTGCGCGAACCCTGCCACGTGCCGCCTGCCTCCTGAAACCTTGCCTTAAAACGGGGGAGCGAGCCACCCGCCTCAGTATTTCAGTTGGCTCAATCGGGTTACCTGGTGCGCTAGAACGGCCCACGTCCCCAACGACCGGTGAGAAAATCGAATGCGCCACGAACCATTGCATCGCGGTGGCGGCGGCGATCACGCCACTTCGGGCGTAACGAAATGCTGAGCACGGTGCGTAACTTTTGCCCGCCCGTGCTGAGCCAGGCGCCGAGCGGAGCGCCGTGCTTTCGCAGCAGCAGCAGGTGATTGCGCGTATCGTAGTAACTTACCGACGGCTTCGGGCGGTAATCGCGTTGCACACCCTTATGCCAGAGCCACGCCGCTGGTTCGAGGATGATCCGCCAACCGGCGCGACGTGCGCGCAGGCACCATTCAGTTTCTTCCCAGTAGTAGAAGAAGCGCTCATCGAACATGCCGATCTGCGTAATCACCTCACGCCGGACCATAATTGCACAGCCGGAAATCCATTCGACGCTTTGCGGAGCTACCGGCGCAGTACTGCTGGGCTGGTTCTGCCCGTGGTGCCAGGCCTGCCAGGCGTTGTTCATGCGCCCGCCAGCCGATTGGATCGTCTCGGGTTCATCATGGTGCAGCACCAGCGGGCCAACAATCCCGATGGTCGCTTCCGCTTCGCCCGTAGCGACCATGTGTTCAATACAATCCGACGCAAGCAGCGTGTCTTCGTTGAGGATCAGCACCCAGGCGGCGCCGGCCGTAAGTGCTGCGGCAATGCCGACATTATTGTTGCCCGCATAGCCGCTGTTCTGCGTCAGGTTGATGATCCGAACTGCGGGGAAGGCTGCGCGAATGGCCGCCACCGATCCATCGGTCGAAGCGTTATCCAGCACGATCACTTGCTGATTGGCATAGCTGCTCGCCGCCAATGCATGCAGACACTCCAGGGTATCGTCGCGTCGATTGGTATTGAGGATGACAATCATCACCAGCGGCTGGGTCATCGACCGGCCCTCCTACTGCAGCAGACAGTTTAGTCGGAGCTTGCCGGAACCGCGACTGCTTGCTCCCTCAACCAGGCCCGCGGGAAGTTTTTCAGCACTTCAATGCCTGCGAATTCACTACTTGCGCGGGCGCCGTGGCTTTGCACCCAGGCCGCCATGCGCGCAAGCCCGGCTGCGAGGCTGGTTGAGGGCCGGTGCCCAAAGATCTGCGCGATCTTAGCGTGGGAAGAGTAAGCACTGACTACTTCATTACGCGCCGGTACATGGGCAATCTCCGGCACAACGCCCATCGCCCGCGCTACGGCCACGGCCAACTCATTCACGGTGTGCGGCTCATCGGCGCCGATATTAATGATCTGGTTGCGCGCTGCGGGCACCTCAATTGCGTCGGCCATAATCGGCGCGGCATCGCCGATATAGCTGAAGGCGCGGCTCTGCAATCCATCGCCGAAGATCGTCATCGGCAGGCCCTGGAGGATCTGGTTCATAAAAATGCCGACGACATTGCGGTATTTATCGCCGATATTCTGCCGTTCGCCATAGACGTTATGCGGACGGAAGATTACATAATCCATGCCGAACATCTCGTGGGCCGCTTTGAGATCGAGTTCAACCGCAAGTTTGGCCACCCCATACGGATCTTCGGGCTGCGGAATGGTTTGTTCGGTCATCGGCAGTTCCGGGCTTGCGCCGTAGACTGCAATTGAGGAGGTGAAGACAAATGTTTTTACGCCGGTGTTCACCGCCGCATTGATCAGGCTCATACTCCCGAGCAGGTTGTTGTTATAGTTGTAGCGCCGAATAAAATGGCTCAGCCCCTCGGCTGCATACGCCGCCAGATGGTAGACATAATCGAAGCGCTCACGCGCAAAAAGCGCGTCGATCAGCGTAGTATCGAGGATGCTGCCTGGAACGAACTCGATGCCGGCAACCAGATTATCTACAAAACCGCCGCTCAGATCGTCCAGCACTACCACCCGGTGCCCGCGCTGGAGCAACGCTTCCGCAACATGCGAGCCGATAAAACCAGCGCCCCCGGTAACCAGAATCGTGCTCATCGCTGCTCCTCAACGAACGCTGGTGCGCTGGGCCAAAACGCCACCGCACCAGCACGTTTTACGTACCTTGGTTTATGCGTCGGCAACCCCACATGTCAGCTTTAATCGCTGGAACCCGAAAGGCGCTCGATGCTCTTGTTGCGCACACCGCCGCCCATCCACTTCAGGTGGTTCACGCCGATCGTCCAGAGCTGGCCGAGCGTGTCGAGTTTGGCGGCACCCTTCAGGAAGGTGCCGATCGGGCCGGGGCGCAGCGACCACTCGCGGGCGGCGCGTTTGGCCCAGTACTCCAGATCTTGCGAGGTGAGGTGCGGGTAGTTCAGCACCGTGTGGGAGTACATGTCGTAGTCTTCCCACTGGTTCATCTGGATCCAGCCGTTCTCAACCGCCTCGTAGTAGAAGGGCGTGCCGGGGTATGGCGTGGCAATGTGGAAGAGCGCAATGTCGACCGGAATGCGCTTAGAGAGCGCGATTGTCTGCTGGATCGTCGCGACGGTTTCGCCCGGCAGGCCGATGATGAAGTAACCCCAGTTCATAATGCCGGCGCGGTGGCTGGCCGCGATCGTCTCTTCGATCCGCTTGACTGTCGTGCCTTTGCGCGCCCGCTTCAGCACCGTCTCGCTGCCGCTCTCCAGGCCCCAGGCGATCATGAAGCAGCCGGCACGGCGCATCAGTTGCAACTCGGTTTCATCAACAAAATCGACCCGGCTATTACAGCTCCAGCGCAACTGTAAGCCCTCTTTGATGATTGTATTGCAGAGTTCGTAGACGAATTCCTTCTTGACGGTAAAGAGATCGGCCTCGAAGTGGATATGCTTCATGCCCATTTCTTTGAGCAGGATCATCTCTTTGAGCACATGCTCCGGACTGCGGTGGCGCACACTCGACTGGTAGGTAACGTGCTTGATGCAGTAGCGGCAGCCGGCTGGGCAACCGCGGCTGGTAAGCACGAAGGTGTATGGGCCGCCGACAATCGGCACCTTGTATTTCTGCCAGGGCAGTTGGTCGTGCAGCGGGATGGGCAGGCTATCGAGGTTCTCGATAAATGGTCGGTCGGGGTTGATCTTTACCTCGCCGTGCTCGTCGCGGTAGCCGATGCCGAGCGTTTCGCGCAGGGCGCGGGTGACCAGTTGCGGGTGAACGCCCAGGAAACGCCCGCGCGTCGTCAGGTACGATGCATCGGGGAAGGGTAGTTTGCGCCAGGGCGCCGTCAGGTCGGTATTGCCGACCGGCACTGTATCCGAGCCGTGCTCTTGCTGCACCTGGCGATCGATCGTACGGATCACATCGATGATCGTCATTTCCGGCTCGCCGCGCACAACCAGATCGAGCGTTGGGTAGGCCTCCAGCGTCTCGCGGGTCATCGGCGTAACGTGGGTGCCGATCGCCATGGAGATCGTGCCCACCGCCTTGCCGATGAAGGTGGTGCGCATGTCGTTCGTCAGCGTAGGCGCCGTGGCATGGATGATCATGTAGCGCGGCTTTTTCGCCCACATGTACTGCTCAAACGCTTTCCAGTCCATCATCAGGCCGATTGCGTCGATCACCTCGACGGTATAGCCGGCTTCCTTCACCACGGCACCGATCTGAGCCAGGGCCGTTTGCGGCCAGATGATCCCGTCGCGGGTACGCCGCCCGACCCGCGCAATATCGCGCAGGAAGAGGTCACCGTCGGGCGAAGGCGGGTTCAGCACGAGCACATCGAGCCGCTTGCTCTGTTCGCGCGGCATCTCGACAAAGCGGATTTCGCCGGCGCGCTCGCTCGCCTTGGCCGGGGCCACCAGTTTGATCCCGGTGGTCTTATCGCCGGGGGCCGAACGCTTCTCAGCGCCGTTGGTCGGCGGGGACGGTTGGCCGTTTTGCTCTAACTCACTCATCTTGCGCGCTCCTTATTGGTTGGGCGGAAACATCAGCGCCGCTGATCCTTCGGCCTTACATACTAGCCATATGGGTGGCGTGATTAGATTTGTCGTGGACAGCGTCGGCATATGTCTGTCGGATCGCCTGTACGAGCAGGGCCAGCCATCCTACGGCCAGCGTCATATTCGCGATTGGCCCGACCAGCAGGTGGAACAACCAATTCAGCGCGCCGAGTTCGGCCAGGAAAAGAAAGTCGACGGCTGCATGAAATGTCGGCGCGATATGTTTGTGGTACTCGAACGCGAGCCCGAGCAGCAGCGCTGTAAGCAGCCAGTTCACCCAGAGCCGGCTCGGGTTGCGGTAGGCTTTGTAGCCGAACCACAGACTGCCGGCGAGGGCGAGCGTAAGCGGCCAGTTATGGCTAACCAGGACGATCAGGTAGCCCAGCACATAGTGCCATTGGCCCAGGTTTGTCTCGCTCCAACTATGCATAGTGCGTTTTGCGGGTGCGGCCCGCGGCGCCCTGAATGACGCGGCTCTCAGGTTTGGCGGCGCGGCTGCGGGCTAAAGCCCTGGCCGCGCTGTTGTTACGCCTGTTGCGCGGCAACCTCGCCGAGTGGCGGCGCGGCGGGGATGTAAACCCAGTTTAGGTCGGCCGCTTTCTCGGCGTCGCGGCGGCTTAGTTCAGCCAGAACGCGCGCCAACGCCCAGGCGCTGACGAGTTGTACGCCGGTAAGCACGAGCAGCGCACTCAACACCGGAGCGAACCAGGACGAAGGCAGGGCCG
>JBBRUG010000025.1:0-31021 GCA_038247995.1 Chloroflexales bacterium | reverse complement strand
CCAACGGCGACGCCTAGCGCAACGCCAACGGCGACGCCTAGCGCAACGCCAACGGCGACGCCCAGCGCAACGCCAACGGCGACGCCCAGCGCAACGCCAACGGAAGAATCAACACCGCAACCGACAGCTACCGAGGCGCCGACCCCAACGTCGGAGCCTTATCCGCCGCCGCCGGTCCAGCCAACCGACACTCCGCCGGCGCCCACTGCCACGCCCGATCCCTGTTTGGCTCAGCAACCACCGCTGAATGAAACAATCGGCGAACAAACCGACCCACAACTGAACTGCGATCCACCCCCATACCCATATCCGCTGCCGTAAGTGCAGTCAGGAAGTTTGGCGGTATAACCATCAAGCCTGCTCGCTAATACCAGGGCGCAGGCGGTAGATCCCACGCCCTCACGCTCTCACGCCTTCAGCGTTCCGCAACGACCACGGCTGTGCCGCCAAGCGTACGAAATAGATACTCATTCCAGGTTCCGAGCAACCGTTCACGCTGGTTCGCCGGGTTCCGTCGGCGGCGCAGCCACGCGAGCGGATCGCGTCGGGTGGGCAGTGCGTCCGGGGTGAGCACACCCAATTGACCGGCCCATGTGCGGAGATCTTCGAGGCCGATCGTATAGGTTTGCCAGGGAAAGATCTGCCGTTCGCGCAGGCCCGCAGCACGCAGCGCCCGCCGATAATCGGCAAGATGCGGGCGGGTTTCGTTGATGCCATAGGCCATTTCGCGCGCCGCTTCCGAGGTCGCCAGGGCCACCGCCTCATTAACCTGATCGGCAATAATCGGCTCGTTGATCGCCACCAGCAGGCCGCCCGGGCGCAACACCTTCGCAACATTACGCAACAACAACGGCAAATTGGTTGCGTGGTGCAAAGTAGCGGCACAAAAGACCAGATCAAAACTGCCAGGGGCAAACGGCAAATTCTCGCCATCGGCAACAATCGGGCTGATCTGCGTACCATCCTGGACTGTGAGCGCTCGGATGCGCCCCAAACCAATCAGCGGATCGTCAACTACATCCACAGCCACCGTCGTGCAACCGCGCTGCGCAAACCGCCGCGCTGCCCAACCACGCCCGGCGCCGAGGTCGAGCACCCGCGTGCCCGGCCCGGGCTGCGCCAGATCAAGCATGACATCGAACTGCGGAGCGATCTCATTCCAGGGCGGTTCGGCGAGGTAGGGCATCCGAAAGTCGTCGGCGTTATCAATATACCCGTTTGTATCGCGAAATAACTGCACCCACCCCTGCGCCTCACGCGCTTTCGGCGCCCAGTGCGCATCATCTACATAGAGGTAGGCCACAGCATTGCGGATCGGGTATGTTGTTCCGTCATCACTCAACAGCAACCCATCGGTCAGCAAGCCTTCAGCGTGCTCAGCCAGCCGCAACGTGCCGCCGTGGGCCGGGCAGCGCAGCAGGGGAATGATCGATGCATGCATGGGTGGTTCCTAACTTACCCCGTACCCCGCACAAAAATATTCGGCCAGGCGCGGAAGCGCGTAAAGAAGCTCTCGCGGCGCTCGACGCCATTCTCAATGATCACGCGCTCGACCAGAATATCGCGCCCACCGCGGGCTACATCGCTCTGCCGCACTGTACCGCGCGCCAGCGTCGGATCATCGACATAAACCGGCTCGCTGGGGGCGCGCACCTCATTGCTGAAGTACGGCCCTTCCAGACGCACATCGCGCTCCGGCTTCGTGCCGTACAGCCGTATCGCAAGCACCTGGGCCGCCTCGTCTACATCGGCCTGCATCAGCAGCCAATTACCCGTATCATTCACAAACTTCAAGTCGTTAACGCCGGTATAGATCGCCGCATCAAGACCCTGGCCGTCGCCGTTGGAGCCGAGGCCGAAGCGATCATACCAACTGATATAGAAAGTATGCGCGTGGCGTTCGGTGATTGGCAGGCCGGCCCAGAACGCCGCCCGAAACACCGTCGTCGAGTCCTGGCAGACGCCGCCACCCCATTCAAGCTGGGTGCGGTTGCCGATGATCGCGTAACCTTCAACAAAACCATTATCGGCGGTCACTTCGCCAAGCTGACGGTTGAACGAGAACTCCTCGCCGGGAGCGATCAGCACGCCGTCCATGCGCGCTGCGCCGGCCTTAATATTGGTGATCCGGTACTCCGCCGAACCGACAAAACTGCTCAGACCCTCGCCGACAAGCTCGCGAATCCCTAGCCCCGGCAAACTCTCGGCAGTGATCTGCGGCAGCACCACCTCGCCGGGCAGTTCGAGCGTGCGCGTTGGCGTAACATTCATCAGCAGATCGTTCAACGCCGTGATCGCCTCAGCCTGATTGAGCCGCCAGCCGGCTTGCCCATCTTCAACAATCAGCACCGCACCGTCGATAAAACGCAGCCGCGGTTCGGCGGTGCCGCTATCGGCTACCTGAGCCAACCCTTCAACCGCGCGCTCAAGTTGGGCCTGATCGACACGCAACTCCAACTGGCCGTCAAGTGCCTCGACGCGCAACAGTTCGGCCAGACGCTCGGGTTCCCAGAGCCAACGCTCCTCACCGCGCACCAGTTCGATCGGGTTCTGAAGCAGGTTCAGCGCTTTGTCCTGCGCCGCAACGAGGGCCGCATCACCCACGATCGGGTCGAGACGACGGGTGCGGATGGGCACGGTGCGCGGCGCGAGATCGCGCACAGCAAGCAGCATATCGTTGGCAGTTGCATCGACGAGTAGTTGCACGCCGGGGGTGCTGGGCGTACCGACAACCCGCGAGGCGGCGAGGCTCAGTGCGGCATCTTCAGGCGCCTGCTCGACAGCCGGCGCAATCTGCAGCAGATAGTTTTGGAGCATACGCTGATCGACGGTTAGCCGCGGCGTCACGTCGATGCCAGTACGATACAGTGTATACAGTTCGCGCAAACGATTGATCGGATCGCCGCGCCGCCCGGCGGCGACGGCCTCCGCCGCAAGCGCGTCGGGGTCAAACTGTAAGCCCAACTCACCCAGGCCCGGCGTCCAGGTTGCACCGCTATACTCCAGCGTCAGCGGACCGGCGAGAAAGGCGGCATAGCGGGTCGTCAGATCGGCGGCGAGATCGGCCTGGTCGCGCCCGGCCACCGGCTCGCCCTGCACTGTCACGCCGGGGAGGGCCGCCTCGCCATACGCCATCGGCAAGCCATACGTCAGCGCGAGCGGCGCTATGAGCAGGAACAGCAGCACGCCAAGCAGCACCGGCACAAGCGACGGACGCCGATTCACCCGCCGTCGAACCCGCCGCGGCGGAGGCTGTTCAGGCGGCGGCTCATCAGGCGGCAACTCAGGGCGGGCGCCGCGCCGCCGATGGATCGGCCCATATTTCTGATGGTACTCTTCAGTGGGCATACGTTTCGCTTTACAAAAGGGAACTGCGCCCATTCTACCAAGCTTCATGCGCAGACACAAGTTGACAAGGCAAAACTCATCCGCTATACTCCTGGTTCGTTGGGGGCCTCTAGCTCAATGGTAGAGCAGTTGACTCTTAATCAATTGGTTCAGGGTTCGAGTCCCTGGGGGCCCACCAAAATGAAACGCCGCGTCAGGTAAACTGACGCGGCGTTTCGGCATGTTTGGGTACGATAATGACCTGTTAGTAAACCATAGACTAGAGCAGCAACTCAGTAATGAACGCCGCGCTAAACAGTGTGGCCATGACATAGATACGGCTGAGGTCCGGGGAGGGCAATAGGGCCGTGAGCAGCCCCATGATGACGATAACCAGAGCCGCAATGAGTTTATCCGGATGTTTCAGCATTTGGGGCGACCTCACTGATACCGAGCGCACGCGCTCTTTTTCGTCTTGTATGGGCCGGCAGTTACCAGGCCCAATATGAGTATATCAAATTAACTAACCACAGGTGTAACCATTCTGCGCGAGCCTGTACGGGCGACTCCATGTGGTCGCGACCCGCCCCCGCCCGCCCGCCGCCATCGCCCCGTGGTCGCCGCCCCGCCCCATGCTATACTGCCTGCTAAAGCTGGCCTTTTGAATCCTTACCCATGAACGAACTGCTGATCACGCGCATTCTGACGCCGCCCGTGCGCCCCGGCCTCGTCGCCCGTGAGCGCCTGCGCACTGTGCTGCGCGCCGGGTTTGCCCAAGGGCTGACGCTGATCACTGCGCCTGCCGGCTCAGGCAAAACAACCTTGCTCACCCAGGCTCTCGCCGATGCCCAGGCCGACGACCCGCGCCTCGGCGTTGCCTGGCTTGCGCTTGATGCCGGCGACAACGATCCGGTGCGCTTCTGGCGCTACTTGCTCGCTGCCCTTGAGCGCGCCGCCCCCGGCGCCTGGCAGCATGCCGAGGTGATGCTGCGCGCTGCCGCGACCCATCCCGGTGAGGCGCTGGTGACGGCGCTGCTTAATAGCGCCGCAGCGCTTGAGCATCCGCTTCTGCTTGTCCTCGACGACTACCACCTGATTAGTACGCCCGAAATTCACACCAGCCTGGCGCTGCTGATCGAGTATGCGCCGCCGCAGTTGCGCGTGGTGCTTGCCAGCCGTACCGTGCCGCCACTGCCGTTGGAACGCTTGCGTGTGCGCCGTAGCCTCACCGAACTGCGCCCTGCCGATCTCGGTTTTACGCTGGCCGAAGCGCAAGCGCTGTTTGGGCCGGTGCTTGGCCTCGAACTCGATCCGCCGGCCATGGCGGCGCTGGTGGCGCGCACCGAAGGTTGGGGCGCCGGGCTGATTCTGGCCGCCCATTCCGCCCGCAACCGCAGCCATCCAACTCAGGTTGCCACGCTCTTCAGCGGCGCCGCGCCGGCTGTGCTCGATTATGTTATCGGCGAGGTGCTGGCCGGCCAACCGGTTGAATTGCGCACCTTCTTGCTGCAAACCGCCGCGCTGGATCGCTTTTCCGTCGAACTCTGCGCCGCCGTGCTCGATCCGGTTGCAAGCGAACCCGCCGCCCAGGCGCTGCTCGATCAGGTTGATCGGGCCAACCTCTTTCTGATCGCCCTCGACGACGAGCAGCGCTGGTTTCGCTACCATCATCTCTTTGCCGAGGCGTTGCGCACCGCCCTCGCCCGCAGCGATCCCGACCAATTACGTGCCACTCGCCGCAAAGCCGCCACCTGGCTGGCCGAGCATAGCGCCCCCGCCGAAGCGATCGGTTATGCACTTGCCGCTGAGGCGTGGCCCCTCGCCACCGAACTGATCGGCACGATGGGCCAATCTACGCTGCTGAGCGGTGAGGTGGCCACGCTCCAAAACTGGCTCGCGGCCTTGCCACAAAAGGTTGTTCAGCAGACCCCGCGCCTGCTGCTACTGAACGCCTGGATGCGCGTGCTCAGCAGCGACCTCGACGGCGCAACGCAACTGGCCGGCAACGTTACCGGCAACGATCATCTGGGTCGCGAGGCGCAGATGATCGCCACTACCGTCGCCATCTTGCGCGGTCATCCCGCTCCATCAGCACTACTCGAGCCAATCCAGAGTGAGCCGGCGGACGATCCATTCCTGCAGGCGATGGCCGCGCTAAACGGCGGATTTATGGCCCAGTTTGCCGGTGACGTGAAACTTGCCATACCGAACCTGAATGAGGCCGCGCGCCTCGGCGCCGCCCACCGCAACGATCTGATCACCTTTATTGCGCTGTGCCAACTGGGCGAAATCGAGCTTTTGCGCGGGCGCCCGCGGGCAGCCGCCGCCCGCTATGCGCAGGCGCGCACCTACACCCGCGATCCGGCGGCCCCAGCGGCGCTGCTCGACAGCGCGGCGCAGGAAGGCCTTGGCGTCGTAGCCTACGAATTAGGCGATCTCGCTCAGGCCCACGATCTGATCAGTGTGAGCCTGGACGATAACTCGGTACTCGATGATCTGGCCGCCGTCGATGCTCATCTGTGCCTGGCCGATATTGCCACCCTCCAGAACGACCGCGAACGCATTGACACGCATCTCGCCGCCGCCGATAATGTAGCGCAGCGGCTGCAACTCACCGTATTTACCAACTTGGTTGCGGCGCATAGCGCCCGGATCAACGCTCGCACCGGCAGGCTCGCCGCCGCCGTACGCTGGATGGAACAGGTCGATGCAGCGCCTGATCGCGCACTGCCGCTGCTGGTTTATGAAATCGAAGATCTGACCCGGGCGCATGTGCTCTCCACGCTTGGCCGGCCCGCCGCTGCCCTCGTGCTGGCCGAGCGTGTTGCTGCAACGGCTGCGGCGGCGGATCGCGGCCGCCATCTGGTTGAAGCACATATACTGCGCAGCCAGGCCCTGCGCCAGTTGGGGCGCCTAGCGGAAGCGTTGGAAGTGCGCACCGCCGCTGAACATCTCGCCCGCCCCGAAGGTCTGGTCGCGGTATTTCTGGAAGCGGGTGAGCCGCCGCCCGATCCCGTAATACTTCCCGTCAACACTGAAGTATCGCCCGATCAACTCACCGAGCGCGAGCAAGAAGTGCTGCGGCTCATCGCCGCCGGGCTGAGCAATCAGGAGATCGCGGAACACTTGATCGTCGCCCCGAGCACGGTTAAGAAGCACATCAACCGCCTCTTCGCCAAGCTCGCCGTCAGCAGCCGCACCCAGGCCCTCGTGCTGGCGCGCGAACGCGGGATGATCTAGCCTGATGACTGATGGCTGATGGCTGATGGCTGATGGCTGATGGCTGATGGCTGATGGCTGCCCGGTGTCCACCCCGCGCTCCGATGAGGCCCAATGCCTATGGATCTCGACACAAAACTCGACACGCTGGCCGATGCTGCGCGTTACGATCTCTGCAACACGTATGCGCCCCAGGGCCGCCGCTACAAACCGCAACCCGCCAGTTGGGCCGCGCCCGAGGGCGACGAGGTTGATCGGCGCGGGCGGCCGGTTTTTCGCGTGCTGATGAGCAGCAATTGCAGTTGGAATTGCGCCTACTGCCCCCTGCGCGCCGCCAATGATCTGCCGCGTGCGGCGCTTAGCCCCGCCGAACTCGTCGAAACGTTCTTGCCCCGCTACACCGCTGGCGTCGTCCAGGGCTTATTTGTCTCCTCAGCGGTTGACGGTGGCGTGAATACCGCCGTGCAACGCATGCTCGACGGCGTCGAATTATTACGCAAGCAGCATAGCTATACCGGCTACGTCCACGTTAAACTGCTCCCCGGCACGACACCGGGCGACATCGAGCGCGCCGCCCATCTCGCCGATCGGGTCAGTATCAATCTGGAAGCACCGAGCGCCGCCCACCTAGCGCGGATCTCGCCCGAGCGCAGTTGGGCGGTTGATCTTGTCGAGCGTTTGCGCTGGGCCGCCGACTGGCAGCGCGCCGGCGTCCTCGGCTCCGGCCTGGCGACGCAGTTTGTCGTTGGCGCCGCCGGTGAGCGTGATAGTGACCTGCTGAGCGCCGGGAGCTGGCTCTATAGCGAAATTGGCCTGCGCCGGGTCTATTTTGGCGCCTTTCGCCCGGTACTCGGCACGCCAATGGAGGATGTCGCCGCAACGCCGCACGTCCGCGTTACCCGTTTGCAGCAGGCCGACTGGATGCTGCGCCAGTACGGCTTTCAGCACGCTGAACTGCCCTACGACGCTGTCGGCCATTTGCCGTTGCATCTCGATCCAAAGCTCGCCTACGCGCTGGCCAACCCGGCCCGCTTTCCGATCGAGCTCAACAGTGCAAGCCCCGAGCAACTGCTGCGCGTCCCCGGCCTCGGCCCGGTGAGTGTCGCGCGGATTGTGCGCCTGCGCCGACTGCATCGCTTCCGCGACCTGACCCATCTGCACACTCTCGGCCCTCAGGCGCGCAAAGCCGCCGACTTCGTCACCCTCGACGGGCGCTATTTTGGCCGCTCTCCCGCCGATCTCCTCCGCGTCTATGCGCCCCGCCCCGTCGTCGAACAACTCACACTCTGGTAGGTTTGCGCCACGCCTTTCTGCTACAATGGGGCAAGAACGCAGCATTGCTACCCGTTCTGTACGCCAATTTTGCATTTTTCATTCGGCCTTTTTCATTCAGGTGCTTCCTCATGCCCAATCCGTGCCAGACGCCCCGCTTGCGGCGGATGATCTTCATTTTGGTGAGCCTGCTGCTGCTCAGCGCCCTGATCACCATTTCCGTCGGTTTGCCGCGTCCGGTCAGCGCCCAGGCCAATGTCAGCCTGAGCGGCGTTCGGCCCGCGTTCGCTGGTAACTACGCGCCGGGGCGCTGGCTGCCGGTCACGGTCGATCTGCGCAACGACGGCCCAGCGATGACCGTTACAGTTGCGGCGGCATTGCCCAACGCCAGCGGGCGGAACACCTATAGCGTTGAACTTGCCGGCGGCAGTACCGCCCAGCTTACGCTGCTCGTTGGCATGGATCGCCAGGCCCGCTCGATCCAGATCACACTGGAAGATGCAGCCGGCCAACGTCTTGCCGATCAAAGCATCGAGGTTCGCCCGCGTGAGGGCGAGCGCATGCTCGGGATCGCCGCGATCAACCCGCCGGTGCTGAGCCTGCCCCTGCGCGAAGACCTCGTCAACCTCCCTTTTCTGGCCTTTCCGCTCAACCCGAACGAACTACCCACTGAACCTGCCGGCCTATCTAGTTTGTCCTTACTCCTCCTTAGCGACGCGATCACGGCCGAGATCGATCCGCGCCAACGCGACACTTTGCTCGCCTGGGTCCGTAGCGGCGGCCACTTGATCCTGGGTGGCGGAACTGGTGCCGCCGCAACAATTGCCGGCCTGCCGCCCGAACTTGTGCCGGCTGCTGTTGGCTCACTCACGGCGCTCAATACCGATCCGCTCGCCGACTACGCCGCTGCGCCGGCGCCGGCTCAACTCGAAGGCGTTACCCTCAGCCCCGCCCCCGACGCGCGCCCCTTCGGCGCTGCGGCCGCGCCGCTCTGGGCCGAGCGTGATGTCGGTCTGGGCCGGGTAACCCAACTTGCCTTTGACCCAGGGTTGCGTAGCCTGCGCGAGTGGCCCGGTGCACCAACGCTCTGGAATCAACTGCTCGTCCCGGCCCAGTTGTATGGCAGTGGGCTCAGCGTCGAAACCACGCCCGATCCGCTGCGTGAACAGACCTTGTCGAGTGCGCTGGCCAACCTGCCGGCGATTAACTTGCCGAGTTCCGGCCCGCTCTTCGCCCTGCTTGCGTTCTATGCGATCCTCGTCGGCCCCGGCGTGGCTCTGCTCTTGCGCCGGATCGACCGCCAGGAGTTAGGCTGGCTAATCTTGCCGCTGGTGGCCCTGGTGATCGGCGCTGCTGGCGTCGGGTTAGCCCTGACCCGCCGGCCCGACCAGCGCATCGTCTCGCAGATTAGCCTGATCGAGCAGATTAGCCCTGATGTGGCCCGCGCTCGCAGCACATTAGGCATGATTACCCCCCGCGCCGAGACCTTTGCGGCGAACCTTGGCCCGGCAACGCTGCTGCGTCAGGTTCAGGCGAGTGGTGCCGCTTTTGGCCCGATCAACGGCGCGCCCGGCGATCTGGCCCAGAATGTGGCCACCGCGCAACTCACTATCGACGCCTGGGAACTCCAGGGCGTGTTGGCCGAAGAACTGATCACAACGCCCGCCCTCGATGCGCGCCTGGAGCTAAGTGCTACGGCCATTCGCGCAATTGTGCGCAACACTACCGGACGCCAACTGCGCGACGTAATCATCGTGTTCGGCGGTCAGGCCGTCAGCCTGGGCAACCTCGCCCCCGACGCCGAAATGCAAGCGAACTGGCCGCCGCCCTTGCCGCTCAGCACGACCCAAAGCGCGCTCAATACACCAATCAGCCAGATCATGCTGGGCGCTGAACTAGCCGCCGGACGGGGCATCGGTGGGCGGATCGATCGCCAATTACTGATCCGCGAGGCGCTGATCAACGCCGCCGTCGCTCAGGGCAACCTCGGCGATGAACCTGGCCCGTTCGTCTTCGCCTGGCTTGATGCGAGTCCGCTCACCCTTGATGTTGCAGCGCCCGGCGCCGCCGGCCAGCAAGTGACCCTGCTCGTAAGTCGCCCTATACTCACCGGAGCCGGTCAGGTATTTGTGCCGCCGGGTTGGATGCGGCTCGTTCCAACGCCCAACCAGACCATTTGTAACAGCGTCGGCAACGGACGCGGCGTGATCGCATCGCCGGAACCGGTGACGTTGACCCTGCGCCTGCCCAATGATCTGGCCGGCCTGCGTGCCGATGTGCTGCGCCTGGAGCTCGCTAGTGAACGGCCCTGGCCGAATGCGGGCGTACGGATCGAAATCTTTGATGCCAACACCCAAACCTGGGTCACCCCACCCAGCTACGACGGTCCCGGCGAACTGGTACTGAGTGGAGCGGGCGCGCTCGTCACCAATGGTCAGGCGATCGTGCGCCTGAGCGGTCGCATCGACGAAGCTGGCTGCCTCTTCGTTACCGCCGGCGTGGCAGGCACCCTCCCGTAAGGGCGACCCTTGTGGTCGCCCGGCAGCGCGCGAGAGGTCGCCGGGCTGCCACACTGGATATTCGCAAACGCCCTGGATAATTTGGAGTAGCGCATGCGTGATCTGAGCCTGATGCCCGTCCTGGTGAAGGAATTCCGCACATTGTTGCGCGGCAGTCGTTCGGCGCTGCTGATTACCGTGTATGTTGGGCTGGCGCTGATTGCAATGCGCCTGGTGTACAACGCTGTTGCCGGATCAGTCGGCAGTGGGCCGCCGATCTTCAACGCCCAGATCGGCCAGGCAATGTTTATCGGACTGGCGCTCGCTGTACAAACGCTGACGATCTTCCTCGCCCCAGCGACAACGGTCAACAGCATCAGCGGCGAATACGAGCAGCGGACGTTTGAGTTGATCCTGGCCACACCACTCTCGGCAGTGCAATTGTTGATCGGTAAATTGCTGGCCGGGTTGGCCTTTCTGCTGCTGCTGGTGCTGCTTAGCACGCCACTCTTTAGTGTGATCATATTGTTTGGCGGGGTGGGCTTCGCCGATATTATGCGTGTTGTGATCACGATTTTCGGAACGGCGGTTATGGGTTGTATGCTGGGCCTGTTTTGCTCGATTGTGACGCGCCAAACCTATAGCGCAACCCTGTTGTGTTATGCCATTCTGGTTGCCGTGATCGGCGGTACGCTCTTCGCGGCAAATGTCTGGAGTATCACTAATGCCGGCGCCTCAGCCCCAGCCAGTTATGTCGTTGTCAACCCACTCTCGGCGATCGCCTCGGCCCTCGGACGCACCCGCCCGCCGGACATCGTCTCTTCCGAAACGCTCCAACCGCTGGTCTTTCTGAGCTTGCTCACCCAGGGCACGATCAGCCAACAGGGCGTCGAGCGCGTCGTCCTGCCACTCTATCGTGCCACACTCATGCTCTATGGCGCGCTCAGCCTGGTGCTCTTCTGGCTGGCACTCCATCTCATACGCCCCCATGGCCGCTGGGTAGTGGGTCGAATCGACCTGATCGCCCTGGTCGTAGTGGTAGCCTATGGCATGCTGGCCATGCTTACCCGCGATTGGTGGCAGGCGGGGATGCGTTCGTTGCCGGTAGGCGCGTGAAGGGCGCATTGGCCCAAGGACGGAAAACCAAGGACGAAAGACCAAAGCCGAACATATGCTGCCGCCTGCCGCCTGCCGCCACGCTGGTTTGCGCCATACTGTCCACGATGGTATAATCGCCTGATGGTATGAACTTGGAGCTGTGCAAGACGTACAGCTAATCGCTTCGGTTCCGCCGCGCCGCCCAGAACGCGCCCTGGGTGTGTCTGACGAGCGGGACGTCACCAGAGGAGGGAAATGTGCGCGAGCGTCGTCGTGACTACGAGATGATGGTTATTGTTAACCCCCTGCACGCCAATGAAGAGGGAATCGCCGCAGTGATCGAGCGTCTTACCCAGACGATCGAAGCCAATGGCGGCGCCGTTACCGGTGCCAATCAGGCATCGCCCTGGGGCCGCCGAAAGCTGGCGTATCCCATTCGTGACTATGTGAGTGGTGAAGCCAGCCGGCGCTCGTTTACCGAGGGCTATTATATTCTGCTGCACTTCTCGCTCAGCGCGGCCAAGGTGATCGAACTGGAGCGTATGATCAAGCTGACCGATGCGATCCTGCGCCACCTGGTGACTCTGATCGAGCACAAGGCGATCGTTGTCGACTCCGAAGAGAGCGAAGCCGTCGCCGAAGCGAGCGAGGCGTAAGCCTCCTAGTGTTGCGCAGCGTGGCTCGCACCAGGCGCGCGTTCGACCGGAGAGTACGTTCATGGCACGCGACCTGAATAAGGTGATGATCATCGGTCGGCTCGGTATCGATCCGGAGATGCGCTACACCTCCTCTGGAAGCCCTGTGACGACCTTTCGGGTCGCCACGAGTCGGCAGTGGCGCGACAACAATGGTGAAACGCGCGAAGAAACCGAGTGGTTTAGCGTTGTCGCCTGGAATAAGCTGGCCGAGATCTGTAATCAGTATTTGAATAAAGGGACGCGCGTCTATCTGGAGGGTCGCCTCCAGACGCGCTCGTGGGAAGATCAGCAAAGTGGGCAGACCCGCTACAAAACCGAGGTCATCGCCTCGGATATGATCATCCTCGATAACCGCGAGGGTCGTGGGAGTCGTGAGAACGATGATACTCAACCCCCGCGTGATGCGCCCCGTTCACCGCGTGGTGGGAGCGCAATGCCACCCGCCCCCGATATTGGGGATGAAGACATCCCCTTCTAAATTGGTCAATTCGAGCCACGTGATGAACAAGCGCTTGCAGCGCAAGGCATCAAGTGGCTATTTGTGTGCATAGAACTCTCATGGCAGATACTCCAAAGAATCCGCAGTCGAGTGAGCGCGAGAAGGCGCCGAGTCGGACGCCTACCGCCGCACCGCGCCCCACATCACGCCGTCCAGCCCCGCGCCGCGATTACGAAGAGCAGCGTCAGCGCGTCGTTGTGCTGATCGTCGCCGGTGCGATCGGTCTTGCCCTGGCCTCGATTTTGTTGGGCCTGGGTTACGAATTTCTCTGGAAGCCCAGCCGACCGGTCGCACAAGTCGGTAGTGTGAGCATTGATCGGCGTGGGTACTGGGATGAGGCGCGCCTCGCCATCACCCGCCAGATTGTGCAGAACTTCCAGTTGCTCGCCCTGTTTGGCGGGAACCAGCAGTTTACGCAGCAATTCCAGGGCCAGGCGCCCGGCCTTGACCGCCAGGCCGAGAATATTCGTAACCTGCCGATTGACGATACGATTGTTAGTGGCTGGGAAACCCGGCAACTCAAAGAACAGGGCTCAGCACCGCTTAGCATTACTGTCACTCAGGACGAGATCAACCAGGCGATGGTGCAGGATCTGGGCCTGGTATTCTTGCCGCTGCCGCCGACTGAGCCTGCCGGCGCCGCAACCGAGGACACTGCCGCAACTGAAGACACTGATGCCGCTGCCGAGGACGCCGAGGCAAGCGAAACCGCTGCGGAAGACGTTGCGGAAGAGCCTGCGCCTGACGTCATCCCGACGCCCGAGCCGACAGCGACACCGGCGCCCACACCGGCGCCCGCTGAGGCTGCAACTCAGGCTGATCAGATCCTCACTGAAATCTTCCGGCTCTACGAAATTGAATTGCTGGCAGTTGGCTTTGAGCCGAACCTGACCACCGACGACTTCCGGGCAGCACTTAATCTGCAGTACAGCGAGCAGGTGCTCAATCGTAAAATCCAGGAAGCACTCGTTCCCGAAGGCGAGTTCGTGGCCAGTGAAGAGCCCGAGCGCGTACGAGCACGGCAGGTGCTGATCGCCGTGGAAACGGAAGAGGGTGCCACCCAGGAGCAAATCGATGCCGCCTTCGCTGCGGCCCTGCCCGATGCCGAAGCCGTAGCTGCCGAACTGCGTGACGGCGCCGATTTTGAAGCGCTTGCCGCTGAACGCTCCGACGATCCCGGTTCGCGCGAGGCCGGCGGCGTGCTCGGCTTCTTCAGCAGCGATGGGGTTGCCGAAAATGGTGCTACCTATCCGCCGGAACTGGTCGAAGCAGCATTTGCTCTGCCGGTTGAGCAGATCAGCGACCCAATTCGTACGATCTTCGGCTGGCATGTGATCGAGGTTGTCGATCAGGAAGTGCCCCCGCTTGAGGATCAACTGCGCGAAGCGCGTACAACCCGGCTTGACGAATGGTTGAGCGAACAGCGCACAGCAATCAACATCCAGCGCTTCCCCGAGCCGACACCGTCACCGACGCCGGCGCCGACCGCGGCGGTGCCGACACTTGTGCCGACCTTCTTGCCCGGCCCGCCGACCCCGGAACCGACGCCGACGCTGGAGCCTGAGTTCGAAGCGACGCCCGAGCCTGAGGTCGAGGCGACGCCGACACCGTAGGCGAAATAGCCCGTGGGCCATCGTTGGAATGGGCATACCCGCTCTAATGATGGCCCGCTCAACACTACACTATGCGACGTTGGAAAGCCGCTTCGTCGGCACGGATCTGGTTCGCAGTTTTGCTCCTCATTGCCGCCATTGGCGCGGCGATTTTCCTCCTGGTACAGATTGGGGTCGCCCTGGCTGCCCCGCCCGAGGCCTGGCCGATTGGACTGCCGTTTTTCGCGCAGCTCCTGGGCGCTGTCTTGAGCCTGCTGCTTGCTGGCGCGCTTGCGTATCGGGTGGGGGCTACCTTAACGCTGGCGTATGGCGTCGATCGCAACGGTGTCTATATCTTCTGGCTTGGCAACCGCGCAGTGGTTCCTCTGGCGCAGATCGAAACGATCGAAGGTGGGCTGAGCACGCCGCAACGCCCGGTCGATCTGCTCAATAGCCTCGGCTACTACCATGGGCGCAGTCCGTTGCCCTCCGGGCGAACCGTGCATCGCTTCACTACTCTGCCGCCGGAACGCGCTCTGGTGCTGCATACCGCTACTGATGCCTACGCGATCTCCCCTGCTGAAGCCGACGCCTTCGTGCAGGAGTTGGAACAACGCTGGCGCCTGGGGGCGATCCAGCAGCTTAGCCCCGGCATCGAAGCCGGACGGATCTTCTTTTATCCGTTCTGGAACGACCGGGTGGTGCGCGGCTTTCTGATTGCCGCCTTTGTGCTGAACATGGTTGTATTAGGCTGGCTGATGGCCATCTATCCTAACCTACCTGAACTGATTGCCGTTCGTACTGATGCCGCCGGTACCGCCACCGAACTTGAACCGCGCCACCAGGTGCTTTTTCTGCCCCTCGCCGCTACCGTCGTTAGCCTGATCAACCTCGGCCTGGGCCTGACGTTGTATACCCGCGAGCCGATCGGTGCCCGCATGCTGCAGGTCGCCTCAGTTGTCGCCCAACTTCTCTTTGCCGTGGCTGTGCTTACGATCGTGCGCTAGGTAGCCAAGGTTAACGTTGCTCTAATACGCGCTTAATACCAATCTAACAGATATTCGTTATACTATTCACAGATAGCAGAGCGCCTTACGATATGCGGTGGTCGTCCACGCGAAGAAGCTACCTCACAACCACACACCGCCTCCTATTTCCTCTCGGCTGTCCAGCAATGGGCAGCCGTTTCTGCATGTTCGACGGCTAAAGAGCGCCCCAAAAGTCTCTGGGCGATGTGGGACGAACGACAAACGACGAACGACCAAAGCCTCACCACGCCTGGCCTTCGTCCTTCGGCATTCATCTTTGGTCGATACCAGGCAGAGGCTTCCACCGGCAGTCCTAGCGACTCGGCGCGGCGACGACAATCAGGCGTGGGCAACCGCTCTGGTAGGGGTCGAGGTCGTATGAACCATAGACTGCCCGCAGCATTAACCCGGCGCGCATGAGCAGATGTTCGATCTCGTAGCGGTAAAACCAGCGCAGATTAAAATGCATCGTGCGGCGAATCAGTGCGCCGGAAGGGGTCGTTTCGTCGTAGAGGTAGGTTACCCGGCTGAGTTGTTCGGCGGCGGCGCTGTCGATTGCAACAAACTTCTGCACATGGTTGCCGTCGAGTTCATACTCGCGATCAAGCACAAGCCGGTTGTCTTCGCGCAAGATCTCGGCTGGGTCGGGGTTAAAGAGGTCGAGCACAAGCGTGCCCTTGCGCGTAAGCGACTGCCGCGCCGTAACGAGGGCGGCGAGTTGATCTTGCACGGTTTCCAGATGCATAAACGAGTTGACGGCAACGAACACAAAAGCAAACTTGCTGGTCGGCAACTCCATCGAGCGCACATCGCCTTCAAGCAGCGTGACGTTATGGGCAATTCCGGCCGCCTCAGCCTGTTCGCGGGCAATCTGCAGCATTGCCGGCGAAATGTCGATGCCAGTGACGTGGACGCCTGTTTCAGCCAGCGGCAATAGGACACGCCCAGTGCCGCACATCAACTCTAGCACCGGCCCGCCTGTGCGCCGTACCATTTCGCGGTAGAACGGCTGATCGTCCTGGTAGTCGCGGAAGTCGGCATCGTAGTAACGGGCAAAAGGATCGTAGAGGCTCATGCCGCAACTACTTTCAGATCGACCCGGCGAAGATCAGCGCCAGGAGTAAGACCCCACCCAAAAACACAACCCCGATGATCCCGAAAATCAGAATACGCGGTTCGATAATCGGCTCCCAGCGCGGCGCACCAGGCGTTTTTGCCGAGGTCACCGGCGGGAGGCGCGGCGTGGTTGGTGGCGGCATCTGCGGCGTGCTGGGCGGGGGCATGCGCGGCGCTGAAGGCCCACCTGACTGTGGGAAGGGCGATTGACTGGGCGAATTATTTTGTTGCGGTATGGTCGGCGCATCCGTACCACCACCCACATTACGCAGAACCATGCCCAAAATCGGCCCGAGAATAAGCGAGCCAATATAAAGCAGCGCAAGGGCGCCCATGATCCCGCTAGACGTAATGTTAAAACCCGTCTGCTGGCTGAGCCAATTTGCAACGGGCGGGGCAAAGCGCGAGCCAAAGATCAGCAGGAAAAAGAATACCCACCCCAGCCAACCCGAGCCGCCCCGTCGGCGGTTATCTTCCATAATGATCGTCTCCTACTGGCCAATATTTGCTTGCGTATTGCGTAACACACGTCCTACAACCCACTCCTGGATCCTGCGTCCTGAATCCTGAATCCCAGCTCTACGGCGCCGGATAGGCCCGCACGATCAGGCGGTGGGTATACGTGCCAATCGGCACACAGGTAATGAGCGTCAGCACTTCATCTTTTGTCGGCGCCATCACCCAGGTTTCTTCGGGCAACAGCGTCAGCACCTCGGAAACGATGTAGCGCCGCTCGCCCCCGCCGGTAGACACTAACACCTCGTCGCCGTTGCGCACCGCTGGGAGTTGGCTGAAGATAATGTCTTGGTAGCCGACATGGCCGGCGATCACGACATTGCCCGGCGTGCCAGGGTAGCTGGCAATCGGCCAGTAGTGCGCGGCGGTATACCGCGGCACATCCCACTCGCCCAGCGAAAAGCCGGCGCTGACCACCTCGGTATTGACCCCGATGCGCGGCAGACGGACCCGTGTGGGTCGTAATGCATCCCAGGCTTGCTCGGCGCGCTGCACCGGGGCAACCGCCCAGTCGGGCGCGGGGTAGGCGGCCATATACTGGCGACCCAGGTGGCCGAGCAGTACCTGATAGCGCGCCGGGTTGTTTGGATGGTACTCGAAGCGGGCGCGCTCGAAGTATTGGACGGTATAAATGCCGCCATCCTGTGCATTCTGCTCTTCAAACGGCTCCGAGATCGGGTAGCCGAAGGTGGCCAGGCCGCCGTTCGAGCGCCAGAAGTTCGCGAATGCGCCGCCGAGGCTGTGCCCGGTTTCGCGATAGAGCACTGCGCCGGCAGGTGGGGCGCTGATCCGGGCAAATGCCGGGTGCCAAGCGAGTCCTTCGGCCGCCCAACGCCCGAGATGCCCCGCCTGCACCAGGCCCAGGTTACCATGCCACTCTAATCTGGCGCGCTCGAAGTATTGCACCGGCCGCCCGTCTTGCACAAACACTTCGGTCAGCGGCAGGCCGAAGATCGGCAGGCCGCCCTGACGGTCGTAGAACTCGCGAAACGCATACCCCAGCGTGTGGCCGGTTTCGCGAAAGTAGACCGGCGTACCCGCGCGTGTATTTGCGGCAACTGGCGCAACGGGCGGACTAGCGACAGCGAGCAGAAGCAACGTCAGCAGAACGAAGATGCGGCGCACGCGAACCCCCATTGGTGAATGTAAAATGTAAGCGGCAACAGGCAACATTGTGCGTGGTTCAATTGTAGCACGTCACAACCTGCCGCGTCCCCAACGACACGGCTCATTTGTCAGGGCTGCTGCAACGTCAGCCGATCCGGCACCATCCTCACCCCCCAACCTCCGCTCCGTCACGCGGAGCGGGGGAGCAGGACGGTATTGCAATGCGCTATCTCTCCTCTTACCGCGCCCCTTTGCCTGTTACAGTATTCCTACCTCAGGCACGGCGGCGCCCTCCGGGTTGGTAAGTTTAACGTGCAAGAACCAGTGCCAGGCCGGGGCGTCGCCGGGGTGTGAACTGATGATCAGCAGCGTGTTTGCGCCGGGACTCAGCATTACCGGCACACTGCGCGACCAGTCTAGGTTCATGCCCAACGGCGGTGTCTCGACGTGCTCCGCTTCGGCAAGCAGTTCACCGTTCAGGTAGATCTGCGCCCGACGCGCGGCCTGATAGTTAATGCAGACTTCGCGCACGTCCGGGCTGTGGAGGGTCGTAACGGCATAGCCGGTCAGATCGGTTCCGGGCGCCGCCCAGGCGTGATCGCGCAGCGGCACATTGAAGACGGCGCTCAGGTTTTGCAATTCACCCTGGCCTGGGCTGTGCTGATGCTCCGTCCACGCCAGGTTGGGTTGCAGATCGCCCGCATCAGTCAGCAGTTCATCGATGGTATAGGGCGTGCTTGCCGGGCGCGCCAGGGTCCGCCACGCGCCGATGCTCGGAAAGAGCGGCAGGCTGCTGAAATCGTGGCTCAGGGTGTGTCCGTGCCAGGCGATCTGCACCTCCACCGACCACTGCGTAGTCTGCACCTGGCCATCCCAGACGAAGGGGCAGGCGAGGATCGTATCTTCGTTCAACGCGGCAATGGTAAAGGCCTGCTCATGGATGCCATCGACGCCGGCCAGACGCCAGACGCCGCTTACGCTCGCCGGGTTGCCGTCACGCGGGGCGGCAAGCAGCAGTGCGCCAAGTTGCCGCCGCGCATCTTCGGGCCGAGTGTAACTGTAGACACGCGCAAATGGGCCGCCCAAACGGGCCAGCGCGTGGGTCGCCGCCGCATCGGTGCGCTCCAGAGCGGCTGTGATCAACGTGTCGGCAGGCAGGTCGGCGGCAGTTGGCCCAAGCAGACGCCGGGCGTCGGCTTCGCGCAGGGCCGTGTTTGGCGCAGCGCCACGGGCGAGATCAACCTGAGCAGAAATATTCAGAGTGATCGGGGCTGTTTTCGGGCGCGCCGGCAGGCTGATCAGTACCCCAGGCGCGGCGGAATCATAACGCCAGTCGGCGTGCGGCGCGCCGTCGAGCAGTACTGCATCGGGCGCATAACAATGCTCCAGGCGCACTGTGATCGTCCGCTCAGGCGGTAATGCGGCGCAGAAACCTTCCACCGGTCCGATCGTCAGCGTACACGAGCGCCCGTCGGCGGCCCAGGTAAACTGCACTGGCGTCCACTCGCAGTTCCCGGCGCGGTAGTCTTCGCCCTCGCCGGCGTCGTCGTAGATGCGTAACGCGCCATCGGCGCCCGGAAAAATGCTCAAAATCAACTGATCGCGTGGCTGCCGATCGCTACGCTCGGCGACGGGCGCCAATGGCACAATGCCCCCGGCGCGCACAAGTTGCGGAATGGCCTGCAAATCGCCCACCAGGCGCACCCACTGCGGCCCGACGAACTGCTCGCCGGTGCTGCGCGCAATCCACGTTCCCGGCGGCACCCAGACCTCGGCCGGCGCCAGGCCATGCGCCGGATCGAGCGGATGCACAATCGGCGCGATGAGCATCTGATCGCCGAGCAGATATTGTTCGCGGGCGAGGTAGGCGGATTCCTGCTCGGGGGCGAGGTAGTACAGCGGGCGACAGGGCGCCAGCGCTGTATCGGCGTGAACGCGGGCGAGCGTGTAGAAGTACGGTAGCAGCGCATAGCGCTGGTGGAACGCGCTGCGGGCGGCGGCGAACACCTCCGGCGGAAAGGCCCAGGGCCGCCGTTCGGCATCGGCGCCATTGGACGAATGCAGGCGCAGAATTGGACTGTAAGCGCCGAACTGCACCCAGCGCGCATAGATCTCCGGGTCGGTGGCGGTAAAATGCCCGCCGATATCATGGCTCCACCAGCCGTAGGCTACATTCGCCGCCGTGGCCGTGAAGTGCGGCTGGAAGCGCAACGCCTCCCAGGTTGGGTAGGTATCGCCCGAAAAGCCGATCGGGTAGCGATGGTTGCCCAGGCCGCCCCAACGGCTGAAGATCAGCGAACGACGCCCAGCGCGCTGCTGCATGTCGCGGTAGTGCAGGTGGTTCAGCCAGAGCAGCGGATCGAGGCCGGACAGTTCCGACGCGCGGCCCTGTTGCCAATCCATCCACCAGAAATCGACGCCTTGCGCCTCCAGCGGATGATGCAGGAGCGCAAAATAGTGCTCGGCAAAGCGCGGATCGCCAATGCGGAAGGGCACCGGAGCGCGCTCCGCCGGATCCTGGCCCATTGCATCAGCAAAGGCCGGGTAGGCTTCTTCGTGGGGATGGACGCCGTCGGCGGGGTGCAGATTCAGCGTCGTGCGCAGGCCCTGTTCGTGGAGCCAGGCGAGAAATGCGGGCGGATCGGGGAAAAGCTCACGATTCCAGGTATAGCCGGTCCAACCGTCGGGTGTGTGCCAGTCCATGTCGATCACCAGCACATCGAGCGGCAGATCGTGGGTGGCGAACGCGGCGACGAGCGTGCGCAAATCTTCCTCGCTGTAGGCCCAGTAGCGCGACCACCACGCGCCCAGCACCCAGCGCGGGATCAGCGGCACCGAACCGCTGATCTGCGTATACTCGGCGAGCGCGGCGGCAAAGTCGTGGCCATAGGCGAAGAAATACCAGTCCTGGCGCGGGCCGGCCAGGGCCGGTTGCACCCAACCCGTCGTGGGATCGAAGCGCACGACGGCGCTTTCATCGTGGAGCGTCCAGCCGTCACGCGAGAGCAGGCCAGGCTCCAGCGCAGCCTCGCCCCGACACTCATCGAGCGTACGCCGCGCCCCGCGTAGGTTGCCTGTGTCGGGCACGCCGGGCGTCCAGCGCACGGATTGGCCGTTCAGGGTGAACTGAATCGTCAGATTGGCGTTGGTGAAAGCACCCTCGCCGTCATACGTCACATGCACCGCGCCGGTGTCGAGGGCGAGCGGCAGCGGGGCAGTTGCGGTGGGCGGCGTTTCCGGCCTGCGCCGTGGAAAGGCGTAGCTTGGGCGATCGTCGAACGTACTATCGGGCGACCACTCCAGGCGGATCAGGCGGGCCGTCATTGCGGTGATGCGCACCGCGCCGCCGCCGACAATAGCCAGGGGTGGTGGCGCCGGCTCGGCGTGCAAGCCAACGCGGGTGAGAAAAGAATCAGTCATATACGCTTAAACTCCGTTGGCGGCCTATTGACAAACCTTAAATACGTGCATATACTCCTAATTATGAAACCCCACGATGTTGTAACCAACTGTGTCTGCTTGAACATGCGCAAGGCTGCGCGGGCAGTGACAAGTTTATACGACACCATACTGCGCGAAACCGGCCTGCGCGCCACCCAGGTGACCTTATTGATGGCCGTGGCTGCCATGGATCGCCCGACGATCTCACAGCTCGCTGAAGAGTTAGTGATGGATCGCACGACCCTTACCCGCGATCTCAAACCGCTCGCAGCGCAAGGCTTCGTCCTGGTTCGGCCAGGCGCCGACCGGCGCACCCGGTTGGTGGAACTGACTAATATTGGAGGGTACAAACTCGACGCAATTTTACCACTGTGGGAACAAGCTCAGGCACGCATGATCACCGACGGGTTGGGGCTTGAGCGCTGGAACACATTGTATGCCGAATTGCAGGCTGTCGTGCGCACGGCCCAGGTCTGATTTTTTTGCTTAATAGGTGTATATACACGTATACTAGGAGGGTTTCATGAACGGTACAGCGATTTTTGGCCTTCAGGTAGTTACCAACCTACTCATTGCGACGCTCGTTGCCCGCTGGTATTTACTGCCGCGCCTCCGCGCCATACCGCTCGAAGCGGCGCTCATCCCCTTGCTGCTCTTTCATATGCTGCGTACAATGGGCGTTGTATTCGTACTGCCGCAGGTGATCGGGGATACGCTGCCGCCTGGCTTCGCCGTTCCTGGTGCGCTGGGCGACTTGCTGGCCGTGATCCTGGCCGGCCTGGCGCTTATTGCCCTGCGGCAGCAGTGGCGGATTGCGCTCGGCCTGGTCTGGCTTTTTAACATTGTCGGCACGCTGGATTTTGTGAATGCATTCGCTCAAGGCATCCGTCACGATATTGCCGAGCAGTATCAACTAGGCGCGACGTGGTTTATTCCTACTTTTTTCGTACCGGCGTTCTTCGTGACCCACATGGTCATGTTTAGCCTACTCGTGCAGCAGCGCGTTGCAAAAGCCCAGCGTGAGCATGGCCGCGAAGTTGCGCGCACGTAGGGTTGTGTGTTGCGTATTGCGTATCTGGAACCCTGCGGTGTAGGTACGCAATACGCAACACGTAATAACCCTAAATAAACACCGCAGCGCACTTGTCACTCGTCACTCGCCACTCGCTACGCAGCCCCCTGGCGTGCCATGCTATCATAGGGCGTAGAGTCGCGAACAGTACAAGGGGGTAAGCGTGGACAACGTGGACAGCGTCGTCTATGTCGTGAGTGATCTCCACCTGGGGCCGGGCAAACTGCCGAACGGTGCGTGGGATCCCCTGGAGGATTTCAAGCACGACGCCGAGTTCATCACCTTTCTGGACACAATTGGGCAGAGCGTCGATCCAGTTGAACTCGTCCTGGCGGGTGACTTTCTGGAATACCCACAGGTGCTGCCCAAGCTAGGGCTTACCTCGCCCGCCGACAATCTCGGCACCACGGAAGCCGAGTCGTTGTTGCGTACTGAGGTCATTCTCGGGTTACGGCCGGAGATCGCCACTGGCCACCGGGAAGTGTTTCAGGCGTTGCGCGATTTTTTGGCTGAAGGCCACTCAATCACGATTATCGTCGGCAACCACGATGTTGATCTGCTCTGGCGGCGGGTCTGGGTGCTCGTTTTCGACACAATTTACCCGCCCGGCGCCTGGGGTGACCTGCGCCGTGTGCCCTACAGCTATACACTCGGCAATGGAACGCGCAATCGGGTCTACATTGAGCATGGCCACGAGTACGATCCGCCGAACCGGATCACCCCACGGATGGAGCATCCCTTTCTCGTCGACCACACCGGCGTGCAGCGGCTCATCCGTTGTTGGGGCACGCTTTTCGTGGACAAGGTGTATAACCAGCTCGAGCGCGATCGCTGGTTCATCGACAATGTGAAACCGATTCTGCGGGTGGTGAAGCTCGGCCTGCGCAACGATTTCCGCTTCACTGCCACCGCACTGGGCCTGGTGACGCGCTTTCTGGTAACCAGCGGCCTGCCGCCGTTAGGCGCCGGCACAGATATGATTCTCGGCGCGGGTGAACCGCCGACCCTGGAGGAGATGGTCGCCAGCGTGGCCGATCCCGATCTGCGCGCTGCATTGGAAGCGCACATGAGCGATCCGATGGCTCGCGCCGACCTCGAACGCGAACTGCTGGCCCTGGAACCCGTCGAATGGGCGATGATTCAATCCGGAATGACCCATCAGCAGACGCTCGATGAGGCGATTGAAGGCCCGCAAGACGACCTGATCCTAGGCTTTGGCGCCCAGGAAGACGGCTATCGCGCTGCGGCGCGCACAACGCTGGAGGCTGATCCGAGTGTGGCCACGGTGATCATGGGCCATACCCACGGCCCAATCGACGGAGCCAGCATGCCGCTCGACCTGAGTGACGGGCGCAAGGGCTTCTATTACAATAGCGGCACCTGGACACCGCACCTCAAAGATGAGGGCCGGCGGAGCTACAGTTGGGATGCGATCGCCGACCCTGCGAGCTACACTGCCTCGCTCTCGTATGTGCGGCTCGACCCGAACGGACGCGGCGGTTACACACCGACGCTGCACAGCTTTCAGGCTGAACGCTAATCAGAGGGTTCATGAGCGTTGAAGACTGCACCACTCGTTATGCCGTCATCCTCGCCGCCGGCGAGTCGAGGCGCACCCGTCCGCTTACGGCGCAGCGCCCCAAGCCGCTCATCCCGCTGCTGGGGCGCCCGCTCCTCGCCCGCATTCTGGACGAACTCGTGGGCTTTGTCACGCAGGCTACACTCGTTGTCGGCTACCGCGCCGAGGCGATCGCCAACCACTTTGGCCCAAATTATCGCGGCATTGCGCTACGTTACGTTCACCAGACGCAAGTGAACGGCACTGCCGGTGCGCTGCAAGTGGCTGGCCCGATTGATGCCCCGTTCTTTCTACTCTATGGCGATAACCTGATCGCCCGCGCCGATGTGCTCGGCGTGGGTACTGAACGCTACAGCATGGCCGCACTGCCCGTGGCCGATGCGCGTGCTTTTGGCGTGCTCGACATTGTCGGCGATCAGGTGCGCGGGATCATCGAGAAGCCGGCCGACCCACCGCCCAACGCGCTGGCCAACCCCGGCATCTTCCACTTCGACGCAGCGGTCTTTCCGCTCCTGGCGCAGATCGTGCCCTCGCCGCGCGGCGAACTGGAACTCACCGACCTGATCGAGCTACTCGCCGCCCGGCACCGGGTGGGCTACCACGTTTGTATTGGCCATTGGATTCCCGTCGGTACGCCATGGGAAGCGCTCGGCGCTGCGCAATTCCTGCTCGCTCAGCAAGCTGGGGCAGTGATTGTCGACCCAACGGCTACGGTCGATCCTGCGGCTACGCTCGTCGGCCCACTCTGGATCGGACCAGGATGTGTGGTGGAGGCAGGGGCACGCCTGGAGGGTTGTGTGCTGGAAGAAGGTGCGTGCGTCGCCGTTGGGGCGCAGGTTCAGGCCAGTGTGCTGGGCACCGGGGCGGTTGTCGGCTCGGAGGCAATGGTGGCGGCAAGTTGGCTCGATGATCGAGCGCAAGTAGGGGCGCAGGCGCATCTCCGCGCCGCAGCCTTCAGCGAACTTCAACCGACGGCAGCCACGCTCGGCCGGCTCGATGCCGCAACCCTGATCACCCGCGGCGCTGTCTTGGCCCAGGGCGTGCAGGTTGCAGCCAACACGGCGGTGGAAGCGGGAACGGTCATTATGGCTCCTTACCGTTCAACCGGCCCGTAAGATTTGCCTGTACCTACTCCTTGAGGCGCAATCGCTTGAACCTCCGCAGCTTACCCTCCCGGCCCGACATGCTGACTTCTGACCCCACCGATCACCATACCTCATGCAGCATCGTGAGCAACTCCGCTTCCGTAGCTACCCGCGGATTGTGGTAAATTGCCCCATCAACGAGCGCAATCGTCGCCAGTTCCGGCAACGCCTCCTCCGGCACGCCCACTTCGCGCAGGGTTGTCGGCAGGCCGCACTCGGCGACGAGGGTGTATACAGCGGCGATTCCGTCGGCGATCACCTCTTCGTTGCTGCGCCCGCCGGCATTCACGCCAATTGCTCTGGCGATCCGCACGTAACGATCCGGCGCGATACTGCTGTTAAAGCGCATCACCGGGGGCAGAAAGATCGCATTCAGTGTTCCATGGTGGACGGCGAACTTGCCGCCCACGGCGTGCGAAAGCGCGTGTACGATCCCGAGAAAGCTGTTGGAAAAGGCAATGCCGGCCATACACGAGGCGAGCAGCAGTTGCCCCCGCGCTTCCATATTTGCGCCGTCGCGCACGGCATCACGCAGGTGCGTGCTGATCAAATCGATCGCATGAAGCGCCAGGCTGTCGCTGAAGGGGCTATTCTCAGTTGAAACATAGGTCTCGATCGCATGACTCATAGCATCCATGCCGGTTGCCGCAGTCAGGCGCGGCGGCAGGCTAGTAGTAAGCGCAGGATCGAGCACGGCGATCGTGGGCACCAGAAAATTGCTGGCGAAAGTCACTTTCAAGTCGGCGTCTTCGTCGCGGATCACCGCAAACGAGGTCACTTCACTGCCTGTGCCGGCCGTTGTCGGCACGACAATCAGGGGCACCAGCGCCCTGTCGAGCACATTGTAACCTTGGTAGTCAAGCAGATGGCCATTATGGGTCAGCACAATCCGAATCGCTTTTGCCGTATCGATCGGGCTACCGCCGCCCACCGCAATGAGCAGATCAGCCTCGGCTTCACGTGCAGCCGTCGCCCCAGCCATCACGCTATGCACCGACGAATTGGCCGGTACATCGGTGTACACGCCAACAACCTCGACCTGGCTTTGCAGGCCGGCGATCACTGGTTCAAGCAGACCAACTGCAGCAACGCCCGGATCGGCAATAATAAAGGCTCGGCGAACGCCAAGATCGGCGGCAAGATCACCAAGTTCGCTTGCCAACCCGTGCTTGTAGAGTACCCGGGCCCCTAGGCTGAACTCGAAAAATTCCTGCATGGGAAGCCATCCTTTACGCTTAGAGGGCAGTGTTGAAGGTTATGTAAGTTTATTATAACGCGCCATGTCAATTCAGCTTCTGATGCCTAGTGATGTTTTTCCGCCCGACGGTAAAGGTGGCGCCGCTTGGAGCAGTCACGCGCTGGCCGGCGCTCTGCAAGCGCGCGGGCACGTAGTCACGGCGATCGTGCCCGAACGCGGCGCACATGGCGTGCGTTCCAGCGCTGCACTGGGCATTCCCGCCTTGCGGGTAGGCTACAGCGCGCCCAATCTGCCGATCCTCCAAAATATTTGGCGCCACGAACTGTTCTGGCCGGATTATGCCCGCGCGATTGTCGCCGCTGCACATCCCGATCCCGCCCGCCCGACGCTGATCCATGCCCAGCACGTGCAGGCCGCTCCGGCGGCTGTGATCGCCGCACGCACGCTGCGGGCGCCGGTTGTAGTAACCGTACGCGACCACTGGCCCTGGCATTACTTTGCCACCGGCCTGCACGGCGACCGACTGCCGCACCCGACAACCGGTTGGGCGGCGCTGGCGACGGAATTGCCTGCCCGCCTCGGTGTATTGCGCGGCACAGCGGCACTGCTGGCATTGCCCTATATGCTTGGCCATGTGCGGCGGCGTGCCGCCTATCTGGCCCAGGCCGACGCGGTTATCGCCTGTAGCGGTTATATTGCCCGCCGGCTGGAAGGCATTGTGCGCCCTGAGCGGCTGCACGTTCTGCCGCATATGGTCGATACAACAGCATTGGCGCAACAGGTTGCCGGACTGCCTGCGCCGGCAACAGACAAACCATTTTTGTTGTTTGCCGGCAAATTGGAACCAAACAAAGGCGCCGGGCTACTCCCAGCGATCTTCCGCGAACTACGTAGCCTCAATGCCCAACTACCGCCATTCGAACTGGTAATCGCCGGCGACGGTGCGTTGCGCACCATGCTTGAACGCGAACTGACTGATCTGGATGTTCCGGTACGCTTTCTCGAATGGGTGAGCCACCTGGAACTCCTGCGCCTAATGGCCCGCTGCGCGGTACTGCTCTTTCCCTCAAGCTGGGGCGAACCGCTCAGCCGGGTGCTGATCGAAGGCGCAACCGTCGGCGCGCCGATTCTGGCCATGCCCACCGGCGGCACCCCCGATCTGATTGTGGATGGCGCCACCGGCTTGCTCGCGCCCACGCCGCACCTCTTCGCCCGCCGGCTTACCCAACTGCTCAATGATCCCGCTGAAGCGCAGCGTCTGGGTGCAGGCGCACGCGCTTTCGCCCAACATAACCTCGACGTACAGATCCTGGCCCCACGCTATGAGGAACTGTACCTGCGCCTTTTGCCTTATTAGAGCACTGAGCACCATGATTGAGCCACTGCGGCCACTGAACCGGGTGGCGCGCTGTGCTCGCGCCATGGTACGCAGGCGCAATCGATCTGAGCAATGCTGTAGTACCCACTCCAACGCCCCTAACATCCGATTGGCAGGAACGCAGTATAAGGCGTATAGTGAGCGCAATCAAGAAACAGCTCCGCCCGGCGAACGCCAATGCGCCCAACCAGGCGGAGCCAGGGAGAACTTAGATGCATTGTTGGCATTGCGAGCGTCCCGCTCATGGCGCCTGCATCTTCTGCGGGCGCGCTGTCTGCAAAGAGCACACCCAGGAGCTACCGCATATTGTAGCCCTCTACCGCGATCAGCGCGGTAAACAGCGCGCTATTGTCACCGCTCATGCCCTTTTCTGTGGCGTCTGCGAACCCCGCGAAGACCCCGTTGAAATGCCCGAACTGAAGTAACAAGAGTCAGGAGTCGGGAGAGCCTGTTCAGTCTCCTGCCGCCTGCCGCCTGCCGCCTGCCGCCTGCCGCCTGCCGCCTGCCGCCTGCCGCCTGCCTCATTGTGCAGCTATGGCAACCCGGCGCTGCTGCATATAGGCTGTACGCAACGCTTTAAGCACTTCTTCAAGCTCAAACGGCTTGCGTAGCACCGCGATTGCGCCGGAACGCAGCGCCTCCTCAACCTGGCGCTCAAACGCCTGGCCGGTAAATACAAGCACGCGCGCTTCCCCATCAACGGCGCGCAACTCACGCAAGAGCTGTAATCCACTCATCCCCGGCATCGCCAGATCGGTCATCACCACAGCGAACCCCTGAGCCTTATAGAGATCGAGTGCAATGGCAGCATCGGTGGTTACCGTCACCTGATGGCCGATATGTTCCAGCAGGCCCTTTAACGATCCGCCAATCGAGACATCGTCATCCACGATCAGCAGGCGCAGCGGAGGCAACTCCTCCGGCTCCTGTTCGGCTTCGGCAATCGCCGCCGCAGCTTGCGGGTTATCGACGATTGGGATGCGGAGCGTCATTGTGGTGCCCTGATCGGGAACGCTATCTACATCAAATGTGCCGCCGTGGCTCTTCACAATCCCATACGACACCGAGAGGCCCAAACCGGTGCCAGGCGTTGCGCTGCCGCCCAGGGCGCCCTTCGTCGTCACAAACGGCTCAAAAATCTTATCGCGCAGGCTGTCGGGAATCCCGTGGCCGGTATCACTTACCGCAAGTACAATCTGCTTCTCATCGCTGTCGAGGGTCACCGTCAGCGTGCCGCCATCGGGCTTCATCGCGTCGCGGGCATTGGTGAGCAAGTTCAAGAACACTTGCGAGATCTGGCCCGCATCACAGATCGTCAGCGGCACCGGCCGGATCGTACGCACGATCTGGATGTTGTGCTTACGCAGCTCGATCTCCATGAGCGTAAGCGTACCCTGCACTGCATCATACAAGTCAGCAAGCTCGCGGCGTGGTTCCTGACGGCGCGCGAAGGTAAGCAAGCTGCCGGTAATACTCTTGCCGCGCTTACACGTATCGACCACAACCTTAAACGCTTCGTTCTTCGTGTCGAGATCGGCCGTTGCCAGGCCTAATTGGGCATACCCGAGCATCCCGGCCAGCAAGTTATTGAACTCGTGCGCAATACCGGCGGCAAAGGTGCCTACGGCGGCCAACTTCGAGGACTGGATCAACTCGGCCTGCGATTCCTGGAGCTTGCGGAATAGCCGCGCATTCGCGATCACTGTGGCAGTCTGACGGGCAAAGGCCATCAGCACCCGTTGCTCATCTTCGGAGAGGCCCCGAATCTCGGCAAAGGTGAGACAGATTGCACCGACAACGCGCTTCTCATCGACAAGTGGAATACAGACCAGCGCATTCCAGAACAGCCCCTGTGTGAGCTGGGGCAGTGGGGCAAGCGTCTGGAGGTGTTGGTCGGTGAACATCATCACGCGCTGGCGTCCAAGCACAGCCTCATAGCTCTTGGGTAACGGCACAGCAAACGGCCCAGGCCCATCCGCAGCGATCGGCAGGTTGTACGAGGCTACCATCGTCGGCACCTGCTGATCGTCCAGCACAACTACCCAGCCATTGGCGGCGCCCATTAGTGCTGCGAGGCGCGAACTGAGCAGTTCAAGCATCGTCGGCACATCGCGGGTAGTGATCAGGGCAATCATCAGGCTTTGCAAGCGCTCAAGCTTGTTACTCAGCGCCGACGAGTCTGCGGCGAGGCTGCGCACCTCCGAGCTGTAACGCACCAATTCGGCCTGATTACGGAATGCGTTCTGCACAATCACCACCGGCACAATTCCGAGCAGGAATGCCCAGCCGTTAATATGCCAGAGCGTGCCGAGCAAGCCGCCGAGCGGCGCAAGCATCAGAATGTGCCAGCGTAACTCATCGGCGCGCAGCCGCAATGCCTGGCGCAACGGAACGCCTTCGCGCAGCGCCTCAAGGCCGGCATCGGCGAACCGCTCGACCAGGTAGATCACAACGCCGGTAACCAGCAAGGCTAACAATGCCGGCAGTGTTGTGTAGGGTAATGGGCCCACCCCTGGTTCAATGGCGCCTGGCCCCGTGTGTAACAGTGCAATTGCCGCTGCGGCAAGCACCGCCAGCCAGCGCACCGCAACCACCGAAGCCGTCTGCCACCAGGCAACGTCGCGCGCAAAAGAAGCGCACACCGTGCCCACGAGAACGATTACCAGATAGAGCGGCCATTGCAACGAGGTGATCGCAGCGATCAGAAACGCAACCGCGATCGAGACCGATCGCCCATCTTCCATCTCAAAGGCGATGAGATCCGCGACGGTAAGCATTACCGCAAAGATCAGCGCAGCGAGGAGTTGGTTCAGACCAAAGGGTTCGATCGGAAGTGCAATCAACAACCCAAGAGCCAGAAGCGACGCGAGTGACCAGAGCGCGATGAGATAAAAGCGTGCCGCCGGCGGGAGAGCGAGCATCTAAAGATCTCCTTGCCAGAGTGCAAACCGGCATCGGTGCACCGATACCAGAACTGCGCTTGTTATAGCACGGTAAAAATGAAAAAACAAGCGATTCAGGACTATGCTGGTTAACAAGATTTTTACGATCAACTATCGTACCCGGCAGAGGGGAACACTCTGCGATCTAAACGGCTTACCGCAGATTGTTTAGCGGTTTGCCTTGTTTAAACGCGTACTTATACTATTATCTATAGTAATATTGTAACGTCCCCTTGATTACAATTCTGTTGCTTGTGTATTTAAGGCGTTTCGCCTATACTATTTCAACCAGCTTT
>JBBRUG010000024.1:0-31096 GCA_038247995.1 Chloroflexales bacterium | reverse complement strand
GGTAGTGGCATCGACGGCGATCAGCGGACGATACCCCTGGAGGCGCAATGTCGTCGCGATTGAGGCGCGCAGCCCTTCCTGCGGACAGACTAAGAGGGCCGCAGGGCGGCGGCTGCCGCGACGCTCGTTGCGGGGCTTGCGCTGTGCCTCACGGCGGCGATCGATCACATAACTGCTGCCGGAGATATGTTTGGCGGCACCCTTCAATTCGGCGGCAACCTTACTGATCTCATCGACGCTGCTAAACTGATGGCCCTGACTGTTCACCACCGAGATCGAGAGGCTGAGCAAGCCGAACTGCCGTGGTGTGCCGTGCCGATCGACAGCCCGCAAGAAGCCGCGCTGCAAATCTATCTCGTCATAGAGCTCATGCACACGTGCATCGAAGCTGGTGATAATCGTCTCGCATAAGTCTTCGGACTTGCCGCCGTAATGCAGGATGGCAAAATCGTCGCCGCCGATATGGCCGAGGAAATCGTCGGGTGGGGCGACTTCGGAAAGCACACTCGCCAGCATATGGATCGCCCGGTCGCCGCGGGCGAAGCCATAGGCGTCGTTGAAAGCTTTGAAGTTGTCCAGGTCGATATAGATCAACGCAAAGGCTTGATTGCCGGTGAGGCGGCGTTCAAGTTCAGTTTGAAGCAGCACATTGCCGGGGAGGCCGGTGAGCGGGTTGCGCACCGGCCGCTGCGAGGCGCGGCGCAGGTGGCTGCGAATGCGGGCGAGCAGCACGTCGATATCGTAGGGCTTGACGATATAATCGTCGGCGCCGCTCTCAAACCCGGTAACGACTTCCGCTGAGGCGCTGCGTGCGGTGAGGATGATCATCGGCAGATGGGCAGTGCGCGTGTCGTTGCGCAACTGGCGGATCGCCTCAAAGCCGTCCATGAGCGGCATCATCAAGTCAACAAGTAACAAATCGGGTACGTGATCCTGGGCCATACGCACGAGTTGATCGCCATTATTTGCAATCAATACGCCAAACCCAGCGTCCTGCAGCGTCTCGCGAAGCAACAGGCAAAGCGCCGGGTCATCATCGGCAACAAGAATGCGCGGTGTTGTGCTCATCTGCAGCCCTGACTGGTTCGTCGAACAGAGAATTGTCGGCAGGGTCCGCATGCCGTCCATACCCAATACTGACCAGGAAAAAAACTACTTTACAGCATACCATAGTGTGTCCAGTATTTTGGGGTACACGAAGCCGCACAGCACCTTGTAGATTCCGCATCTACAGTGCTGGCGGCTTCACAACTGGTACGTACTGTAAACGGCACTTAAGCCCCATTTTGTCCCATGCGGAACCTGGAGCGACGGCGCACGCGGAGACGCCGTGGTATACTATACCAGGAAATTGCAAGGGAGGGTTCGCCTTACGGTGCCCTCCCTCACGGTTGTATACAAGTGAGAACAGTCTATGGGTACATTTGCCGAGCTTGGCCTGGGTGAGACAATTCTTCAGGCGCTCACCGGCCTGGGTTATGATGAGCCGACACCAATTCAAGAACAATCGATTCCTGTGCTGCTGGGCGGGCGCGATGTGATCGCCCAGGCGCAGACAGGAACGGGAAAAACGGCGGCTTTCAGCCTGCCGATTATCGAGCGCATTCAGCCCGAACGGGTGCCGCAGGCGCTGATTTTGGCGCCGACGCGCGAACTGGCGATGCAGGTCGCTGAGGCGATCTATAAATATGGTAAGCATCGCGGCATCCGCGTGGCCCCGGTCTATGGGGGCCAGCCGATTACTCGCCAGCTCCGCACGCTGGAACAAGGTGTGCAGATCGTTGTCGGTACACCGGGTCGCATTATGGACCATATGCGTCGCGGTACGCTCGCCCTCGACGGGATCCGCTTTGTGGTGCTCGATGAGGCCGATGAGATGCTCGATATGGGTTTTGCCGAAGATATTGAGTATATTTTGCAGCAGACGCCTGCTGAGCGCCAGACAGCGCTCTTTTCGGCAACTATCCCGAATGAGGTGCTTGGCCTAGCGCAGCGTTACACGCGCGATCCGGCGCGGATCAGCATTGTCGGCGAGCAACTTACCGCCCCGCTCACGCGCCAAGTCTATTATGAGGTGCTGCCGCGTGAGAAGCTCGACGCGCTCTGCCGGATTCTCGATGTGGAGACGCCCACAACCGCGATTATCTTCTGCCGCACCCGCGCCGAGGCCGACGCCTTAGGCGAGAGTCTGGTGGGCCGCGGGTATACAGCCGAGGTGTTGCACGGTGACCTCAGCCAGGCCCAGCGCGACCGGGTGATGAAGCGCTTCCGGGAGGGTCAGGCTGAACTGATGGTAGCGACGGATGTGGCTGCGCGTGGCCTCGACATTGCCGAGTTGAGCCATGTGATCAACTACGATGTGCCGAATGATGCAGAGAGCTATGTACATCGGATCGGGCGTACGGGCCGCGCCGGGCGTACCGGGTTGGCGATTACGCTGATCACGCCCCGTGAGCGGCGTATGATCCAGGTGATCGAGCGCACCAGCCGGACACGCATCCAGCGCCAGAAGCTACCGACCCTGGCCGATGTGGCTGCGCGCCGCCGCGAAGCCTTCCGCGATGCGCTGCACGAGGTACTGGAGCAGGGCGAGTTGACGCCCTATATGCTCATGGTTGAGGAAATGGCCGAAGAGCATGACGCGACCGAGTTGGCCGCTGCCGCCTTCAAGCTGCTGCTCAATGAAGTTGAACAAGACGATGCCATCTCCAGCGTCGAGGGCGACGGCGCCGGGGCTGAGCCGGGCATGACGCGGCTCTTTATCGATGTGGGTCGGTTCGACCGGGTGCGCCCCGCCGATATTGTCGGTGCGATCGCAAACGAGTCGGGCTTGCCCGGCAAGCGGATCGGCTCGATTGATATCTACGACCGCTTCTCGTTTGTCGAAGTGCCGAGTGAGCAGGCGCAGAGCGTTGTGCGCTCCCTCGCGGATACTACCTTGCGTGGGAAGCGCGTGCGGGCGAGTATCGCGAAACCGAAACGGTGACAGGTCGCAGTCTGACAGTCCACAGTCTGACAGTTCGCAGTTTCTGGATTGAAAAGATCCGATCAGGTTTGTGGCCTGCGAACTGTGGCCTGTAGTCTGGGAGCTGGAAATCAGGAGTTTGTGCGATGAGTGATGATCAGCGCAAGGCCCTGCTGGAGCGCGTGGAGCAGGAGCAAATCGCCTTTGTCAATCTTCAGTTTACTGATGTACTGGGGATGGTGAAGACGGTGACCATTCCGGTCAATGAGCTTCCCGACGCGCTTGATCACGGGGTCTGGTTTGATGGCTCGGCAATCGAGGGCTTTGCGCGCGTCGTTGAGAGCGATATGTACCTGGTGCCGGATCTATCGACGTATACACCGGTGCCCTGGGATCAACACGCGGGTTTGGCGACGGCGCGGCTGATCTGCACAATCTATACGCCCGATGGCAAACCCTTCGCCGGCGACCCGCGGCATGCGCTGGCTGCGGTGGCGAAGCAGGCCGGTGCGTTGGGGTATATGTATAGCGTTGCCCCCGAGTTAGAGTTCTTTCTGTTTCGCCTCGACGCCGCGGGAAAGCCGCAAAATCTGCCCCACGATCGGGCGGGCTACTTTGATGTGTCCACTGATCAGGCGACGTTGATTCGCCGGCAGATGGTGCGTGCGCTGCAGGGGTTGGGGATTTTGGTTGAGGCGAGCCATCACGAGGTGGCCGCCGGTCAGCACGAGATCGACTTGCGCAATGCCGACGTGATGCACGCCGCCGACAATACCGTCGCCGCTCGGGTGGCGCTCAAGGCGATTGCGCAGATCAATGGCTTGCACGCCACGTTTATGCCCAAGCCGATTGCCGGAGTGAACGGCAATGGTATGCACGTGCATCAGAGCCTGCTCGATCTGGTGACTGGGCAAAACGCCTTTGTCGATGCGAACGACCCTTACGGCCTTTCGCCGATTGCTAAGTATTTTATTGCCGGGTTGCTCGCCCACGCGCGAGGGATGTGTGTGCTGCTGGCGCCGTTGGTGAACTCGTACAAGCGGCTTGTGCCGGGTTATGAAGCGCCGATTCATATTAGCTGGGGGCGGACAAACCGCTCGGCGCTGGTGCGCGTGCCGCGGATTACCGCCGGTCGGCATCAGGCGACGCGGATCGAGTTGCGCTGCCCCGACCCATCGTGTAACCCGTATCTGGCTTATACTGCGATGCTGGCCGCCGGACTCGACGGGATTCGGCGCAAGCTGAGCCTGCGCGAGGCGGCTGAAGAAGACCTCTTCGCCGTCGATCCGCGGGCGCGGGGGCTATCGACACTGCCCAATTCACTGGGCACGGCGCTCGAAGCACTACGCGAAGACGAGCTCATTCAACAGGCGCTTGGCCCGTATATCTACGAGCGCTTTGTTGATGCCAAACAACAGGAGTGGGAAAGCTACCGGGCGTATGTCTCCGATTGGGAAGTTGAGCGCTACCTGACGATCTTCTAGCCCATGCGCATCCTCTTCCTGACCCCGTACCCGCCCTTCCCGCCTCGCGGCGGCGGCGCCCTGCGGATCTGGAATCTGCTCTGCGGTGTTGCCGCTCACCACGACGTAACCTGCCTGACCTTTGCCCCCAACGCTGCGGCTGTGGCTGCGCTCGCCCCGCTGCGCGACGTGGCACAGGTTGCCACCGTGATCGGCCCACCGCCGCGCTCACTGGCCCGCCGCGCCCGCACGACGCTGACCTCACCGTTGCCCGATATGGCGCTGCGCAACACCAGTCCAGCTTATGCCGAGGCGCTGAGCCGGCTGCTGGCCAGTGAATGTTTTGATGTGGTGCAGGCGGAGAGCATTGAGATGGCCGGCTACGCGCTTCAGGCTGCGCCGCTCGGCCCACGGATCATCCTCGACGAGTTTAACGCTGAATATCTGTTGCAACGGCGCGCCGCGCTCACCGACCTGATGGGCGCATTGCGTTTCCTGCCGCGCCCGCGCACGCTGGTCGGCGGGATCTATTCGCTGGTGCAATGGCGCAAACTAGCCGCCTACGAGGCGCAGCTCTTGCGGGCTTTTGACGAGGTGCTTGTCGTTTCCGCCGACGACCAGGCCGCCCTGCGCCGGCTTGGGCCGCGCACTAAGCCGCGCATCGTGCCGAATGGAGTAGACAGCGCTCAATTTGCGCCGGGCAGCGTGAAACCGTACATTGCGGCCGGGCCGTACCTCGTGTTCACCGGCACGCTCGACTATCGGCCGAATATTGATGCGCTGAATTGGTTTGTTGGGACGGTGTTGCCCCGGATCACTGCTGTGCGGCCCGATGTTCGGCTGCTGGTGGTCGGGCGCTCGCCGGCGCCGAATGTGCGTGCGCTGCACAATGGCACTACGGTAGAGGTGCTGGGTGAAGTGCCCGACACGCGCCCCTTTATCGCCGGGGCGGCGGCATATGTGCTACCAATGCGGATTGGCGGCGGCTCGCGGCTGAAGCTGCTGGAGGCGCTGGCGATGGGCGCGCCGGTAGTAAGCACAACCATGGGCGCCGAGGGGTTGGTTGGGCTTCAGCACGACACGCACTTGTTGCTTGCCGACACGCCGAGTGCGATGGCTGAGGCAACCCTGCGCCTGCTGCGCAATTCTTCCCAGGTTCGACAACTGGGAGGCGCCGGACGGGCGTTTGTGGTGGAGCGCTACGATTGGCAGGCGATCACGCCGTTGTTGGAAGAAGCGTATAGAGGGTAACGGGTAGGGGTGCCTCACGACGTACCCCTACCTGTCCGTAGATCAGCGAATCACTGGTGCAAAGAGGCGCAAGGGTCCCGGTGCGGCGGCGGCGCACGGTGTGCCTATAGCGGCATAGACGGCGGTGTAGCTTGCGCCGGCGGGTGGGGTGACGATTGGCTGAAGCGCGGCGGTGGCGTGAGCCCAATAACAGAAACGGAGTTGGGTGTCGTTAAGCTGGAATTCTGCCGGCGCTTCAAGCTCCAGGGCATAACCAGGCCACGAGTTGACTATTTCCGGCGTGACAACAGTATTGCCCACCGTTCCGCCGTCGACCCGAATAGGTACGCCCTGGGGAACGCTTCCAACCTGGATCAGTACGATCTGCGGGCGCAGTTCGCGCGTGATCGTGGTGCTGTTGCCACGGCGATCCGTAGCGGTCAGGCGAATGTCTAGATAGCGTGTGTTGACAGCAGACAAGTCTTCCGGGGCGGGTGCGATCAGTTCTACTTCGGCGCCGCCGGCGCTCAGATAGGGGTGGAAATGCGCATCGTGGTGCTGGCGGACTTCCCACTGGAGTTGCGCGTCGGCCAACGGGCCGTCCTCGGCGTCGTTGGCGCGGCCACGCAAGGTAAAGCGCTGGCCGACAGTGAATAGTTCACCTTCAGCCGGACGCATAATTTCGGGCGCCGGCGGTGTGTTGCCCACATCGATGCGTACTGTGGCCGGTTGAGGTGAGCGTGCCCCCCGGCTATCTTCAACGATCACGCCGGCCGTGTAGACGCCGTTGGCGGCATACGTGTGCGCAACCGTGGGAGCGCTGGTGGCCGTGATCGCCCCATCGCCAAAATCCCAATGGTAGGCGACAATCGTGTCGCCAGGATCGAGATCGTTACTGGCGCCGGCGTCGAACTGGACGCTGAGCGGGGCCGTGCCGAACGCGGGCGTTGCGCTGATGGCGGGGGTTGGGGTGCGGTTGGCGTCGCCGACGTAGCGAATAACACGGATGGAGCCGCCGAAATCGGCAATATAGAGCGCCTGGCCGGCGCCATCGGGGCCGAAGGCCATATGCGTAACGGTGCGATTCTCGCGGAACAGCGCGGGCGTCGGTGTTGTGTCGGCGAAGCTGAGGCTAAAGATGCGCCGGCAGACAAAATCGGCGAAGATAAACGCGCCGTCATAGGCGGCCGGCCAGACGCTGTTGGGCACAAAAGCGCCCGCAGTAATCGACGCGCAACCGTTGAAGAAATCGGGTTGGCCGGTTGGGGTGGGCGAGCGCTGATACTCGAAGAGCGGCGGCTCGGCATTGGTGGGCGGGATGCTGGCGCAGAGGCCGCTGGTGCTGTTGACGAGCGTACCTTCCAGGCAGTGCCAGCCATAATCGGCGCCGGCACGTGCTTCACTGATCTCCTCGCTGCGGCCCTGCCCAACATCGTTGATCACAAAACGGGTTTCAGGCAGATTAGGGTCGAAGGCGATGCGGTAGGGGTTACGCAGCCCCCAGGCGAACGTCTCCCGGCAGATCGCGCCGTCGGCGTTGAAACCGCTTTTGTTGCCGCCGGGGGCGGGATCGTAGCAGCGCGCTGTGCCGGCGCCTTGGAACGGATTGTCGGCTGGGATGGCGCCATCCCGCGTGATGCGCAGGATTTTGCCGAGCAAATGGAAGCGCTCGCGGGCGACATCGTTGCTGCCGGCGCTGCGCGAGGCGTCGTCGTAGCGGGTGCCGCCATCGCCGACACTGATATACAGGTAGCCGTCTTTGCCGAACTGGAGATCGCCGGCGTTATGGTTGCCGCCGGGCGAGGGGATATTATCGATCAGGATCAGTTCGTCGGCGGCAAGGTTATTGGTAAGCGTGAAGCGCGCCACGCGATTGACCGCATCAGTGAAGGGACGCTGGCCGCCGCATTCCGCGGCGACGCGGGCCGTGTAGTAGACATAAATATAGTTGGTTGTACTAAATTCGGGATCGACGGCGATGCCGAGCAGACCGCGCTCGCTGCCGGTGCAGATCTGATCGGCGAGATCGAGGGCGGGTGTCGCCAGGAGCGCACCAGCGGCGTAGATCCGCAACTGACCGGGCTTGGTGGCGATCAGCATACGCTCATCAGGGGTGAAGGCAAAGGCTGTGGGCTGGGTGAGATTGTCGAGGCCGGGAACGAGCGTATCGGTGAAGCCGGTGGGTTGGGCGGCGGTGTTGGTTCCGCTGAGCAACACCGCCAGGATGATGATCAAGCCGGATAGGCGTTTCAGCATGGGAGTCCCCGCATAGAGATTGCCGATTTGTGTGTAGTAGATTGTACCGCAGAAGGGGTGCGCAGGTGAGGAAGTGAGGAAGTCAAGCGATAGAGCGCTAAAACGCCAAGCGTGTAGCGCAGGATGCCACCTGCAACTTGGCTTGGGTGTTTTGGGTTGCGCGTCTTGCGGCCCGCCGCCTAATGTTAAGCGTGGGTAAGTTTGTCGAGGATGCGGCGAAGTTGTTCGGCGCCAAAGGGTTTATGCAGGAAGCCGACGAGGCTTGTATGGCCGAATTCCTTCTGCGCCGGGGGCGCTCTGGACAGCAATTGACCCGTGATGTTGGCGCACTACACCTTGAACAGCGGCGAGGCCAAGCCCGCGCCCAGTGAAATTGGTAGTGAAGAACGGTTCAACGATGCGCTCGCGCACCTCTGGCAGCATACCGCTACCGGTGTCAGCGACTTCAAGTACAACGGCAGGCGCCGGATCGACCGTAACGTAGGTGCGCACATCAATCCGGCCCGTTGCGGAAGGCATGGCCTCGGCCGCATTCAGCATAAGATTAAGCACAATCTGGCTGATCTGCGCGGGATCGGCCTCGATCAGCGGCAACTGGGCTGAAAGATCGTAATGAACTGGGATCGGTTCGGGAAGTGAGCGACGTGCATAATCTCGTCGACGCTGGCCGCAACCGGCGAAGTGGATGCCACGGCAGCGCGAACGAGGTTAGCGTGGCCGATAATAACCGTCAGCTACCGCATTGCCGTCATCTGAGCGCGGGCCGCCCGAGCGTCGGCGAGCATCTGCGCACGCTCGGCAACCGCAGCTTTTTGGGCCGTAATATCGCGAGCCAGGATAGATACCTCGATGACGATAGCACCTTCGCTAATTGGACAGAACGTCGTTTCAAACCAAATATGTCGTCGCCCCGACCAGTACCGTTCTATGATACCATCGACATCTGACCATGAATACAGTGACTAAACCACCTGAAGTCTCGATTGTATTGCCGTGTCGCGATGTTGCGGCGACGTTACCGGCGTGTATCGCCTCGATTGAGCGGCAGACGCTGGCAGCGTACGAGGTAGTGGCGATCGATGATGGCTCAACCGATGCGACGGCAGATCGGCTCGCGGCATGGGCGGCGGCGGATCGGCGCGTGCGGGTGCTGGAGACTGGCGGTGCGGGGTTAGTCGCGGCGCTCAACCTGGGGATTGCCGAGGCGCAAGCGCCGCTCATTGCACGCATGGACGGCGACGACGTAATGCACCCGGCGCGCCTGGCGTTACAAGTAGCCTATTTGGCGGCGCACCCGGAACTGGCGTTGGTGGCGACACAGGCCGTACTCTTTCCGGCGCGGGCGATTCGGGAGGGCTACCGCGAATACATGCGCTGGCAAAACCGAGTCGTAAGCCCGGCAGACGTAGCGGCAGCGATTTATCGCGAGGCGCCGTTTGTCCACCCATCGGTGATGCTGCGGCGGGATGTACTGCTTGGGTTAGGTGGCTACGCCGATGGCCTATTTCCAGAAGACTACGAACTCTGGCTGCGGATGCACCGGGCTGGGCTGTTGATGGCCAAGCTGCCCCGCGTATTGTTGGGTTGGCGTGAGCACACAGAGCGTGCTACCCGCCGCGACCCGCGGTATGCACGCGCGGCATTCGACGCCTTGCGGGCGCGCTATCTGGCGGAAGATCCCCGTTTACGGCAGGGACGCAAACTGGTGTACTGGGGTGCGGGCCGACCGACGCGGCAGCGCGCATGGCGGCTGATTGAGCAAGGCTTCCCAGTTGCGGCGTGGATCGACATCGATCCGCGCAAGATCGGCCAGGTGGTTTGGGGGGCACGGGTGGCGGCGCCGGAATGGCTAGCGGAGCAGCGCCCACGGCCGTTCGTGCTGATCTACGTAACCAACCATGGGGCGCGGGAGATGGTAGAACCACTGTTGGCGAGCTGGAGCTATCGGGCAGGGGATGATTATTTGTGGGTGGGATGAGGCGGTGAGGGGTGTGACAACATGTTGCTGAGGGGGATCGTATCGCTGTAGTCGGCCATGCTGGACTGCCCTTACGCCGGACAGCCGCCCTGCTCCTGCGCCCTGCCTGCCTCCCGCCGCTTCCGCTGTGCTACAATAGGCTGCACACGTCTGAGCACCTGGGGGAGCTATGACCGCGTATCTGGTTACCATCGGCCTGGAGATCCACGCTCATATTAAGACGACCTCGAAGATGTTTGATGGTTGCGCCGCCGATTATGCCGGCGCCGCGCCGAATACCTATGTTTCAGCGGTGAGCCTGGGCCTACCCGGTACGTTGCCGGTGTTGAACCAGCGCGCCGTCGAGTTGGCCGCACTTAGTGGGCTGGCTCTCAACTGCACGATCAACGAACACTCGGTGTTTAGCCGCAAATCGTACCCCTACCCCGACTTGCCCAAGGGCTTTCAGATCACCCAGTATGATGAGCCGCTCTGTAGTGACGGCTGGGTTGAGGTGCGCGCCATCGATGGCAGTTCGCGGCGCGTCGGCATCGAGCGCATCCATATTGAGGAAGATACCGGTCGCTTGCTTCACGACGACGATGACGCAGCGCTGATCGACTATAACCGCAGCGGTGTGCCACTGATGGAGATCGTTAGCCGTCCCGACATTAGCACGCCCGAAGAGGCCCGCCTCACGTTTGAGAAGATCCGCCAGATCCTGGTCTGGCTTGGGGTGAATAGCGGCAACCTGGAGGAAGGCGCGCTGCGCTGCGATGCGAATGTGAGTGTGCGGCCCGCTGGGCAGGTGGAGTATGGCGCGAAGGTTGAGATCAAGAACCTGAACTCGTTCAAGGCTGTCGAGCGCGCCCTGGCCTATGAGATCGAGCGTCAGACGGCTGCATACAAAGCCGGCGCAGAGGTGTTTCAGGAGACGCGCGGCTGGCGCGAGGATCTTGGGGTAACCCGCGGGCAACGCTCTAAGGAGTTTGCCCACGACTATCGCTATTTTCCCGAGCCTGATATTCCGCCGCTTGTGCTTGGCGCCGATTGGATCAGCACCCGCGTTATGGAATTGCCTGAACTGCCTGATACCTGTCGGGCGCGCTTTGAGGCTGATTATGGCTTGAGCTTTCAGGACGCCGATCTGCTTACGTTTGAGCGCCCAATCGCCGGGTATTTTGAAGCCGCCGTGGTTGCCGCTGCCGCGCAGGGCGGGAGCGCCAAAGAAGTGGCCAACTGGGTGCTCAACGAGGGCTTTCGCCTGCTCAAGGAGCGCAACGAACCGGCTGAGCGGCTCATTTCGCGCATGCCTGCCGACCATCTGGCGACCCTGATCGGCCTCGTTGCGCAGAGCAAGATCAATCGCAACGTGGCTAAGCAGGTCTTTGAGTGGAGCTTCGACAGCGGCGCCGACCCGCAGGCGATTGTAACCGAGCGTGGCCTGACGCAGATTAGCGACAGTGATGCGCTAAAAACTATAGTGCAGCAGGTGCTCGCCGACCCCAAGGCCGAAAAGGCGATCGCCGAGTATCGCGGCGGCAAAGTAACGGCGGTGCAGTTCCTGGTCGGCTTGGTGATGCGCGCCACTAAGGGCCAGGCGAATGCCCAGGTTGTGCGTACACTGCTTGAGGAAGTCCTGAATCAGTGACTACCGAAACCACTGATCCCAGCGGCCCGCTCGAACTGCTCGAATCGGCGCGGGCGAAATATACGCTGGCCCAGTCGCGCATTCGGCGCGGGCCACCCGAACTGGCGCTGCTGAGCCTGCACGGCAGCCTGGAAGACGCCCTGCGCGCCCATGCGCTGCGGCGGCAACTCCCGGCGGCAGTGGAGCCCTTCCCGCAGCTCTTAGAGGCGTTGACGAGCGACAGCCTTGCGCCACTTACCGGCCCGGAAGCCCAGGGTATTCAACGCATGCACCGTTTGCGGGCGCGGGTGGCCCATGGCGAGCAGATCAACATCGCCGCCGAGACGATCGACGCCTACCAGCGCCTCGCCGTGCAGTTACTGCCCCGCTATGGTGTGCTCGTCGTCGGCCCCGAGGATCTGCCGGGCGCCGGGCTTGGCGGGAGCGCCACGCGCTCTGCCGAGCGAACGCGCTCCTTGCCGCCGCGCGAGCGTACCGCGTATCCCGATGATCGCGAGGCCCGCCCAACCCTTTCGGCGCGCGGCGCTGCCGAGCGGATCCGCCGTCCTCCACCTGATAATGACCCGCGCGCCGGGCGGCGTACGGGTGAAACCACAAGCTCGCGGCGCTACCTTGAAGAAGCGACCGAGCGGGCCGAGGCGTTGCGCCGGGTGCAGGGTTGGTTGGTACCGCTGCTGATTATTGTGAGCATCTTCATGATCGGCGCCACGATTTCGATCGGGTGGCAACAACTTGGCGCCAGCCAAGCGCCCACGGCGCTGCCGGAGCCGACCCTCAACCCGGCGATCACAACGATCGAGCCGGCCGTTGATCCCGGCACAACCGGTTTGCCGCCGGCGCCTTTGCCTACGCCCGTCGAATTGCCGCCTACGCCCGCACCTACCGAGCCGCCTGCCGACGCGCTCGCTGTCGGGCGCATTGCGTTTGTAAACGCCGATATTTTCCTCGGCCTGAATATGCGCGCCGCACCGAATGAAAGCGCAGAGGTGCTCTTCTCCCTCGCCCCAAACACCCAACTGGAGATCATTGGCGGCCCGATCGAGGCCGGCGGCTTCACCTGGTGGGAGGTCAGCAGCGCCGGCCAACAAGGATGGGCGGCGGGTGAGTTTCTGAACGTGCGCTAACATTGCTTCTTAGGTATCTAGTGTCGGCTCACACGGGATCATAGGTTTCCGTAGGCTCCTTCACCTCGAACCGATACCCGATGCCCGGCTCGTTGCGGATATAGATTGGCCGCGCCGGGTCGGGTTCGATTTTTTTGCGCAGTTGGGTGATAAACACGCGCAGGGTCGGCACGTCCTGCGCGGCGCCCGGCCCCCAGATGGTGGTTAAAATATGCTGATGGGTGAGCACTTTGCCGGCGCTTCCCGCCAGCAGCAGCAGCAGTTCATATTCGGTCGGCGTGAGTTTTACCTCGTGGCCGCGCAGGCTGATCCGGCGTTGCGCGCGATCGATCTGTAATTCGCCGAAATTCAGTAGCGTGGCGTCGTCGGCTTGGCGGCGCCAGGCGACATTGCGCAGCGCTACCCGCAGGCGCGCCAGCAGTTCGTCCATGCCGAACGGCTTGGTGAGATAATCATCGGCGCCGAGATCAAGCGCAGCGACTTTGGACGCTTCGCTATCACGCACGGTGAGTACGATGATCGGCACATGCGACCAACTACGGATTCGGCGGATGACTTCAAGGCCGTCGAGTTGCGGCAGGCCGAGATCGAGCACGATTACGTCGGGTTGCCAGTTTGCGGCATGGGTGATCGCCGTTAGCCCGTCGGCGACACTGGACACCTCGTGGTGATGCGCGCTCAAGACGGTTTGCAGCATGCGCCGGAATTGGGGTTCACCATACCTGGGGGCCGTCCGGTCTGGTTTGTAGCTCAGTGATCGGAAGCGTCGCCAACCTTAACTCTACCAGGGAGCGTTGCGGCTCACAAGGCGCGAGTCACGAGATCAAAGACGAGGGCAATGAGCCCGACTAACCCGCACGTACTTACCAGGGCAATGATGTTCGCCTCGAATGTTGAGCGCGATCGCGGTATTGGCTGGAGTTTGGCCTGTTCTTGAGCCTGCATACAAAGAGCCTCCGCAGTAGGCACCGGCAATAAAAGGTGCGCGGTTGTGCATAGTCTGAGTGTACTGCGCAGCCAGCCGCGTGGGATTTGGAAAGCATTTGGAAGCGCGCAAGGCGCTTCAAGCCATCGCTTGGGCTAACCCTGCGAAGGTGTAACTTGCGGCGTGCCGCACGGCTGGGGCAATATCGAAGCGCGCGGTGTCGAGCAGGCGTACCGCGCTGCGCTTGGTCATTTCGGGGGCTTGCCGGGCGGTATGCGCCAGGCCCGCAATTGCACAGATCCGCTGATCCGGTCGGTTGTCGTGGAGTGCTACTTCAAGCGCCGATAGACCCGCGGCGCCAAGTTCGCCCAGCGCGATCGCAGCGTAGCGCCCGGTCTGGTCGTTGGCTGTGAGCAGACGCGCCAGTAAAGCATCGACAACCACCATACCGAAGCGCCCCAAGGCCAGGGCTGTGTGGCCGCATACAGGGGCATTCTGATCGTCGAGGGCGGCGAGCAGGTGCGGGATGGTGCGTGGATCGGCCTGCAAACCCAGCGCTGTGGCTGCACCGCAACGTTGGGCCACCGTTCCCCCCTGGAGCGCCTCGATCAGCGGCAAAAGCGCGGGCGTGCCGATCTCGTGCAAGGCAGCGAGGATCGAGCGCAGCGTGAGCGGATCGCTGCGGATGATCGCTGCGATCAGGGCCATGGCGGACAAACTGGTATGCCAATAGCCCAGCGCCATGGCTGCCCGACCAACCGTTGCGGGCGGCCCGGTGAGTAAATCCGTCAGGCTTGTGAAGGCCGGCTCGCCCAGGCGGGCCAAGGCGTGGGCGGCTGCCCGCGCTACGCCGATACTATCGCGCACGAGGGTTGCTTGTAATGGCTGGATCGCCTCGGGATCGCCGAGGGCGCCCAGGGCAACAGCCGCTGCGGCGCAGGTCGGCAGATGGGTGTCAAGCAGTGCACCGCTGAGCGCCGGGAGCGCACGTGACCCGCCGATTATGCCCAGGGCGATCGCGGCGGCGCCGCGTACATCACCCACAGGATCACAGGTGAGCAGAGTGGCAATACTTCCCTCAGCAAGGCGTTCGTGCAGCCGCCCCAGCAGTAACACGCTTTCCCGGCGCAACCCGGCTTCAGGGCGGCGGAGGGCGGCCAGCAGTTGCGGCGCGGCCCGCCGATCACCGGATTGCGCCAGGGCAACAGCGGCGCTGTAGCGTACATCCGGTTCGCTGTCGCTGAGCACGTTTACTAGGCTCAGAGTGTAGCGCGGGTCGTTCAAGATGGACAAGGCCTGCACGGCATTCTGACGTACCGCTGCTTCAGAGTCGGTGAGAAATGGTTCGATGCGGGCGCCGAGTTGCGGCTCGAACCAGCGCCAGATCACCCAGATCGGCGCTGTGCGCTTCTGGCTCATTGTGGCGAGCAGTTCGGCATTTAGTTCGTTTTGCTGTAGGTAACGGGCCGCTAGGTACTGTTGCGCTAACCGGCTACTGAAGCGCATACTGCCATGCTCAAGCGTAATCAGACCTGCGCTCTGGGCGATCTGCCATAACCGACCGGTCATCGTTGGCCCGGACGCTGTTAAATCGCTACATGCCCAGATCAGCGCTTGGGTGCGATCAACCTGGCTGATGTTATGGCTGACTAGCGCTATCGCCAGCCGCCCCAGGCGTTGATAAAGCGCCGGCAGTTCAGTGCTGTCGATAGTACCGACGGCGCACTCGCCACGCAGAGTGTGTTCAATCATCAGGTGGATGAGTTCAGCCGGGGTGGTGGGCAGCGCACCGGCGCGCTGCATATGCGCAATCGCCAGGCGTAAGCCGGTTGGGCTGGCAACCAGATCCTGAAAATTGGCGCCCTGGGCGTTCGTTTGGCCATAGATGTTGTTGATGAAGCGTTGAGCAAGCTCCGGGCGAGGCGCAAAGCAGGCATTGGTAAAAACCTCGATCTGGGTCCGATCGAGCGGCGAAATATGGAGGTCGGGCCAATGCAGCCCCGGCGGCTGATCATCGTAGCGACAACTGACCACGCATTGCACTCGGCTCCACTGCGGGTCGGTAGCCACGGCGGCAATTGCTGCGACACGCTGATCGACGATCACGCCGGTCATTGCATCCCGAACCAGATCGGGCAGTTCGTTGACCCCGTCGAGGATTAGCATAAGTTGGCCGTTACTGATCCGCTCAGGAAGTTGTGCCACCAAGGCCGGCCAGCGCGCCAGGCTTGTTTGCAGCATTGTTTCGAGGGAGAGCGCTGAATTGTGCCAATCGCGCAAGTTAACGACAACCGGCAAACGGGCCGACTCGCCGCGGGCACTTAGACGTTGCCAACGCTCACCGAGGCGCGCCGCCAGAGTGCGCAGCAGGGTCGATTTACCGGCTCCAGGTGCGCCGGCGAGCACAATGCAGCGCTGCTGCTCAAGCAGGGTGTCCAGGTTCGCGTCGGCATTGGCTGGGCTGGGGGTTTCCTGCACTGGGACGCCAAGCAACGCTTCGAAATCGTTCACCAGGTTGTTCGATACATCGGGCTGAGCCAGCGATAACTGCTGCTGCCCAGGTCGTAGGCGCACCTGGATCGCCGGCGTTGCCCGGCTGTCTGCCGCCGGTGTTAGTGCGGCAACGTAGCCGGCCGCGATCTCGTTGCGCTGATCGGGGCGGAACGTCGGCGGCGCACTCTTCCAAAGTACACCGTCGGTCGGGCGCATATAGAGGGTCGGCGTCCGCCAGGCACTGTCGCGAGCGACGGCCCGCGCCGCGGCCATGGCGCGATCGATGCAGCCGGTGTGCAACAGTTCACGAAACAGTTCGGGCAGCATCGTGGCTGCCGTTGCTGTAGGCAAATCGCCCTGGGCCGCCACAACAGCGGCAACGCCGGCGCGGGCAAGTTGCGGCCCGAGGGCGGTCAGCGCGTGGGCGGCATACCCGTTGCCGGAGCTGCGGCAGGCGCTGAGGACGACCAGCAGCGGTTTTTGGCGCATCCCTGCGATCCGTTCCACCAGAACGCTACCCGGCGTGGGCGCCGTCCTGCCATCCTCGTGTTCCAGCCAGAGCACGCTCTCGCCGGCACGCTCGGTGCCATGACAAACGATACTGAAGATGTGCGGCCCAGTGCGGAGGGCGCGGTCGATTGCGGCCAGGCTCGCCGGGCACTGGTAGGTGCGGGCGATGATCTCGGGCCGCAAGCCGCTCAGCGCCGTACAATTACTCGCTACGACAGCTTCGATATCGATCGGACTCAGGTTGTAGTCGGCGAGGTTGCGTGGGCCGGCAACCACCACCAGCGCGCGCAGATCGGTCGGTAGAGTCGGGCGTAGCGGCTCAAGATCGGCGCTGGGCAGCGATCGGGCGAAGAGGATCTGGTCGCCGAGGGCGAGTGGGGCGCCATCGACCGGGTCGTGCAGGAGTTCCCAGCGCACCGCGATCAGTGCATCATCGGGCGGGCTGATGCAGATGCGCAGGCGCAGAAATCCGCCGCTGTGCCGCGCACAATCGCGGGCGCGACCGAGTGCGCCGCGTAGTTGCGGATCGCGAAAAACCATTGCGCTCAAACAGCGCCCGTAGGCTTGCGGCTCAAGGCTCACCGTCATCAGGGCGGTGTGGTCGATCACAATCGGGATCTGCTCGGCGAGCACCGCCGGCGCGCTGCTTTCAGGCAAGGTAAGCTGCGCAGTGGCGTTAAGTATGCCATCACGTTGCCTGGTAAGCAGAAGGGCGAAATCAATGTCGCGCACGGTCATAAGGATGCAACTAACATGCTGCGGCGACACCGCAATAAGTGTACTACAATTAATAGTACACTATGCGTCAATCAGGATCTGCGCGGCGCTTTTTAGGGTAAAGACCTGAGTTGAGCGCAGAGTATATCGCCCGCCGCAGAGTCAGGATCGCCGCGCCGCAGACTGGAGGGGTTAGTTGGCGAAGGGTGGGGAAGAACGCAACCCGCAATACATCCCCAATTTGGGTGTATTGCGCCCGACTACAGCATTGCTCAGATCGATTGCGCCTGCACAACCAGGCGCGAGCGCGCGCTACCCGGTTCAGTGGCCTCAGCGGCTCAGTCATTCTGCTCAGTGCTCTAGGCTTAGGCGCGCTGCGGAGTTCGCTCGTTAGGTGAGGTAAACCTGGTTGCGTCCATTGCGTTTCGCGGCATACAGCGCGCTATCGGCGGCCTGCATGATCCGGATTGGGTCGCTGTACTGAGTACGGAGCGTTGCAATGCCTGCACTGAAGGTAACATGAAAGCTGCCGGTGTCGGCGGGGTGCCGTAACGCGGCAAAGCTCATGCGGATTGCGTCGAGCCGCTGAAGGGTTGTTGTGCCGGTCATACCGGGGAGGATGAGCAAAAATTCTTCGCCGCCATAACGCCCGATCACATCGCTCCGCCGCAACCGTTGCTGCAGCAGTCGGGCCAGGTCGCGCAGCACACTATCACCGACGCCGTGACCATAGGTGTCATTGACATTTTTGAAATAATCGATGTCGAGCATCACAACGCTTAAGGGTATGCCACTGCGCTGTGCGCGCTCAACTTCGATCTCGAGCAAGGTGGCGGTTGCCGAGTGGTTTAGCAGGCCGGTAAGGCTATCGCGGATCATCAGGGCGCGCATACTTCGGGCGCGCTGAGCGCGGGTTGTTACAGCGTGAACGAGCGCTGCGGTGCTAATCGGTTTGGTTAGAAAATCGTCGCCGCCATGATCGCGTGCCGTTGCTTGCTGAATCGGGTCGGTTTCGGCGGAGAGGAATACGATCGGCAGGCTGGTATAGGCCGGTTGCTGACGAATTACGGCGGCGAGTTCGAGGCCGGTACAGCCCGGCATGTGCATATCGAGCAAGAGCAAGTCGGCCTGAAAATTGCGCAGGGCGTTGGTCGCTAGCTTGGGGTCGCTCACGATACGGGTGACAATCCCGGCATTGCGCAGCCCTGCGGCGTACATTTCGGTTAGGGCTTGATCGTCATCAACGCACAAGACGCGCAGCGGCTCTTCCACCCGTAAACCGGTTAGCCGGTCGATGGTGTCGATCAATGCGCCGATGTTCAATGGCTTAACGAAATAGGCTGCGGCGCCTGCGCGCACGGCAGCCAGACGGGCCGTAAAGTCTTCGCGCGCGGAGGTGAAGATGATCGGTATGTCGTCGAGCGTCGAACCGGCTGCCTGGAATTCGACCAGCGCCGTTATTCCGGCGCGATCACCTTCAGGGAACATAATGTCCATGATCACCGCTGCCGGTCGGCTCGCATTCAGGAGCGCCGGCAGCGCCGCCAGGTCGGGCAGTAGTTGGACATCGTAGCCGAAGTGGCGTAGTTGCAACGTCAGATCAGCCGCTGCGGCAGGGTCGTCTTCAAATAAGGCGATCGTCCGCCCGTTGCCGTTTTGCGGCATTGGTGCGCCGGGCCGTTGTTCATTCCGCGTAATTGGAGTGCTTACCGTCGGCAGATCGGCGAATGAGTCGGGCGTGGTTCGGGTGGCGGCGGCGTGAGCGCAATCGATCTGAAAGGTACGCGCAAGTTCCACGAAATCGGTAAGCGCGTGGATGATCTCAGCGTACACCGCAGGTGTCGGCGGCTGAGCCTGCTCCACCCACGGCTTCAGGGCGAGTTCGCTGCGCTGCGCGGCGGCGCCCAGTTCGGGCAGGTTGAAGGTTGCCGCCGATCCGGTGAACTGGTGCAACCGCTGGCGCAGGGTATGCGCAATGTCGCGTGGCCAGGGCTCAGGCACCAGCATTTCGGCCAGTTCGCCCACCTCGGTAATGCGTTTCGGCAGTTGCGCGCGATACTCTTGGCGCAACTGAGCTATTTTTTGCTCAAATAGACTGCGATCCATGGCCATGTTATTCCTGGTGGTGTGCCCAGTTTGTTGTCAGGAGCTGCGAAAGCGTCATCGGATCAAAAGGCTTGGCAATCACATCAATAGCGCCCAGCGCGCGATATTCTTCCACTTCGTGGCGTTGGACGCGTGCGGTGAGGAATATCGCCGGGATGTGGGCAAGTTCGGGCAATTGGTGCAGCGCAGCAAGGGTGGCCGGCCCATCCATCTCGGGCATCATCACGTCGATCAAAATCAGATCGGGGCCAAAGCGGGCTGCGCGATCAATGGCTTCGGCGCCGGAGTTGCACACACAGACATCCATACCGCCTACACTTTCCAATGCGAGGCGGGCGATGATCTGAATGTCCGGGTCGTCTTCGACGAGCAGTACGCGTTGAAGTGGGTGTACGGCGGTGTTCTTTTGCAATAGCGTCATCGGAGTATTCCTTCGGAGAGTGCGGCGACCTGGATCTGCGCATGGCGTTGGCGTTTGAGCAGGCCGACAATTTCATCGCGCAACGACTCATTTGAAATGCGCGACTTAACGAGCGCTGAGGCGACAAATGGGGCTAATTCCGGCCCCGTCTCATGACCCGAAAAGACCAGTACCGGCGGCGATGCTTGGGGTTGCTGGCTAAGCCAGGGCAAAAGTTCTAACCCCGAGCCGTCACGAAGTTCCAGATCCAGAATGACCAGATCAAATGGAGTTTGCAGCAGTTGCGTCTGAGCATCGGCAACGCTCTGCACGTGTGTCAGACGCACCTGATCGCCGAGCAGCAAGGCCATTACCTTGGCAAGATCGTGCTCGTCTTCGACGTGGAGCACGTTGGCCGGCAGGTGAGGCTCTACGCCCTCGGCAAGCGCCAGTTGTACGCTGGCAACCAACTGATCGGGGTCGATCGGCGTACTCAACCAGTCGGTGATCGCTACGGCTGTGCCGGAGAGTTCATGCCGAGCTTCATCGACCTGGGCCGCCACAGCTACAATCGGTAGGCTGCGATACCGCTCGTTGGCGCGCAGTAGGTTAATCAGTTCGTGCTCGGCGCTGCCGTTCTGGCTGAGGCCAATTACTAAGCCGGTGTATTGCTCAGCGGCGAGCAGTTTTTGCGCGGCGATTACATCTTCGGCCACGTCGGCGCTATAGCCGGCCTGGTGGAGCAACTGAACGAGAAGCGCGGCAATATTCGCATTAGATGTACAGACCACGATGCGCGGCCAGGGCGCCCCTGCCGACGTTGCAGCATTGCAAGGCGGCGTGATGGCTGGCAGATCGATATGGAAGCTCGTGCCCACATTCATGGTGCTTACAAAGCCGATCTGTCCATTGTGGCGCTCGACAATCGCCCGCGAGATATTTAGTCCCAGGCCCGTACCACCTTGCCGCCGCGTATTCGACGAATCGGCCTGGGCAAACCTTTGGAAGATCTGCTCACGGAAGGCCTCAGGAATACCAGGGCCGGCATCGGTGACCTGGATCCGCGCCATCCCATTGGACAGTTCCATCCCTACGACAACCGTCGCGCCGGGCGGTGAAAACTTTGCCGCATTCGACAACAAGTTGGTCAGCACCTGAGTGAGCCGGTCGCTGTCGCCGTTCACCCACAGCGCCGGTAGCGGATCGGCGGTGGCCAGCGTGACGTGAAGTTCAGCGGCGTAGGCCTGGTTTTCCTCAAGCGTATTGGCGATCAAGTGGCGCAGATCAAGCGGTGTAAAGTGGAACTCCATCTTGCCCGACTCGATCTTCTCGATGTCGAGAAAATCGTTGATCAGGCGGATCAACCGATCGCTATTTTTTTGCGCAATGTTGATCATGGCTTCAGCTTGCGGCGGCAATTGCCCGACAATGCCGCCGCTGACCAGGCCCAGCGCGCCGCGAATCGAGGTTAAGGGAGTGCGTAATTCGTGGCTGACAACCGAGACAAACTCGTTTTTCATCTGTTCGATCAGCTTGCGTTCGCTGATGTCACGATAGTACCAGACGCGCCCATACATCGTCCCGCTCTTGCTGCTCACCGGCGCAGTATAACGCTCGAAGGTCCGCCCATCGCGCAGGCGCATTTCGGCGTGTTCGGCACCGGCGGGCTGCGTATGTAGCCCGTCGATCGCCGTCTGTAGCTCTTCCGGATCTTCCACCTGGGCCAGCATAACCGGCAGGCCGATGGTGTACGAAGCTGCGGCAACCACCTCATCCGGCAGCTTCCAGAGTTCGACGAAGCGTCGATTGGCGTAAAGCCAACGCTGTTCAGGGTCTACTACAAGAATACCGTCGATGGCGGCGTCGAGTTGGCATTCAAGCAGTGTTTTCTGAAAGCGAATTTCTTCTTCGCCATCGCGGAGAGCTAACTCCAACTGCTTGCGTGCAGTGATATCGAAGCGGATGGACAGGTAACGTTCGGGTTTGCCATGAATATCCAGCAGCGGCACAATCGTTGTGTCGACCCAATAGAGCTGGCCGTCGCGCGCACGATTGCAAATCTCGCCGCGCCAGATCGCGCCGTCGGCGATAGTTTGCCAGAGTTCTTGGAAGAACGCCTTCGGATGCACGCCCGAGTTGATAATCCGATGGTCGGCGCCGAGCAACGCTTCGCGCTGGTAGCCGGAAATGGCGCAGAATTGGTCATTCGCATCGATAATCCGCCCGTGCCGGTCGGTAATTGTACAGATAGTCGCCTGATTGATCGCATTGGTAACATCTGAGGCGTCTTTTAAGGCCAGGCGAAGTAAGCGTTCAAGATCTTTCTGGGCCGATACATCCGCCTCGATCGCGATGAAGCGGCGCAACTGCCCATCAGCGCCGTAGATCGGTGTGATATTCATCGCCAGCCAGTACACATGGCCGTCTTTATGGTAGTTCAGCAACTCGGTATCCGAGGAATGCCCGGCGCTAATTGCTGCGCGGATGCTGGCGACGGTTGCTTGATCGGTGGCCGGGCCTTGGAGCAGGTCGCCGGGGCGCTTGCCGCGTATTTCGTCCAGGCTATAGCCGGTAATCTGCGCGAAGCCGTCGTTGACCCACTCGGTATTGCCCTGAGCATCGGTGATAATGACTGCATTGTTGGTGTGGCGCGCCACCAGGGCCAGCACTTCTTGCTGATCGGCGCGCAGGTTGAGTTGGTGGAGCAAGGGCCGAACGACAACCAGGCTGACCACTGTAGCCGCTAACGCCAGTGTGGCCAGTAAACCTAACTGGATCGGCTGGATCCATGCGGGCCAAAGGTGCCCCCACGTGCTCAGGGTCGCCATCGTTAGCCCAGCGAGCGTTATAAAAAGAGCAGTTATTCCGGTGTGCCAACGGCTGAGCTGACGGAGGAGCATCCGATCGTCCATAAGAGCAACATTCCTTGTGGCGCTGTTGAAATTGGCATTCAGAACGAAGCGGCAGCGCCAGTACTCTAGTATAGGCCCGGCCGGCCTGCACGCGCTATACAGGAAAGAGCCGACATGTTGTTCAGGAAAGCCTGAGCAACCGGGGGTTCCCGTCCAGTGGAGCCAGCGCAGCGCCGTAGGCACCCGCGTAGGCGGGCGCGCCAATGCCATACCGGTTGGATTGTGAGGCGGAGTGAGGTTTTACTGGAAGCGTTTTGAGGGTTCGAACGGGATTAGAGCATTTCTCAGATCAATTGAGCCGCAACTCTGGAAGTGCGCGCACAGCGCGCTCCAAGGTTCAGTGTCCTCAGTGGGTCAATCATTCTGCTCAGTGCGCTAGATCGGCACGCCCGGCTGTTGAAGCACAAAGCGGGCGCGGATACAGGTGCCGGCCTCAGGCGCCGAGATTACTTCAATCGATCCATTGGCCAGCCGGGCGCGCTCCTGCATGCTGATCAAGCCCAGGCTGACTCCGCCGTCGGCGCGCTGCTGTGCAGTGTCGGGATCGAAGCCGGCGCCGTCATCGATAATGCTCACCCGCAATTCGTTGGCCTGGTAGCGTAGTTCTACGCGCACGCGGCTGGCCCGAGCGTGTTTGAGCACGTTTGTTAGCGCTTCCTGCACAATCCGAAAGATGCTAATCCCCAGTTCGGGTGTGATGGGCTGCTCGGTGGGATCGGCGCTCAGGTGAATGATAAGCCCGGAACGCTCGGCAAGTTGCTGAAGATGCCACTCCAGGGCCGGCATGAGGCCCAGATCGTCGAGCAGCGGTGGGCGTAACTCGCGTGAGAGCGTGCGTACCTGCTGAATCAGTTGATCGACCAGGCGGACACTGTCGGCGAGGCGCGGCGCGACCGAGGGGTGGCCCGCCTGCTCGTGCGCATGGTGCAGGTTTAACTGGAGCGCCACCAGCACCTGGCCCATCTCATCGTGCAGTTCGCGGGCCAGGTGGCGCCGTTCGGCCTCCTGAGCGCCGATCAGCTTGTGCGAGAGCGTTTCGAGGCGCTGCCGGCCATCGCGTACGGCGTCGAACAGTTGCGCATTTTGTAAGGCTACGGCCGCCTGTGCGGCAACTGCGGCGACCCACTGAATGTGTTCGACGCTGAACTGTTCATTGTCCAGAGCATTCAGGTGACAAATGCCGATCCGTACGCTATTAACCTGGATCGGCACCGCAATCGTCGTTGGCGCCTGTGCTGAAACTGCGTCATACGGCAGCGGCAACTGGCTAGTGATGTTGGGAACGCTCAGGACTTCAGCCTGCAAGATCTGCTCAAGATCGACCCTATCGGTGGGCAACTGAATAATCGCGCTATAGGCACTGCTTCGGGCATGATACACTGCTGTCACGACGTCGCCGTCAATGAGGATCAGTTGGGCCAGGTCGTAGGGCACCAGGCGAGCCAAAGCGCCAAACATAGCCTCTAGAACAGTTTCCAACGTAAGGCTGTGGGTCAGCGCCAGGTTGGCTGTCCGCAGCGTTTCGGCTTGCAGGCGCGCATGGCGTTCCATTCGGTGAAGTTCCACCAGTTGGTTGGCATACTGGTGCAATTCGTCGTCGGCAGTACGGCGCGCCGTAATATCACGGTAGTTGACGACAATTGCGCCTACGGCCGGCTCGGCAATAAGATTACTGAGCACAGCTTCAACCCAGCGCCATGTCCCATCGCGATGGCGCAGCCGCAGTTCGATTGTGGCTGTCGTGGCGCCGGTCTGAAGCATGGTAAGCGTCTTCAGCACGTCTTCGCGATCGTGGGGATGGACAAAGGCGAGCGCGTCGGCATCGGGGAAGTCGGTGAGGGCAAAACCCAGAATGTGTTCAGCGGCCGGGCTGACATAGCGGACTGTGCCGGTCAAATCGATCAAGGCGATCCCATCGGCGTTATGTTCGATCAAGGCCCGGAAGCGGCGCTCGCTGGCGCTTAGCTGGGCCAACGCTTGTTGTTGTACATTGCGGAGTTCCTGGCGTTGTAATGCGGCGCGCACCGCCATGCCCAGCCGAGTGAGCCGATCCTTCAGCAGGTAATCGGCGGCGCCGCGCTTCAACGCTGCAATTGCCGTTTCTTCGCCAATTGTGCCCGACACAATAATGAAAGGGATGTCGAGCTCGCGTTCGGCCAGGATGTCGAGAGCGTGCAGCGCATTAAATTGCGGCAGCGTATAGTCGGCCAGAATCAGCTCGGGTTTCCCATCAAGCGCCGCACGATAGTCGGCTTCGCTCATTACCTGCTGCCAGGTTGGCGCAAAGCCGGCCTGCCGCAGTGCGTGAACGACAAGGCGCGCATCGGCGAAACGGTCTTCCAGGATTAAGACATTCAGTGGCGTTGTCATGAGCGTGTCGGGAGCGTAAAGAAGAATGTAGCGCCCTGATTGGGCGTGGCATCGGCCCAAACTTCCCCGCCGTGACGGTGGATTACCCGCTGCACTGTGGCGAGGCCAACACCGGTGCCTTCATACTCTTCAGCGCGATGGAGGCGCTGAAAGACGCCAAAGAGCTTATCGGCGTATTGCATATCAAAGCCAACGCCGTTGTCGCTAATAAAATAAACGGTTTTGGCGTCGATCATACGACTGCCGATGGTAATCTGCGCCTGATCGCAGCGGCGCGTGTATTTAAGCGCATTGGCGATCAGATTCACCCAGACCAGCCGCAACAGCGCTGGATCGCCACTACAGGACGGCAACGCCGTTAGGATCAGTTCCACCGCTCGATCTGCGCTTTCGGTAGCGACGTCGGCCAGCACCTCGCGCACTAGTTCGTCCATCGCGATTGGTTGCATGCGCAACGACTGCCGATTGAGCCGGGAAAAGCCGAGCAGATCATCGATTAGTTGGCCCATCTGGCGCGTATTTTCGCGCACGAGGCATAAATATTCCTGCGCCTCAGCGTCGATCTGATCAGCGTACTCCTCACAGACGATCCGCGAGAAGCCGTCGATGGCCCGTAGCGGCGCCCGTAAGTCGTGCGAGACAGAGTAGGAAAAGGCCTCCAGTTCCCGGTTGGCGGCCTCCAACTGGCTGGTGCGCTCGTGTACGCGGGCCTCAAGATCGCTGTTCAGACGGCGCACTTCGTCTTCGGCGGCTTTGCGGGCGGTAATATCCTCGAAGGTTGTGTAAACCTGGCAGGGGCGAGTTTCACCGGGGTGAAACTGGGGCCGCGCATTCGCATTGATCCAGCGATAGGCTGCATCCTGCGGATGAAACACGCCCATAAGGACATCGTGTACGGCTGCTCCGGTATGCAGGGCAACCATCGCCGGATGTTCATTTCCGGGAAAGGCTGAGCCATCGCCGTGGATCGAGCGCCAACGCGAATCGACTGACTGGCGCCCTTGCATTTGGGCCAGTGACAGGCCAAGAATGCGTTCCGCCGCCGGATTCGCCGACGTGATATTGCCGGCAGCATCCTGATAGACAATCCCTTGGGACATGGTTTCAAACAGGGTGCGATACCGCTCCTCGCTGGCATTCAGGCGCGCATTGAGGTCTTGCGTGTCGCGGCCGAGCGGCGCGGTCGTCGCTTCAGGCGCGGCGCAGTTGGTTGTCGGCGGCAGGGAGGAATGGTCGGGATCAGAGGCATTCATTGGCGTGGGTAGGGATCTGTTTCCGGGTTGGTGTGCGCCGTGTATTCGGCGCTGGTGACTTGGCAAGCTGAAGCTGAGGAATGGTGGTGCGCCTTGGCGGCGGCAGACACGTAGGGCCGCCTTACATCGTCCATCTAGATTGGTGGCGATTGATTCATTTGGAGCCAGTAAAGCCCCAGCGTGCGTGTCGTTTCCGCAAATTGTTCAAAATCGACCGGCTTTACAATATAGCTATTAACGCCGAGAGCATAACACTCGGCAATATCACGTTCCTCGCTGGAAGTAGTCAGCACAACTACCGGAAGATGGCGGGTACGTGGATCTGCTCTGATGCGGCGGAGGACTTCGAGTCCATCAATCAGCGGTAATTTAAGATCGAGCAGGATGACCTTCGGGAGCGTGATGCGCTGATCATCGCCCAGGAGCAATGCAAGCGCTTCAACACCATCGCGTGCGATCTGCACACGCACAGCCAGATTGTTGGATTTGAAAGCGTGAAGAGTAAGCTTGACGTCGTTCGGATTATCCTCGATCAGGAGGATCTCCCCGCGTGATTCTTCCATTGCTGCTGGTTACACTGACTGCGCAATAGTGGATCGAACTGTTGCGCCTAAAGCATAAAACACATGTGCGACGATTACATGTGCGCTTTGCCTTCAATCGCTTTGCGCTCCACTATAGTATACCAGTATAGTGTTGTGCCGAACCAGCGTAATTAACTCATTGGGGATCTATGCGGGCTACATGTTAACCGGGTGTGGCGACCGGCAATCAGTGCTTCACGGTGAGCCCGCGGGTGCCGAAGGCGATCTGCTTCCGTCCGGCGGCGGTGGGGGTCTGGGTGTGCAGCAGGCGGGTAGCTTCTTCATCGACAATCTGGGCGAGTTCGATCTGGCGGGTGGCGAGCAGGCGCGTACGTGCCATCATCAGCCGATCGTAGGCGCGCTCGGTATTGCCGGCAGCCAGTTCGCGCCAGGCATCTTCCTGGAGCCGATACGCCGTAAGCCGTTCCAGATAGCCGACGATGCGCCGATCGGGTTTCGGCAACGGGCAATCGCGTGGTTGGACTGTGAGCGTTTGCACAATCGGCGGCGCCGGCGGATCGAGCAGAATGTTGGTCTGGCTGTGGCTCAGCGCCATGCGCGTGATCTGGTAGCGCCCCGGCGCTAGCGGCGGCAATTGAAATTCAAGCAACAGCCGGTGGGCCTCGGTGGCCGTCCAGCCGTCGAGCGCTATGGCACTCGTGGTCTCATTCAGGGGTAGGGCGCTGAGCGGGGCGATAAACGGCTCGACTCTGGCGACACTGCGCAATGCAATTGCGGCGCCGCTCGTGATATGCAAGGTTAGCTCGGGCGCGATCGCGGTGCGGGTGCGCGCTAACTCGGCGTCCATCAGCGGCACAATATCCTCGGCGGTGGGGAGGTAGACGGCTTTGCTGTTCGGGCCGGCGCCGACCGCCTGGAGCAGGTTTTCATTCCAATCATCGCCCAGGCCGATGGCGGTAAGCCCGATCCCTTGCCCTTGGAGGCGGCGGGCCAGCGCAAGACACTGGTCTTCATCGCCATAGGTGCGTCCATCGGTGAGTAAAAAGACACGTCGCACCGCATTGCCGGCATATGCGCGGCGCAGCTCGCTCGGCGCGAGGGCCAACCCGGCGGCCATCTCGGTGCCGCCGCTCGGCTCCAGCCGTTCCAGCCCGCGGGCAATCGCTTGCAGATCGCTGGGCGTTTGCAGCGGTACAACTACTTCAGCGCGATCATTAAAGCTAACTACCGCCAGGCGATCGGTGGGCCGGAGTTGTTGGGCCAGGCGTTGGATCGCCGTGCGTACCTGCTTGATACGTTCTCCACGCATCGAATTGCTGCGATCAATCACCAGCACAATCTGCACGGGTATTTCGGGGAAGTGCGCCGGCTGTTCGGCCATTGATACCTCCGCCAACATGTAAAACAGCTGCGGCTCGGACGCTGCTGCGACGGCGGTTGCGCTCTGAACGCAATGCAGTTCAAATCGTGGGCTCATGGGCTGGACTCCTAATTGTGCTTTGAGTGGGGCAAGTGGTACTTGAATAGAGTAGCGAGCGTGCTAAAATGGCAATTCATACATTTTTCGGTCAGACGCTCCCCAGGTGGATCGGCGTACTATCCGACCGTTGCATCGCTAACAGTGTGGTTAGCAATATTTGGAGGCCAGTTGCGGAGTGCGCCTAAGCGCCCTTACACTGACAACCTGGTGCATCCTTGGAGCGCCGTATGGAACACCCTACAATTCGGGTTCTCCTGGTTGAAGATCATACCCTTGTTCGCGCCGGGATTCGTTCGCTCATTGAAAGTTTGCCCAATTTGGAAGTTGTCGGCGAGGGTGGTACGGGCGTTGCGGCGCTGACACTTGTGCCGCTGTTGCATCCCGATATTGTGCTGCTCGATATCGCTATGGCGGAGATGAATGGGCTGGAAGCAGCTGAGCGGCTGCACAAACTTTATCCGGAGTTGCGGATCGTGATGCTCTCGATGTATGCGAATGAAGCATATGTGGTGCAGGCGTTGCGGGCCGGAGCGAGCGGCTATTTGCTCAAGGATGCCAGCCTGACCGAGCTCGAACTGGCGATTCGGGCCGTAATGCGCAACGAAACCTATCTAAGCCCGGCCGTCTCCAAGCACGTCGTCTCCGACTATGTGCGGCGGATCTCCAGCGATCCGGTCAGCGAAGAACCGCTCACCCAACGTCAACGCGAGGTGCTGCGGCTGATCGCGGAAGGCCGTAAAGCGCGTGAGATCGCCGAAGTGCTGATGATCAGCGTGAAGACGGTTGAGACGCATCGCACGTTGCTAATGGAGCGCCTGAACATCCACGATGTCGCCGGCCTGGTGCGTTATGCGATTCGGGTGGGGTTGGTGGTGCCGACTGAATGACCTTGTCGGCAGCGTCGTGATCAGCGGTTCGAGTTGTGTAATCAGTTCAGCCTTCGAAACGAAGGCGTCGGCGCCGGCAGTGCGGGCCGCACGCTCGTAGGGCGGTGCATCGTAGAGACTCATTACGACGACCTGCGGCGCTTCAGGAACGCTTTTGAGCAGGCGGATAAAGTCGAGCGTGTTGTTGTCGGCGTGTACGAGGTCGATCAGCACGACATCGGGGCGCAGGCGCGCGAATTGCGGCAGCGCTTTATCGGTGGTGAGTGCGCCGCCAATCAACTGAACTGAATCACTCTCGTAGAGTAGCCGGTGAATTGCTTCGATCAGCGCGCAACTGGGGTCGATGATGAAGAGACGTACGCGTGCCATCGGTTCTGCTCCTTGCGGTGGGTGGTCTGCGACGACGTTGCCGGTTATACTGTCCTTAGGGTTTAGAATGCAGCAAGTTCAGGCTTGCGTCTATCAGGGGAAACCTGAACTCGCCCGGTAAATTGGATGAAAGGAGCAGTGACGCTCGCATGGATCAGGACAACTTGCTCGGCGTACGGCGTGTCATCAACGCCGATGCCCGCCTCACCCGCCTTGGCGGTTCGCTTATGCCCGCTCCGGTTCGCGCCGCGATGGACCAGGCCGCCCGTTCGTACGTCGATATGTTTGAACTGCAAGCTGTCGTTGGGCGGCGGTTGGCCGAACTGACGCACAACGAGGCGGCATTTGTGTGTACCGGCGCCGCTGCCGGCCTCTTCCTCGCTACCCTTGGCTGCATGGTCGGGGAAGACCTGACCCGGATTGCGCGCCTCCCCGATCTAACCGACTGCCGCAACGAAGTGATTATTCACACGGCCCACCGCATCCCCTACGATCTTGCCGTGCGTTCAACCGGAGCGCAATTGGTGAATGTCGGCAATGTGGTGCAAACCTTCGGCTGGGAACTTGAAGCAGCAATCGGGCCGCGCACGGCGGCAGTGCTCTATATTGCGGGGGCGCACCTGGAGCGTGGCGCGCTGCCATTGGCCGAGGTGGTGCAAATCGCCCATGCGCGCGGCGTGCCGGTGATCATCGATGCGGCCGCGCAACTGCCACCGCCGGAGAACCTCTGGCGCTTCACCCGCGAGCTTGGCGCCGACCTGGCAATCTTTAGCGGCGGGAAAGATCTGGCCGGCCCGCAGGCGAGCGGGCTGATCGTGGGTCGGGCCGAACTGGTGGCCGCCTGCGCCGCGCACGCCGCGCCCAACCAGCGCCTGGGCCGACCAATGAAAGTGGGCAAAGAGGAAATGGTCGGCCTGCTGGCCGCTGTTGAGCACTATTTGAGTCTCGATCATCCTGCGCGGATTGCCCGCTTCGAGCAGATCGTAGCCAGTTGGGTCGATGCGCTCGACGACGGCGACGGCGTGCGCGCCCGGCGCGATTTTCCCAACGAAGCCGGTCAGCCGACGCCACGTGCCGTGATTACCCTCGATCCGGCGCGCTGCGGGATCACCGGCGCCGAGCTACGCGAACGGCTCTGGGAGGCCAACCCGCGGGTTGCGGTAGCGGCGGCGGGCGTACATGGCATCTCGATCACGCCTGATACGTTGGAACCGGGTGAAGAAGGGGTAGTGGTAGAGGCGATCCGGCGGGCACTGGGCAGGCCGACCGACGCGAAGGATTAACCGGCATCGGCAACGCGCCCATACGTAACGCGCCCATACGTAACGCGCCCTGAAGGGCGCTGCTGGTTGGTGCGGCGCAGTGGCCGCTGAAGCGGCTGGGTTGCTGGTTGGTGCGGCGCAGTGGCCGCTGAAGCGGCTGGGTTGCTGGTTGGTGCGGCGCAGTGGCCGCTGAAGCGGCTGGGTTGCTGGTTGGTGCGGCG
>JBBRUG010000023.1:0-31126 GCA_038247995.1 Chloroflexales bacterium | reverse complement strand
CACGGTAAAGGGGGTGAGCAGAGCGATTAACCAATGATGCGGTCAGGTCGGCGCGAGCCCCGCGCACATTTCCGAGCCTGGCGCCAGAACGGTTCATCAACGGTAAATCGGGCACACTATGCGCGTAGAACGTCGTGACGGTGAGTCAGTTGAGCAACTGATCCGCCGCTTTAATAAGGGAGTTGTCTCCGAGCGCATCACGAAGACATATCGTGAGAAAATGCACTTCGTTTCGAAGAGCGAGCAGCGTAAAGAGAAGCGCCGCCGCGCCGAACGCAATCGGCGCAAGAAGTTGGCGAAGGGCTACTAGCCGGGTCTTCTACAGACGGCACGCATTGGGTGAGCATTGCTTACCCAGCGTGCCGTTTGCCGATTCTTGCACCAAATGAGTCTTGATCGGCGTGCTATAATTGTTTTCCCACGCAGAGGAGAGATTTCGCTCAAATGTTTGATAAATTGGCAAGCGTTGAGGCGCGTTATAACGAGTTGACCGAATTGTTGGGCCAGCCGGAGGTGTTTGAAAATCCGACGCTGCTCCAGCAGTATGCGCGTGAGCAGCGTGAACTTGAAGCGGTAGTGGAAGCCTATCAGGCGTACAAAACGGCTCAGAGCCTCGCTGCCGAGGCCCAGGTAATGTTCAATGAGAGCAGTGACGCCGCGATGCGCGAGCTCGTTCAAGAAGAGCTTGAGTTGCAGCAGGCGCGCCTGAGTGAGCTGGAACAGCAAATCCGGCTCCTCTTGCTCCCGCGTGACCCGAACGACGGAAAGAATGTGATCGTCGAGATCCGCCAGGGTGAAGGCGGCGATGAGGCCGCACTCTTTGCTGCCGATCTGTTCCGTATGTATATGCGCTACGCCGAAGTCCGCGGCTGGAAGGTTGACGTAACCAACGCGGCTGATAATGGCCCCGGCGGCTACAAAGAGGTGACCTTCGAAGTGAAGGGTGAGGGCGCCTACAGCGTGCTTAAGTATGAAGGCGGCGTGCATCGGGTTCAGCGTGTCCCCGCTACGGAGGCCCGTGGGCGCATCCATACCTCTACGGCCACGGTGGCTGTGCTGCCTGAGGTTGCCGAAACTGAGATCGACATCCGCTCGGAAGAGGTTCGGATCGACGTCTTCCGCGCCGGCGGCCATGGTGGGCAGGGGGTTAACACCACCGACTCGGCGGTGCGGTTGGTCTACAAGGGCGGCACTCCGGATGAGATTGTCGTCACCTGCCAGGACGGTCGTTCACAGATCCAGAACCGTGAGCGGGCAATGGTCGTGCTGCGTGCCCGGCTGTACGCGCGTGAGTCGGAGAAGCGCTCGCGTGAGTTGGGCGCATCGCGTCTGGCTCAGGTTGGTACCGGTGAACGCGCCGAGAAGATCCGCACCTATAACTACCCTCAAGATCGGATCACTGATCATCGGATCGGGCAGAACTTCTCTAATTTGCCGGGTGTTCTCGCCGGCGATATCGGCAAGATCATTGATGCACTCGTTGTATATGATAATGCGGAACGCCTGGAGGCGTCGGGGATCGTCTAACCTAGAGCACTGAGCAGCATGACTGAGCCGCAGAGGCCACTGAACCGGGTAGCGCGCTGCGCTCGCGCCGGGTTATGCAGGCTCAATCGATCTGAGCAATACTGTAGACGTCGGAAAAAGTGTGCGAAGGAGTAGAAGGCAGGCCTGGGCGTGAGCGCCCGCCTGCCTTCTGCCACCTGAAAGGGGTACCGAGCTGTGCTAACGGCGGAAGTCGAAGCATTTATCCGGCGGATGCCGAAGGTCGAGATCCACCTACACCTGGAGGGCGCTGTCGCGCCGCAGACGCTGCTGGAGCTTGCAGAGCGGAATGGTATTGAACTCCCTGCCCGTGATGTGGCGGGCATTGAGCAGTTGCTGCACTACCGCGATTTTGGCGAGTTCATAACTGTTTTTATGGCGATGGCTCGCGCGATTGTGCATGGTGAGGACTTTGCACGTGTGGCCTATGAGTTGGGTATGGAGCTAGCTGCTCAACAGGTGCGCTACGCCGAAGTTATGCTCTCACCGATGCAGCATATTAATCGGGGCATGAATCTGCGTGAAACGCTTGAGGGCACCGCTGCCGGTTTTGCCCGCGCCGAACGCGAAACGGGCATTGTGGTGCGGCTCGCTCTCGATCACGGACGGCAATATGGCCCAGAGTTGGCCTGGTATGTGCTGGAAGTTGCCCGCGAAACGATGCCGCTGGGCGTGGTTGGCTGGTCGATTGGCGGCAATGAGATCGATTACCCACCGGAACCTTTTGCCGAACTCTACGCGGCGGCACGTACGTATGGCCTGGGCTTGATGGCCCACGCCGGTGAAGTGGTTGGTCCGGCGTCCGTCTGGGGAGCGATCGACACGCTCGGTTGCGCACGGATTGGCCACGGTATTCGCAGCGTCGACGATCCGGATCTGGTGCGCGAGTTATGTCGGCGCGGCGTTGTGCTCGATATCTGCCCGAGCAGTAATCTGCGCACTGGCGCGGTTACCTCCTGGGCGACGCATCCACTGCGCGCGTTATATGCGGCTGGGGTTGCGGTAACGATCAACTCCGACGATCCAACCTTCTTCCAGACGACGATCACTGAAGAGTACCGCCGTGCTGTTGGTTACCTTGGCCTGAGTATCGATGAGTTGTGCGCAATGGTGCTTACCGCAGCGCGCTCAGCTTTTTTGCCCGAAGCTGCACAAACCGCGTTGATCGACCGCGTTTCAGGCGAAATTCAGACGCTGCGGGCCGAGCTTGGGGTTTGACAAATCTGGCTCTGGAACGTATAATCCACCGAGTGAGTGCGCCCAGGTGGCGGAATTGGCAGACGCGCTAGGTTGAGGGCCTAGTGACCTAACCATGGTCGTAAGGGTTCAAGTCCCTTTCTGGGCACCACACAATGGCGGGCGATTAGCTCAGTTGGTAGAGCGCCTCGTTTACACCGAGGTTGTCGGCGGTTCGAGCCCGTCATCGCCCACCAGGCAGGCCAGCCGGCTATCACCGGCCAAGGTAGCTCAGTTGGTAGAGCATCGCACTGAAAATGCGGGGGTCACCGGTTCAAGTCCGGTCCTTGGCACCATCTGATACGGCATTCCAACGCCCTCCATCGCTTCGGCGGTGGGGGGCGTTGTGGTGTTCTAGCGGCTCGTTGGGCGGACGTGTCACCTGCGCTGATGCTTCGGTCTTACGCTGAGGATCGATGTTGATTGCCTCTGTTGTTCTCATGCTTGCCTTTGCCTCAGGCGTAACGGCGCTCAGCGGGCTTGTGCTGGCGATTATTGGCGTTTCGCGGCGGCGACGCATCCTTCTTCGCCTTGGGATCGCGCTTGCTGCCGTTGGGGCGCTCGGATTCATGAGCGCTGGTACGCTGACCCTTGGAACGGCTTTCGGGCAGGCCGGCGCTGCCACAGTGCGTTCTACGCCCACTCCCCTCGATCAGCGCCAGTGGTTCCGGCTCGCGACGGGTATCACCTTGCCCGCCGGCAGCGACCCGATCGCCGGCACGCAGAATCTTACGGCTCCGCTGGCGACGTATTATCTGGTGATCGCGCCCTCCCCCGAACTTGAGCGCATGCTTGCCCGCGACTTCACACCGACAAGTTGGGACGTGGCGCAGGATGCCTTGTCGGCTGCACCTGATCTGTCGGCCTGGCGCCTGGTTGATAACCCGGACGTGCACTACTACACCCGTACCTACGAGCTTCCCTCACGTGCCGTCTTTGTCGCCTATATCGCCGTCGATCCAGTTTCGCGCGCCGTCTATTTTGTGGGGATGCAGGTTTCGGATTAACCGGCGCGCCGGCATGGGTGGTGTCAGATCAGGAGGTCTGCATGTCGATCGCCGTTCGGGCGCTGCTTATTTTTGGATGTACATTGCTCCTGCTTACGACGGTTACGGCTCAGGCTGATACCGCCCCGCAACTCCTCCGCCTGCAAACCACGACGTTCGATCCGCTCGATGATCTGGCCCCATCCATCGCTGCTGCGCAACTCCCAGCTGAAGATCCCGGCCCCTACTATCTCGTGCAATTTCATGGCCCGATTGAGGAAGCCTGGGCGGCTCAGGTCGAACGGGTCGGAGCGGTATTGCTGGGTTATGTGCCTGACCATGCCGTTATTGCGCAGATCGCGCCCGAGCGCCTGGATGCCATCCGTGCCTTGCCGTCGGTACGCTGGGTAGGGCCATACCGCGCCGAGTACAAGCTCGCTCCCGCCCTTACCCCGGCAACCTCTCGCATCGCGGGAACGACCGTCGAAGTGACGGTGATCGGTTTTCCTGGTGAAGCTCCGGCAGTACTTGAACAACTCCTTACAGCCCAGGGCGCTGCCATCCACGCGTTGAGCGCCACCTCGCTCGGCGTCGTGGCGCAGGCTACGGTCGATGCTGCTGCGCTGCCCGCGCTTGCCGCAGCCTCAGCGGTAAGCTGGATCGAGCCCTACCTTGCGCCGCGCCTGACCAACGCCGAGGGGCGCAAGATCCTCAATGTGGAGAGTGTTTGGCAGAGTAGCGGGCTGTTTGGTGCGGGCCAGATTATTGCCATCTCCGACTCGGGATTAAGTGTGGAAAATGACTTGAGCCCCGAGTTCGCCGGGCGCCTCGTGCGCGCCTTCGCCCCCAGCGAGATGAATCCTGACCGGGCCGATTGCCGCGCCAAGACCGATTGGACCGATCTCAACGGCCACGGCACGCATGTGGCTGGATCGGTGCTGGGCAATGGGATTGCCTCGGGCAGCAATCCGACGGCACAGGAATACACCGGCTCGAACGCCGGTACGGCCCCTGCGGCGCAGATGGTCTTTATGGCCATGAATACCGATGGTAGCCCCGGCATTCAGTGTGTGCCCAGCAATGGCAACTATATCGCCTTTGGCTACCAGAACGGTGCGCGGATTTCCAGCAACAGTTGGGGCAGCAACTCCCAGGGTGCGTATACCTTTAACGATAGCGTCGTCGATGACTATATCTGGCGCAACCGCGACTACCTGGTGCTCTTCGCCGCTGGGAACGCCGGCCCCGGCCCGCGCACGATCGGCTCGCCCGGCTCGGCGAAGAATATCATTTCGGTAGGTGCCAGCGAGAATAATCGGCCTGAGCGCGGCCCGCAAGATCCGGTTTCGGGTGGAAGCATCTCCGACAACCCGAATCAGGTCGCCTACTTCTCTAGTCGCGGCCCAACCAGCGATGGGCGCATCAAACCCGACGTGGTCGCTCCCGGTACCAACATTCTCTCAGTACTTGGTGCTGCTGCCGGTGGGTTATCCCCGGCTGCGCCCGGCCAGCCCTATGCCTTCTCCAGTGGCACCTCGATGGCTACGCCGCTCACGGCCGGTACGGCAGCCATCGCGCGCGCGTGGCTGACCACGTTGCGCGGTGTGGCGAATCCCAGCGCAGCCCTGCAGAAAGCTCTGCTGATCAATGGCGCAGCCCAGCTTGCCGGTGCGGCGACGCCGAATGCCCAGACGGGTTGGGGCCGAGTCGATCTGAAGAATACGATCGACGCAAACTATGCAGTCTTCGATGACAATGTGACCGGTTTGCGCACCGGCGGCGTTGTCAGTTATACCGTGCAGGTGGCCGGAAGTAGCAGCGCCGGGATCTTGTTCGCTGAGCCGATTGCACCGGCTGCCGATGCGACGCTCCGCCTCCAGCAGGTGGCCGCCCCGGCTTCGGCAGGTGTTGCTGCTCTCTCAGATCGCAGCGACTTCAGCCTGAGCGCCCTGCCTGGCTATGATGCACCGCGCGAGCATATGCCCATCCCCGATGCCGACGGTACGCCCCGCGATGCGCTCACGCCGATGCGCAACCCCCTGGCCCATCGTGACATAACGGGCGCCCAGCCGTTGCCCCTGGCCACGGCGAACGATGAAAGCCTGGCCTATCTGGTCTCGTTGGTCGGTGGCGGCGACTTTGAAGATCCGGCCTGGACGCAGATCTGGTCGGAAGTCTGGCTTGGGGCAGGTCTGCCCCTGCGCAGTAGTCGCACTCGGGGGGAGGTGGTGATCAACGGCAACCACTCGATGTGGCTTGGCGGCAGTCCCTCCGACGACTTTATTTTTTATCCGGTGAGTTTCCCGCGCACGATCGACGGCGGCCTGCCGAGCACACTCACCTTTCTGGTCGATCAGCGGGATCGTGATCCTGATTTCGATCGATTCTGCGCCGCCCTGGTAGATGCCTCGGGCTATCCCTTTGATAGTGGCGCAAATCCGTTGCTCTATTGCAGTGACAACTTGCCCGGCGGGGTGCAAACCGTTTCGCTTCCCCTAAGCAGTGCGGCGCGACGCGAGCTTCTGGCCGGCGAGACCGGCTATCTGGCCCTGTTTACCGTTGGGGATGGTTTACTGCCGCATATGTCGGCCTTTGTCGATGATGTAGCTCTGCGTATCGACTACCCCGATGTTACGCTTGATGCTTTGCCCGCGACTGGCCCGGCTGGCACGACGTTCCTGCTCGCGGGCGAGTATAACGTGCCATATGGCCCGGTCGAAGTGTGCCTCACGCCCTGCGGCCCGGCCGAAAACGCTTTCGGTACAGCCTATGCCGACGCTCGCGGCGATTTGCTCACCAGCCTGACAACGTTCACCACGGCAGTGCCGGGAACCTACACGATTGAGACCCGCAATATCGCTGGGCGCACGGCGCGGACGACGTTCACAATCCTCGGTGCGCAAACACCGACGCTCGGTGTCGCGCCGACAACGGGGGCGGCGGGTACGGCGTTCGAGTTCAGCGGTACGCGCTTCCTGCCCAACGACAGCGTGATCACTGTGCGCGTGAACAACGTTCAACTGGGAACTGTGGGCAGCAACGCTGCGGGCGATGTCCGCTTCCGCATCACAACAACCTCGAATACTCCGGCCGGTACGTATACGGTGCTGGTCACCGATGATGCCGGCCGGTCGGCCCAGACGACCTACCAGGTTACCACCCTGCCCGACGGTCAGCCGACCCTGAGCGTCAGCCCGCCGTCCGGCCTGCCTGGGACCGTATTCCGCTTCACCGGAACCGATTTCACGCCGAATACGCCGGTCGAATTTACGCTCGACGAGCAAGCTGTCGGCAGTACCACCTCCGATGCATCGGGTGGCTTCCTGGTGTCACTCACGACGAGCATGCAGATCCCTGCGGGTACCTATACCCTTACAGCGTTGCAGGGCACGCGGCAAGCGTCAACGACCTTCCAAGTTACCGCTGAGGATGGGGGCGACGGAGAAACGCCACCGCCATTGAGCGGTAACGGGCTGTACATCACGCTGGCCTGGACGGATCCACCCGGCCAGCCGGCGGCGGCGCGCAGCCTGGTGAACAACCTCGATTTGCGCGTCGAGGGGCCGGGTGGGCCATACTTTGGAAACGGCGGAAGTGGACCCGACAACCTCAATAACGTCGAAACGCTTCGCCTGGAGCGCCCGGCACCCGGCACGTACACGATCTTCGTGACCGCCACCAGCGTGAACGGCACCTTTGGCGCGCAGCCCTTCGCTCTGGTTGCGACCACAGCCCAGAATTATGGCGCAAGTGGTGTGGCGAGAACCGGTGATCGGAGCATCTACCTACCCTTGATCCGGCGCTAAACGCAGGTTTCAGATGGGCCGTTTTTGCTTTCCAGTTCCATGAGGACGACGTATGCCCCTTCTCCCCTTCATACCTTTACCCAAAACAGTGCGCAAGGCGTCAGGACGCGCTACACCCCGCATCCCCCTGCCCCCTTCTTCCTCAAGGGGAGCAGGGGGTACTGCCACAGATTCGTCGTCCTGATGCTGTCTGAAGCCCCGCTCCCGCTCAGGGAGCGGCCTGCTCTGAGCGTAGCCGAAGGGGGTTTGGGGTGCGGGCCACGCGACGTTTTGGGTACGGGTATGCCTGCACGCGGGAGAGGGGTGCCGCTTCAGCGGCGGGGTGAGGGCGTTTGGCGCATCCCAAAGCCATGAAACGCAAACGTCGAACGTATTTGCTGTCCGCCCATGAACCCTGGTGGTAATAAGGGAGTTGGGACGAGGGCGAATCATTTTACGGCAGCGTCACATAGCCCTGCATTTGGACGCGGTATGTGGCCGTGGTGCCGTCGCTGCCGACGAGTTCGGGCTCGCCGATGTAGCTGGGTGGTAAGTTCGAGGCGGTGAGTGTACTCGGGCCAAAATCGACGCGGGCACGGGCTAGGAATGCGGCACGGAAGGTTGCGAGTAGCGTTGCTTCATCGGCGCTGGCGGCTAACTGTACTTCGAGCGGGTAACTTACCTGTTGAACGCGGAGTGGTGCGCTGGTGGGCGTATTGCCGGGCACGACGCCACTCAGATACGGCTCAGCCCAAGCCGGCCGTATAGCAAAGACATAACCGCCCAAACCAATGGCTCCGATGAGCGCCAGAGTAAAGACCCAACCGATAAATGCGCCTAGCGTGCCAAAGAAGCCGCGCTGGCGTCCGCGCCGCGGCGCCGGCCGGGTTGGGGCGCTGCGTTGTGGTCGCTGAGGTTGTGCCGCTGGGGCAGACGGGTTTGCCGGCTGTGCTGCCGGACGTTGCTGTTGCGCCGGCGCTGGGCCGGTTGGCATAGGCGTTGGCTGTGCGCCACCGGCCATTGTCGGCGTGGTACCGACTTTGGCCGCTGCAGCCGCCGGTAGGGGCGCTGTTGGGGGAGCTACGCGCACCTGGGCCGGCGCGGTTTGCCGTTTAGGGATTAACGCATTCCAAAACTCGTCGATGCGCTGAAAGCGATCACGGGCGACCTTTTGCAGCGCTCGTTCGAGCGCATCACTGGTGTGCTGGCTGATTGCCGGGTTCAATGTGCGTGCCGGCGGAAAATCAAACGGCATCTGTTCCGTCGGATCGCGCCCGGTCAGCATATGGTGCAGGGTCGCGCCCAGCGCATAAATATCGGACACTGGCGTTGCAATGCCCTGATACTGCTCAGGTGGCGCATAGCCCGGCGTGCCGATCTGGGTGCCGCGCTCGGTGGGCTTAAAGAGCTTGGTGATGCCGAAATCGACCAGTTTTACTCCGCCGTTAGAGCGCTCGATCATTACGTTCGAGGGCTTCATATCGCGGTAGACGAGCCCTTTGCCATGCAGAAAGCTGAGCACGTCGCAGATCTGATCGACCCACTCAAGTACCCGTGTTTCAGGTTGGGGCCCCTCGCGATCCACAACTTGCTCAAGATCTTCGCCGCGTACGAAGTCCATCGTCAGGTAATGCCGGCCTTCGTCGCGGAAGTGGCTGTAGATGCGTGGAATACGTGGATGCGTGAGCTTTTGGAGTAGCTCGGCTTCGCTGTTAAACCGATCGATCGCCTCGGCGCGCTCTTTTGGATCAGTGAACCGATCGAGCATTTCTTTGATTGCAAAGACCTGACCGGTGTCGTCGATGCCTTCGTAGACGGCGCCTTGCCCGCCTTGCTTCACCACCCGCGTAATCACATACCGCCGTTCATCGCTGGGGATGTGGTTGTTAAGCACGACGTCATGGCCGCAGTGTTGGCAAAACTTGGCGCGGCGAGGATTCGGCTTATGACAACTCGGGCAGAGGATCTGAGTGATCTCGGCCATGCTTGTCCATATATTAACGGCGGTGGCTGGCGTGTTGCCCCCGCGAGCGTAAGTCGGCATCCAGGCGTCTCCAGCGTAGCACAGGCCTTGCATCCGGGCAAGCAGGCATGTTTTATCTACGTCTGAAGAGCTTAATTTGTTGCGTCTATTGGATGTTTTTCGCCCGATAGCCTAGCCAACCCAGGGCTGTAGCATCGTCGCGCCAGTTTTCGCGCACCTTGACCCACAAATCGAGGTATACTGCGCCGCCAATCAGGCGCTCAATATCGGTGCGTGCTGCACTGCCGATCTTTTTCAGCATTGCACCGCCGGCGCCGATCAGGATCGCTTTCTGGCCTTCACGCTCGACGTTGATGGTCATGCGGATGTAGGTGGCCCCGTCTTTGGGTGTCCATTCATCGACTTCAATGGCAACGGCGTGGGGCACTTCCTGCTGCGTGTAGTAGAGCGCCTTCTCGCGCACATATTCGGCGGCAAGTTGCTGCTCGCTCTGGTCGGTGAGTTGGTCTTCCGGGTAAAGGGGCGGACTTTCCGGCAAGCGAGCGACAATCTCTTCGAGTAAGAGGTCGAGTCCGAGCCGGCGCTGGGCTGAAATCGCGAGCTCCATGTCCCATTCGCCGAGTGCGCGGTAGTCGTCGAGATAGGACGCGCCTACGCGACGCGGTTTGAGATCGACTTTGTTCAGGATCAGTAGCTTTGGTGCGCGGGCGCGCTGTACCTGCGCTGCAATCCGGCGGTCGAGTTGGCTTGGCGGCTGGCTAATATCAACCATAAAGCCGATGACGTCGGCATTGGGTAACGTGCGCTCGGCCAGTTCGACCATCAATTTGCCCAGGCGATGATTCGGCTGGTGGATGCCCGGCGTGTCGATGAAGATAATCTGTGCATCGGGCCGATGCAGCACGCCGCGCATGGGCACGCGGGTCGTCTGTGGACGTGGTGACACAATCGCCAGCTTCTGACCGAGGAAGGCGTTCAGCAGGGTGCTCTTGCCGACATTGGGCTTGCCCACCAGGGCAACGAACCCGGCCCGCATTAGGGCGGGGGCATCGCCGCGTCCTAAAGGGCGCGGCGCGTTGAGTTGGGGGCGGCTTGCGGGCGGAAGCTCCGCCTCGCTTATGGCGGTACCTCCGGCTTCTGAATCCTGAATCCTGAATCCTGAATCTGGGAAGACAGCGCTCGTAGGCGGAAGGTCTCCAGCGTCGTTGTCAGCGACTTCGGCTTCTGAATCCTGAATCCTGAATTCTGAATCCTGAAACACCACCGGCCCCTCACCGTCGCCGGGAACATCGTCCAGGGAAATAAGCAGCGCACCCAGGCGGGTAAACCGGTCTGGATCGCGTACCTGTTCAGGCAGGACAACTTCGATGCCCAACACGCGCTCGTCGCCGTCCTGGTCGAGAATGGCGGTTTCATTCAAGCGTATGCGCTGGGCCGGCTCTTCATCGAAGGCCAGGATGGTCAGCCGCCCGCTCATTCCATCGAGCCGAGTCGGGTCATCTTCGAGCACCAATTCCAACGCGGCGACGGTGATTTCGTCGTCGAGCTCCAGACTCAATCCAATCACCTGTCCGGCGCTATCAAGCAGGAGCGTAGCCGGATATTCAAGGGTATAGACGGCCTGGCCCGCTTCGAGCTCGGCAAAATAGGTGTAGAACGTCCCGGCGTCCGGGTCGTAGGAAAATGCAAGCATCGGCTAACCTGTTCACGAAAAAACGGCGTTCGACGCGAACGCCCAGTGCGTCGCGCTACGCCGCTTCAGTATACCGCGTTACGGGGAGGCGAGACGTCATCTGCGTAATCTCCGCAAGCTGCGGATACGCTTAGCCCTCACCTCGGCGCAGCGGAATATCGGCTTTGAGCATATCGGCATCTTCGCCGCGCAGGATCGCCACTTCGATCTGATCGGGATCGACGGTAGGCAAGTAGCGCGCCAGGACAGCGGCGATATCGGCCTTCATTTGCTCTTTCATCTCGGGGGTGAGCTTGTACCGATCGTCGACGAGTACTGTGGCCAGGCGTTGTTTGGCTACCTGAGCGCTTTGGTCGCGCCGGCCCCCAAAGAGGCTTTCAAAGAAACCCACGGGTGCGCTCCCTTTCCGCTATGTTCGGCGGCGGCCGAACATGCCCAGCAGCCGATCAAGTACGCCCTGGTTATCCTGAAGGCCCAGGAAGGGCACTTCTTCACCTGCCAGGCGCCGCCCGATATTGAGGAAAGCCCGCCCGGCGAGCGAGTTCTGATCGTATACGGCGGCCTCACCACGGTTTGTAGCCGTGACAATCGTTTCATCGTCGGGAACGATGCCGATCAGGTTAATTGCCAGCAGTTCGAGAACATCTTCTACCGAAAGCATTTCGCCCCGATTAACCAGGCGCGTTTTGATCCGGTTGACGATCAAGCTTGGCGGGCCTTTTTCGGCCGCCTCAACCAGGCCCACAATCCGGTCGGCGTCGCGTACGGCGGACACTTCAGGCGTGGTGACAATAATGACCTGATCGGCGCCGCTGATCGCATTGCGAAAGCCGCCCTCAATCCCGGCGGGGCTATCGACGAGCACATAATCGAACTCGGCGCGCAATTGGTCGGTTAGATCAATCATCTGCTCCGGGCTGACTGCGTCTTTGTCGCGAGTTTGCGCTGCCGGCAAGAGGCAAAGTTCGGGCAAGCGTTTGTCTTTGATCAGCGCCTGACGCAGACGCGCGCGACCTTCAATAACATCAACCAGATCGTAGACGATCCGATTTTCCAGGCCCATCACAACATCGAGGTTGCGCAGACCAATATCGGCATCAATAACTGCAACTTTGCTGCCCTGCATTGCAAGGGCCGTTCCCAGGTTCGCCGTGGTGGTCGTCTTACCGACGCCGCCCTTACCTGATGTAATCGTAATCACACGGCCCATGGATGCTCCTACACTTGCCCTGCTCCGAAACCTGTCCCTGCCTCTACTTTTGCGCCGACGCTGCCTGCTGAATTCTGTCTAAGTCTCAGAGAACTCAATCGTGTTGCTCAATGCGCTAGCGTTTAAACGCTTCCCACGGCTCCACAACAATCTGCCCGTTTTCCACACGCGCCACTTCGGCATTCAGCGGACCGCGCCCGGTGGGGCTGACGGCGATCTGTTGGGCGATCCGCAGTTGGGTCGGCCGTAGTTCCAGGGCGCACACCACGGCTTCAGCGTTGCCCAGCGCGCCGGCGTGAACCATGCCTTTCAGTCGCCCCCAGACCACAATACTGCCGCCTGCAATCAATTCCGCGCCGGGGTTAACATCACCGATCAGGGTAATATGCCCGTGGTGCCGTACCACCTGGCCCGAACGCACCGTACGCGTAAACAGCATCGCGTCGCTTTCAGCAGCAGCGGAGGTATTGGCTGCCGGTTCAGGATAGCGCGGCAGCGGGCGTGCCGTCAGCCCAGCGGCGCGGGCGGCACTCCGTGTACTACGTGCCGAGGCATCGAGTGCGTCGGCGCGAACCCCGTGCTGGCGCATCAGATCGAGCATCGTGGCCAGTTGGGCCTCATCAAGCTGGCGTTCACCAAGGTCGAGTACTAGCCGTGCCCCAGCAAAGAAGCTCTGATTCGCGCGAAGTTCGTGGGCTAGAGCTTGCAGCAGATCCGGCCAGTCCGCGTTGGAATCGAGGCGTACACGTAGGCCATCACGCCCACCTTTGATGCTAATCAGGTCGCTCATTGAACCTGTATCCAGACAGAACGAATGATTGGCGCTAATTATAGCACACGCACGGCGAATCTGCCCTTTTATGATCGGCGATTTAGTTTACAGTACGCAACCCGTAATCCAGCTACTCCGTCGGCAACACCGGGCACGTACGCGGTGCATCTTCGGGTGGGGTAACGCCGAAGTAGGCTTGCATCACCTGAGCCACTGCGGGTACGGCGATCGTTGAGGAGCCATCGTTGAGGTCGCCTACGCCTTCGACCAGCACAGCAACCACAATTTCGGGGTTCTCATAGGGCGCAAAACCGACAAACCAGCCGTGGCTCTGGCGCACTTGGCGATTATCGGCGGTAAAGATCAGCGGCCCAAATTCGGCGGTGCCTGTCTTGCCGGCGATGCGCAGCCCGGAGCACTCTTCACGGGCGGCAATGTTCAGGCCGTTCACCACCGATTCCCACATACCCTGCCGCATTGTCGCCAGGTAGGCCGGATCGACAGGAGCCTGGGCGAGCACATCTGGCTCGATCGTGCGGATCACGCTGCCATTTGCATCGGTAATTGCCTGAACGAGATGCGGTCGATAGACTGTACCATCGAGCGCGAGGCCGCCGGTGGCTGCGGCGAGTTGCAGCGGCGTTACCTGCAAGTAGCCCTGGCCAATCGCCGTGTTGTACGTGTCACCAGTTGTCCATGGTTCGCGGAGGGATTGAAATTTCCAGGTTTGGGTCGGCACAAGGCCAGTCGCCTCACCAGCCAGATCAACGCCCATCTGCCGGCCGAAACCGAACCATCCCAACCCGTCGACTAGCCGATCAATCGTGAGGCCCGGCGTGCGAAACGCCTCAGCGTTGAGATTTATCACCTCGGTATTGCCGCCTGCAATTGTTGCAAAGAAGACGTTCGACGAGAGACGCATGGCATCAACGATATTAAGTTCGCCATTGTCGCGGCTACGTACCGAGTTAGGCAGAATGAACTCAGCACCGCCGCGTTCAATCAAGCGGATCAGGCCCGGATCGCGCACCCTGGTGTCGGGTGCAATGATATTATTTTGCAGTGCTGTTGCGCCGACGAACTGTTTCAGTGCCGAACCGGGAGGATACAGACCGCTGATCGCGCGGTTGGTTAACGGCGCCAGGCGTTGCAATTCGGCGAGCGCTTCGGCATCAGCGGGCGCGAGCAGATCTTGTAATTCAGCGCTACGGCTCGGATCGACCCAGACATTATTGTCATAGTCGGGCAGACTGACCATCGCCAGCACGCGTCCGTCACGGGGATCAAGGGCAACGATGACACCGCTGGCGATCGGCGCGTAAGCGCGCTTGTGTGCGTCGGGCGAGGTCACTCGGCGGCGCTCGCCCTCGGCGATCCAGGTCGCCAGGATGCGCTCGACTTGGGACTGGAAAGCGGTATCGATCGTGAGAATGAGATTGTGACCATGTTCGACGGGCCGCAATGCGGTTGGCGCGCTAACCGGGCGTTCCAGTGCATCGACAAGCAGCCAGTCGATCCCGCTCAAGCCGCGCAATTCGGCTTCGTAGTGAGCTTCTAGCCCGGTCTTTCCAATCCGGTCGCTGCCCTGATAGGCAGGTAAGCCGATGCTTTGTGGATCAATGCGTTTGGGGATGAGGCCGCACACACCGGCGTTGCGCACGACATCGGTGAGACTGTTCAGCCATGAGGTAGCCGGATTTTCAGCCACCAATTCACACTGACTGATCCGCCCGCTATAGCCGATCAGATGTGAGAGTGAAGCGATTGCTGTGCTCTGGGGGTAGTTCCTGCGGAAGCCCTCAATGACTTGAACACCCGGCAAATAGTTGCTGTTCTCGCGAATGACCAACGCCAATTCGAGAGGAATATCTTCCTGCACCAGAATGGTCTCATAACGGCGAACTTGGTCGCGCGCGATCTGCTCTTCAAGGGGATTGCTGATCGTAACAACATCGCTATACGTGCGGCTCACCTCAAAAGCGCGGAGCGCATCGGCGGGCGCAACGGTGACGGTAAGCGGTTGGGTTGCCTCAAGTGCGGAAATAGGGCCAAGCTCACGCAGTTCTGCCCGCAAGCCGGGGGCGCTATTCAGCGCGCTGCTGGGAGTAATTGTCAGCGTGCTAGCGAGGCCGGCGATCTGAGCGAGGCGCGCAAGCACCTGATCGCGCCGTTCGCCCTCCCTTGCATCTGAAGGCAAGCTGCCCGGTACAACGGCAATGCTATAGATCGGCACACTCTCGGCAAGCAGGGTACGACCATCGGCGGCCAGGATCTCGCCGCGGCGCGGTTGCACCGTCAGGTAACGCCGCGAATTGACGGCCGGATCGTTGCCATAACGGCGCGAATCGGTGTCAGCAAGCTGGAGTTGGGCCAATCGCCCGACGAGGACGACGACGACAATTAAAAGTAATGCGCGCAGCGCGATCAAACGTGGCATACGTGTGAGTATATCAAATCTGACGCCGTAATGCCCAGCGCAGTAGAAAGAAGATCGGCAAGGTCGGGATAAGCGCGATCAACATCATTGGCAGCAGCACAACCTGGGCGTAAGCAGGCCAATCGATCGGTTGCGGCATTGTGAGTAGGGCCAGGGTTATTTCGTAGATCAACGCCCCACAGAGGGTCGCGAGGAGCGGAATGAAGATCCGTTCCGCGCTGAGGCGACGTGTCGCTAGTGCTATCAGCAGTGCCGTTAAGAGCAGTGCAAAGGCGTGGCTGCCCAGGGGTGTTGTCGCCAACAGGTCGAGCGTTAGCCCGCCATAGAGCGCCCATCGTAACGCGATACTGACCCCGCTGTCGGGGAACGCCGAACTCATGCCAATCAGCATGCGGCACACGACTGCAATCAACACCAGCGGAATTGGGAAGCCGAGCGGTAGTTGCAAGAGCGTGACTTGAGTCAGAGCCAACGCCACCATAAGCGCAATCAGACCCAATTCACGGGCAATGCGTTCTTCTAATCGTCTTGGTTGAGAATCACCCACACGTAGCGTACCTGATCAGGATCGACAAACGGGCGTAATTCGGCGATAAGTTGCTGTCCGCTCGCCTGGACGCTTTCGATGGTGCCGATCGGCACATTCGGCGGCACAGCCTGTAGGTCAAGCGGCAGATTCAGTGCGGCAGTCAGGCCCGCCGTCACCACCGTATTGCCAACCGTGACGCCGGCAGTGCGTTCAACCTGTTCGAGTTGCAGGCGCGAGCCGAGTTGCCACTGGCCGTGCACCATGCCCAGCGCCGACTCATTGTTGCGCAGCACGCGGGCACTGATCTGGCTGCCAATGTCGGTAATCATCAGAATATCGGCGGTGCGCGGCCCAACCCGCTCGACAATGCCTACCAACGCTGCCGGGCTGCCGGGCAGTTGGCCGATGACGGCCATACCTACGTCTACGCCGTCGTTTGCGCCGCGGGCAATAGTGAATGTGCGGCGGCCGGCATCGGGATGGCGCAGCGTCACCTCAGCGCCGAGCAGCAGCCAGGGTTGGCTGCGGGTGATATTGAGCTGTTGGCGCAGGAATACATTTTCGACGGCAGCTTGCTCGCGACGGAGCAACTCATCGTGTAGTTGCGTGTTCTCACGCTCCAGTTCGGCAATCCGCGTCTCTAAGGCATCAGCGCTCAGCGGTGTGCTTAGTGCGGCAGTAAAGCCATCGCGTACAGCAGTAAGCTGTTGGGCAACCGGCGCCAACCCCTGCTGCACAATCCCGCGGGTCGGCCCGAGCATGCCCTGTAGATCAAGGAAGATCAGCAGGCCCGCCAGACCACACAACACAAGCGCAAGGATCAATGGGCGCACGGTTGTCGCCTCCGATCCGGTACGCTCGCGATGCAGTTTAATTGGGCGGTCATCGAGGTAATCACGCATTGGGGTCAATTGATGATCCTCGGCGCGGGCAACGCCCAAGCCGAGGATCACCCAATACCGGATCTAACTGAGCCGGGCGCGCCGCGTATTTTGCGAGCGAGTAAGAATGTCCTGGTAGACCTTATTCTCAAAATTCTCGACCATTTTGCCGGCGCCGCGAGCCACGCACGAGAGCGGATCTTCGGCGATATGAACCGGCATCCGCGTTTCGGCGGCAATCCGCTTGTCGAGGCCGTGAAGCAGTGAGCCACCGCCGGCGAGCGTAACACCGTACTCCATAATATCGGCGACGAGTTCAGGCGGCGTCTCTTCCAGAGCGGCGCGCACCTCAGCGATAATCGCATTCACCGGCCCGGCGATGCCCTCGCGAATCTCGACGCTACTTACTTCAACGGCTTTTGGCAGGCCGGTCAGCAGATCGCGTCCGCGCAAAACAACTTTAATTTCTTCATCCAGCGGGTACGCTGAACCAGCGGCGATCTTCGCCTTTTCGGCCATCCGCTCACCGATCAGCAAGTTATACTCACGGCGGGCGAACTGAACAATCGCCTCGTCGATCTCATCGCCGGCGGTGCGGATCGAATGGTTGATCACGATCCCTCCGAGCGAGATCACCGCTACCTCGGTTGTGCCGCCGCCGATGTCAACAATCATCGAGCCCATCGGTTCCTCAACCGGAAGGCCGGCGCCGATCGCGGCTGCCATTGGTTCCTCGACAATATACGCCTCGCGGGCTTTGGCGTTGAGGGTTGCATCGCGGGCGGCGCGGCGCTCGACTTCAGTGACACCCGACGGCACACCGACTACAACCCGCGGGCGAGGGTCGATCAGTGGGAAGGGCGAATACGCATGAGCCTTCTTAATAAAGTAGGCCAGCATCTTCTCAACAACGTCGAAGTCGGCGATGACGCCATCTTTGAGTGGTCGGGCAGCCACAATATTCGTCGGGGTTTTCCCGACCATCGCCTTCGCTTCAGCGCCGACGGCATACACCCGTTTGGTTCTTGCGTCGATTGCCACTACGGAAGGCTCGCTAATCACAATGCCTTTGCCGCGCACATGAACCAGGGTATTGGCAGTTCCCAGGTCGATCCCTAGGTCGCGGCTGAAAGCGCCAAAAAATGAGTTGATCGGGTTGAAACCCACAAGCGTGCTCCAACAACGCAGCTGCGGTCAAGCAGACTGAAACCGCGCGTAACGTAAACGGATTGCCGATAGTGAACGCCTAATTATAGCATAGCGCCCGAACTGCTCAGTTGCTTGTCATCCTCTTTTGGTGATCGACACTGGTACAATGATAGAAAGCTGATAGAAGCGATTTGACTTCTGCCCGTCTTTGTGCGACAATAGCCCTGTCGTGAGTCCTCTCGCGATTGCGAATATTTTGTGGACACACGTCGTGTATAAGGTCGGTCGCCGCCGGAAACAGCTTTCCACCCGCTACGTCATTATATCGGCGCTGCTGCTAGTCCTTCTGGCCTGGATTCAGGCTGGAAGATTTTTATTGTCGTGAGCATGTCGTTGCTTCGTCCAGTATATCCATTTACTGCCATCGTCGGCCAGGAACGCCTTAAGCGGGCGCTCATTCTGAATGCAGTTAACTCACGCATCGGCGGTGTGCTGATTCGCGGTGAGAAAGGCACGGCCAAGTCGACGGCAGTGCGGGCGTTGGCACGGTTGTTGCCATCAATTACCGTAGTCGAAGGCTGTGCATTCAGTTGTACGCCCGATCGTGCGGCGGGGCTTTGTGCTACATGTCAGGGTCGCCAGAGCAATGCGGCGCTGCCAAGCACTGTGCGGCCAATCCGCCTGGTCGAGTTGCCGGTATCGGCATCGGAAGATCGTGTGGTTGGTTCGCTCGATTTGGAGCACGCGATCACCGAAGGTCAGCGCCGGTTTGAGCCGGGCCTACTCGCCCAGGTGAACCGCGGTCTGCTCTATGTCGATGAAGTGAACTTGCTTGACGATCATCTTGTCGACTTGCTGCTTGATGCAGCAGCGATGGGCGTGAATACCGTTGAGCGCGAAGGGGTAAGTATTTCGCACCCGGCGCGGTTCATTCTAGTCGGCACGATGAACCCTGAAGAGGGTGAGTTGCGCCCGCAGTTGCTTGATCGGTTCGGCCTGGCGGTGGAAGTTGTCGGGCTGACTGATGTAAATGCACGCGTGTCTGTGATTGAGCGGCGCATGGCTTACGAATCCGATCCGCAGGAATTTGTTGCCACAGTGCAGCGCGCTGAAGAAGACCTGGCTGAACGGATTAATGCCGCACGGTTCAGGCTTCCCCAAGTGCGGATTGATCGCTCTGATATGGCGGCTGTTGCTTCACTCTGTGTTGAGCTTGGTGTCGATGGTCACCGCGCCGACCTGACTATTCTCGAGACGGCGCGTACGCATGCCGCCTGGAGTGGTCGGTTGGCCCTCTCCGCCGAAGATATTCGTCTTGCAGCGGAGTTGGCCTTGCCGCACCGCATGCGGCGTCAGCCATTCACCGACATCAAGGTCGACGAGCAGCGGATTGCGGCTATTCTTGAGCGCTCGGGCAAACCCGCCGATGCAACGCAGTCGAGCGATGATGTGCAGCGTCAGAGCGATCCGGGCGATCAGCAGGAGCGTGGCGAGGGCGGTGATGATAATAACTCGGGCGGCAGTATGATGCCGACCGGTAGCGCTGGCACGGCTGACACGAGCCAGTCCAGCGATAAAAATACGAGTGGCAAGCAGATCGACGCGAGTAGCATATTTCAGACTCGGCGCCTGGAGACAGCCGCCGATCGTCAGCAACGGCGTTCGCCGGGGCGACGCACGCGCACGCGCACGACACGCAAGCAAGGCCGCTATATAACCTCGCGGCGTGCTGCAAAGGTGACTGATCTTGCGCTCGACGCGACACTGCGCGAAGCGGCGATTTATCAGCGCAAGCGCCGCGCCGAGCTCGTCCATTTGCCGAGCTTGCCGCATCGCCGGCGGCCCAAATTGCTGCTCCAGAAGGCCGATCTGCGCCAGAAAGTGCGGGTTCGGCGCACACGAAACGCAGTCTGCTTTGTGGTTGATGCGAGTTGGAGCATGGCCGCTGAAGAGCGCATGCAGGCCACCAAAGCCGCAGTGCTTTCGCTTCTCCGCGACGCCTACCAGCGTCGTGATCGGGTTGGTCTTGTCAGCTTCCAGCGTGATTTTGCGCGGGTGTTGCTGCCGCTGACCAATAGTGTTGACCTGGCCCAAAAGCGCCTACAGACGATGCCGACCGGCGGGAAAACACCGCTGGCACGGGGAATGCTTACCGCATTCGAACTGCTGGCGAAGGCGCGGCGCCAGGATGAAGAGATTGTTCCCCTGATGGTACTTCTGACCGACGGGCAGGCAAATGTGGCGATAGGTCACTTGCCGCCGCAGCAGGAGGCCTATCAGATTGCTGATATGATCGCGATGCAAGATATTCGGGCGATCGTAATTGATACCGAGCACCCGAATTTTGAGCGCGGGCTCTCGCGGCAGCTGGCCGAGCATTTGCAGGGTCAGTACTACCGGCTTGAGGATCTGAGCGATGGCGGCCTGGTGCAGGCCGTACGGCGCCAGATGATGCAATAGCAATAGAGGTTGTTTGTCCAAGCATTCAGGAGGGACGTTGGTGATGACCGATCAGGTTCGTAGGGAAGATGTCGCTGAGGGCGAGTTGCTCGACAAGCTGCTCGACGCAGCAGATGCTCCGGCGGCTGAGGCCGCGGCGCCAATGCCGGAAGTGACGGCGGAGGCTGCGGCTGAGCCTACCCCTGAAACTGCGGGTGAGGCCCCTGCTGCTCCGGCGGCAGAAGAAGCGGCGCCAGCGGTGGAGGTTCCGGCTGTCGATGCAGTGTCTGCTGAAGAAGAGACGCCAGGCGCAGAGGCGGCTGCGGAGGTTGAGGCAACGGCGGCGGAAACGCCGGTGGTTGCCGAGACCGGTGACGCGGCTGACGCTGAAGGCACGCAGCAGGCAGGCGCCGAAGGCACGGAGCAAGCTGACGCAGTCGTGACGGCTCAGGCCGAAGGCACGGAGCAAGCTGACGCTGAAGGTACGGAGCAGGCCGAAGGCACGGAGCAAGCTGACGCAGTCGTGACGGCTCAGGCCGAAGGCACGGAGCAAGCTGACGCTGAAGGTACGGAGCAGGCAGGCACCGAAGGGGCGAGTTTTACGCCGGTCGCTGAAGAGGGTGGACGGCCACGTCGGCTCAAAGATCTCGAACCCGGGATGGAGCTTGAAGGCCGGGTTACGTCGATCGCACTGTATGGTGTTTTTGTTGACGTAGGCGTGGGCCGCGATGGTCTGGTGCATATCTCGGAGATGAGCGACACACGCATCGATACGCCGTCTGATCTGGTGCAGATCGGTGATACGGTGAAGGTGCGCGTGAAGAGCATTGATCCTGATGCGCGGCGGATCAGCCTGACGATGCGCTCGCAGGAGCGTAGCGAAGGCGGTCGGGCCCGTAGCCGCGGCAAGCGCCCCGAAATCGACCGCGGAGCTATCTCCAGTATCAAGGTTGGTGATGTCCTTGAGGGCACCATCACAGGCTACGCTCCGTTTGGCGCGTTTGCCGATATCGGGGTTGGTAAGGACGGCTTGATCCACGTTAGCGAGTTGGCTGAGAGCCGGGTTGAGAAGCCCGAAGATGCAGTCAAGGTTGGCGAACGGCATCTGTTTAAGGTGCTGGAAGTTGACCCAGAGGGAACGCGGATCAGCCTGAGTTTGCGCAAGGCGATGCGCTCACAGAAGCTCCAACAGTTGGAGACCGGCCAGGTAATGGACGGCGTGGTGAGTGGTCTGGCCCCATTTGGCGCCTTTGTTGACATTGGCGTGGGCCGCGATGGCCTGGTGCATATCTCGGCGCTGTCGAATACCCGCGTGGCGAAGGTTGAAGATGTGGTCAAGGTCGGCGACAAGGTCACCGTCAGGGTGCTTGGTGTTGATCAGCAGACTAAGAAGATCAGCCTGACGATGCGTCTCGATGATGACGGCGGGGTTGAGGAAGAAGATTATGATGTGAGCGGTACGCCGGCTCCGCGCAGCGGTGCTACGGATACCGCACGTTTTGCCGCTGCCGCCCAGGCCCAGCGTGAGCGCCGTGAGCGCGAGCGTGATCGGCGCGAGCGTCGGAGTTCACCGCAGCCAGTAATGGAGACCTTCGCCACCGAGGATTACGAGGAAGAGTTCGAGGGTGATGCAACCCTTGAAGATCTGCTGAGTAAGTTCGGTGGGGCGACAACCAATCGTCGTGAGCGTCGCCGTGATCGTGCGGAAGACGACGAAAGCGAAGAGGGTGGGGAGGTCGAAGAGCGCGAGGATCGTCGCCAGCGTGACGCGATTCGCCGCACACTCCAGCAGGTCGGTCGCGACGACTAAATGTAGGGACGTCCTGACGTGGGGCGGGACGGCTTGGCCGCAGCCCCACGTTGTTATTTGACACGCTCCCGACGCGCCTCGTATAATGCGCAGGGTTAATGAGTAAATGCTTCCGCAGACACTGCGGGTGTTGAATAAGGAGAAAGCAGTATGCCGAAGCGTACATGGCAGCCAAAGCGCATTCCGCGCCGCCGCAAGCACGGATTTCGGTCGCGCATGGAAACCAAGGATGGACGTGATATATTGCGCCGTCGCCGCATGAAAGGGCGCTGGAAGTTAAGTGTAAGTGACGAGCGCCGTGGTGTACAGCGTGGTCATCGCTAGAGGTGATTGTAAAGGTACAGGGTAGAGGGTACAGATGTTTCGGCCGGAGTTCCGTCATCTGTGCCTTGTACCCTGTACCTTTTCTGCTATGAAGCGTGCAAATCGTCTGCGTCGTCCTGAGCAATTTCGGCGCGTTCGACGCGAAGGCCGCACCTTTACCAGTCCGTTGTTAACGCTAACGGTTGGTCTGGGGCGGCGGCGTCGCACGCGCTGTGGTTTTGTGGTAGGAAAACAGATCGGCGGTGCAGTACAGCGGAATCGGGCCAAACGCCGTGTGCGTGAAGCGGTTCGGCTAGTGCTTCCGACAATCGAACCCGGTTCCGATCTGATCTTTGTTGTGCGTAGCCCGAGTATAAGTACGATTGCATTTACAGACGTGTGCGCGCTTGTTGAGCAGTTGCTGCGCCGGGCGCGGCTCTGGCGCACACTACCTGATCAAACAGCGGTAGCGGTAAGCGAGTCGTCGCTTGACGATACACTGCCCCAAACCGAGAGGTAAATACTTATGGGTGGGATCTGGTCGGCATTTGTAGGTTTTCTTGAGCAGGCGTTGCTCTGGTTTTCCACGATCGGCGGCAGCGCCGGCATCGGGATTATTCTTTTCACGATTGTTGCGCGTCTGTCGATTCTGCCCCTTACGCTGACTTCGCTGCGCTCCAGTCGGAAGATGCAGCAGATCCAGCCACTGGTCAAAGAGCTCCAGCGTAAGCACGGTAAGGAGCCGCAAAAGCTGCAAGAAGAGACGATGCGGCTCTACCGCGAGCATAAGATTAACCCGGTAGGTGGTTGTTTACCGATGCTGCTGCAGTTGCCGATCTTCTTCGGCGTCTATCAGGCGGTATACCACTTGTTCGGACCTGAAGAGCAGCGGCAATATCTGAGTGCGTCGGCTGCACAGGCGCTGCAAGATCCGACGGTTGCCGCGCTGTTCACGACCCCTTTCCTGGGTCTGATCGATTTGGGGCGGGCGGCGTTCGGCAGTGGACTGCCGTTTGAGCCGATCTATCTGGTATTGCCGATCATGTCGGTCTTCTTCCAGTTGATCCAGACGGTGATGGCGACGCCGCGGGTGCAAGATCCGCAACAGAAGGCAATTACCCAGGCGATGATGATTATGCCGATCGTATTCGGCTATATTGCCTTTACCTTTCCCCAAGGTGCTGTACTTTACTGGGTGATTAGCAGTGTTGTGGGTGTGGTACAGCAGTACTTCACGTCGGGTTGGGGTTCGTTGGCCAACTATCTGAAGTTCTTGCCCCCGGACGGAAAGCCTACCAGTTTGCCGGCCCTGGTGCCGAGCGCAGATAGTGACGAGAAGGCAGACACTCCGGTAATGGCAGCGACACGAACTGATTTCTGGAGTGTAATGCGTCCGCTGACGGAGACGGCCGGCGCTGCTCCGGGTGCTGCTTCGGCTGTTACCTCTGAAAGTGCGGCTGATCCCGCCGTAGAGCAGGCAATCGATGCGGCACGTAGTCAGAATCGCCAGATGGCGAATGCGCGGCGGCCACGCAAACGCAAGTAGGTTGTTAGGTCTGTTTGTCGCAGTGGACGTTCGTAGTTATAATACTGAGACGACCACGGTTTGGCGAGGATACTTATGAAAAGCATCGAGATCAGTGCACGCACAGTTGCGGAAGCCGTTGAGTTAGCCCTGGCGCAACTCGGCAAAGACCGCGACGAGGTGGCGATCGCGGTGCTGGAAGCCGGCGAACAGGGCGATGAGGCGCTGGTACGGGTTACCGTTGTCGACGAAGATGACGAAGGTGACGGCCCCGACGCGACCGCCCCTGACAATTCCGCTACTGCGGGCATTGGGGAGGCAAGTAACGAAGTGGGTGTGATCGCGCAGCAGATCCTCGAAGATCTGTTAGAGCGGATGGATATCCACGCCTACGTCTCGCCGGTGCTCGTGCGCGTTCCTGGGCAAAAAGGCGATATTGAAGAGACTGTGACGTTGCACGTCGAGGGTGCCGATGAGGAAGCGATGGGCTTGCTAATCGGACGGCGTGGCGAAACGCTCCGCTCGCTCCAGTTTTTGCTCAACCTGCTTGTAAGCCGGAAAACCCAGAAGTGGCCACAAGTGGTAGTTGATGTAGGCAATTATCGTCAACGGCGCCAGGAGTCGCTTGAAGGCCTGGCTCGGCGCATGGCTGAGCGCGTGCGCCAAACGGGGCGACCGATCACGCTGGAGCCGATGGCCGCCTACGAGCGTCGGATTGTGCATCTTGCGTTGCGCGACGACAAGACGATTTATACCGAAAGCACCGGCGAGGGCGAGAATCGGAAGATCATGATCTTTCCGCATAAGCCTGAATAAGTTCGTGATCTCAGCGAGTTGGCAGGAGGTGGGGTGCACCCTATCTCCTGCTTTCCTTTTGTGCTTATGATCCCTGAATTTCTGGCCATTGGTCATCTCACCTACGACCTTCAGCCTACCGGCGAGCGCACTGCTGGCGGGACGGTGCTGTATGCTGCCGCAACTGCGCAGCGCCTTGGCTTACGAACGGCAGTATTTAGCGCCGGCCCCGATGTGGCGCCTGAGGGCCTGCCTGAGGGCGTGGCCTATGCGTCTGCGCCATCGCCGGTGCGTTCGACGTTTGCGAATACATACATCACTACAGGCCGCACTCAGTTGCTCCACGCTGCCGGTGCGCCGATCGATCTGGCAGCATTGCCAGCAAGCTGGCAGGCGGCGCCAATTGTATTACTAGGGCCGGTGCTTCAGGAGTGTGAACTGGCCTGGGTAGAGCGGTTTCCACACGCACTGGTTGGCGCGACGCCGCAGGGATGGATGCGAGCCTGGGACGGGCCGCTGCCGGCACCGGTGCGGCACGTGGCCTGGGATCCGTCGCCGGCTTTGTTGGCTCAACTTGGCCTGCTGGTGTTGAGCGAAGAGGACCTGGCCGGCGATCTTACACCGGTGACAGTATGGGCGCAGTTCTGTCCGCTTGTCGCATTGACTCATGGGAGCGCCGGTGCGACGTTATTTGTGCATGGCGTGCCGCATGCTATCGCAGCCTGGCCGGCTACTGAGCGTGATCCGACTGGCGCCGGTGATGTCTTTGCTACTGCGCTCCTGATTCGGCTTCATATGACACGCGATCCGCTTGACGCTGCGCGATTTGCGGCGTTTGTGGCCGCTCGTTCCGTGGAAGGGGTGGGGGTAACTAAGATTCCGGGGTCGGAGTGCTTTCCAGCGGAGTGAGACTGTTGGGGCGGTTCGCGACCGGGCCTTACGCCTGGAACTCTATGTTGGTACGCGTCGCAAACAAGATGATTTCGCTGGCGACAATTTCAGGGGCGATCCGCGGTGTGCCATCGGCGTCGGTCCACTGGCGGGTTTGAATGCGGCCTTCGATATAAACATGGGCGCCGCGCCCAAGAATCTCCTGACACTGTTCGGCCAGTTGATCCCAGGCGATCACGCGGAACCATTCGGTTTCTTCGTGGGCAACGCCAGAAGCTGAGCGCCAGGTGCGGTTCGTGGCGACGCGAAACGTGAGTAATGCGCTACCGTGCGCAGTATAGCGCAATAGCGGATCGGCGCCGAGCCTGCCAGTGATCTGAACCTTGTTCAAGTCGCGCGCCATGGCATGTCCTTGTACGAACAAATGATCTACTGTTAGTGTAGGCCATGGCGTGCAGGTTGTCAAGCGTTTTCAGGTTTGCAAATCTTCGTTGTAGCGTTCGCCGGTGCAATTCCAGCGATAGCCAATGCCGCGCACCGATTGTAGAAAGGCCGGACGTTGGGGGTCGGGTTCGATTTTGCGGCGCAGGCGCACAATGTGCGGGCGCATCACCTGACGCGCTTCATCTTCGTCGAAGTTGCCGCCCTGGAATGCCTCGACGAGGCGCGCACAGGGCATTGGCGCGTCGGCGTGGCGAGCGAGCGTGTGCAAAATGGTGAATTCAGTCGGGGTAACATCCACAATCTGGCCGTGCATCCGCACTTCATGGCGATGCAGGTCGATCGTCAGTGGGCCGGCGCTGTAGTTCGTGGTGAGGCTAGGCGGCACTGTGGGTGTGGAGTTCGGCAGTAAACCTTCGTCGGCGACTAACGCCTGGAGTTGGGTATACATTGTCTTGATCCGCTCCTGGCGTTGCCGATTGGCCTGGTTGCGGGCAACTGTTTCGGCGACACGCGTACGCAGGGTGTCGACGCTAATTGGCTTGAGTAGGTAGTCGACAGCTTCGTGGCGTACAGCCTCGATCGCACTGGCGAGCGAACCATGCGCAGTGAGAATCATAATCGGTACGCCCGACCAGCGCGCGCGGATCTGGCGCATCACGGTGACCCCGTCGGTGTCGCCGAGTTGGAGGTCGAGCACGATCAGATCGACGCTGATTTGCGCTAAGATAGCGAAGGCCTCGGCGCCGCTGGCTGCCAGGCGAATCCGGTGGCCGGCCTGTTCGAGCGTATCACCGAGCACCCGTCGTACAATCGCCTCGTCGTCGACAATCAAAATAGTTGTAGTTTCAGTGTGCATTGGGGGTTGCCTCATAACGTTGCGTCGGCATGGCCTTCACGAAGAGGTGCGTCGTCGATCCACGGCAAGTGCAAGGTAATAGTTGTGCCCTTGCCGATGGCGCTCGTAAGCCCAATATGGCCGGTATGCTGCTCCGTGATCTGGCGACTGAGTGCCAGACCTAATCCCACCCCCTGTGCTTTGTGTGAATGGAATGGCTCGAAGACGTGTGCGCTCTGTTCGGGTGTCATGCCGATTCCCGTGTCGTGAATGCTGAGTTCACAAACCCGGTCGGTCGTTTTACGGCGGGTGGTAAGTTCGATTGTACCACCTTGCGGCATGGCTTCCTGGGCATTCAGCAGCAGGTTGAGCAGTACCTGGCGCAAAGCGTCGGGTTGGCCCCAGACGAGCGGCAGGGTTGGATCGAGGGTCAAATTGACGCTGATGCGGGAGTGCTGGAATTGGCGCTCGGTAAATTGAGTTACCTGTTGGGCGATCAGGTTGAGATGCACTTGCTCCCAGACGGTTTGGGGTGGCCGATACAGATTGCGCAGACTTTCCAGGGTTCGTCCCATGCGTTCGAGTTCGCCGAGCGCCAGACTCAGGTATTCGTGTGAGCGTTCGCTCAGGCTATCTTCTTCGGCGCAGAGTTCCAGGCAGCTCATTGCGCTTTGCAACGGGTTGCCGACCTCGTGCGCAACACTGGCGGCGAGGCGCCCAAGGCTGGTGAGTTGTTCGTGCAGCAGCATGCGCCGTTGCAGTTCTTCTTGAAGCGTGATGTCGCGCCAGCGTTCGAGAAATTGTTCGCCGCTAGCTCCGCTACGGCTGATCGGCGTGCGTTCGACCGCGTACCAGCGCTGTTGGCCGACAAAATCGGTGCCGAGCACACGCCAGGTGGCCGCGGTGGTGGCGATCGGCACGCCGGGAAGGGGTATGAGCGACGGCGTTGTGCCTTCGCTGGGGCGTTGTGGTTCGAGCCGCAGGTCTGACTGATGGGCCAGGGTACTCCAAAGCTCGACATAACTTGTGCCGACGATTTCCTGGGGGCGCCGCCCGGCGATACTGCGGCAGAAGGCATTGTTGGCGGCGAGCAACGCACCATCGGCGTTCATTAAGAGCAGCCCCTCGGGCAGGTTGTCGAACACAATGCGCAGCAGGTCGCGTGAGTGACGCAGCTCTTCGGTGCGCTGTTCGACCTGATCAACCAGAATGCTGGCTTGCTCGCGGAGGCGCTCGACGAGCCGGATATTGGCGCTTGCAGTGGCAATTAAGCCGGTGAAGATTGTGAGGAGCGACCAGAGGTTCGCCGAGAGGTTGGCATTCTGACCGATCGGGCGGACGATCACGCCGGCACCGAGCAGTTGGCCGGCGTAGATGAGCGGCAGGGCCAGACAGGTATGGGCGGCGGCGTGTTGGATCACGATCTGGCGTTCGTTACAGGTAGTTGCTGCCGTTGCATCGGCGAGGCTGCGGAGCACGGGATCAACTGTGCCGTGCGGGTTGCCGATCGCAGTGGGGGTTGTTGACGTCCGATCAAGCAGGTACAGCCAGGCTTCGGCAGCGCCAAAAATGGCGCGGCATTGTTCGGCGAATAGGGCGGCCAGTTCGGTTGTACTGCGCTCGCCGGTAAGGAACTGGCTGGTGCTAAGCAGCGCCATCGCTTGTTTGCGGCGTTCGCGTTCCTCCTGATAGCGTTGGGCTGCGCTTAAGGCAACGCTGGCCTGAGCGGCGATGCCTTCCAAAAGGCTGAGATCGCGTGAGGTAAAGCGCTGTGTCTGCTGCGCCACCAGCGAGAGGCTGCCCAGACTGACCCCGTGATGCCGGATGGGTAGCACCATTGCGCTGCCGGTGGGCGCGCCGCCGCCGGTCTGCCAGAGCGTGTGGGTCGCTACGTTGTCGATCTGGACGCTGCGCCCGGTACGCCAGGCCCATCCCTCCACACCGGCTTCGCTGCGGCGCTGGATGGCGCTCAGATCGGCGATTTGGATCCCGCCCTGCCGCCAATGGTAGCCGCGTTGGGGGGCGCCGGCGGCATCGAGCAAGATCAGCAGCGCTTCATCGCCGCCGAGATCGGCGCCGGCAGCGTGGAGTACGCGGGCTGCAATTATAGCGGGATCGAGCGTTTCGCGCAGTTCGATCGAGAGGCGGGTCAGAATGCCGGTGCGGCGCAATTGTTCGTCGAGCGCTTGCTGGCGTTCACTGAGGGCGTGCACCATGTGCTGGTAGGCATGGATGAGGGGCGTGAATTCAGTGGGGGCGCGTTGCGGCGGCCTGAGAGTCAGGTTGCCGCTCCCGACAGCGCCCAGCGCCGCGCTCAGTTGGGCCAGCGGATCGCGAAAGCCCCGACTAAACAACAAGCTGGTGAGCACGACTACGCCGCTGCTGATCAGCAGAGCGCCAAGGCTGTATAGCCCGGCCATCTGCATGGGCGCGAGTGCAGCATTAAGGCTGTCGGTGCGGCTGATCTGAGCGTCGCGGTAGCGCTCAGCGGCACTGATTACTTCAGCCTGAGCGGTTGCGGGATCAGGCGCCTGCTGAAAGTTTTCCAGTGCCGTCACCAGGGCTGCGGCGGTAAGATCGGCGGGTTGGGCGCGTAGTGCGGCGACGAAGTTGTTGAGCGTGGCGCCGGCGCCCGGCGTACCGACGGTGGCCTGATTCAGGGTGCCCAGCAAGAGATCGTGCTCGATCGCAGCGTGCTCGGCGCTTGCGAGTTGAGCGAACTGTTCTTGCAGATTGAACACAAGCCGGAATGAGACAGCACTGCCGATGACGAGTAACGTAAGCAGTAAGCTCAACGCCATACTGAGGGTGAGACGCAAGTTGGTGGGCATAGTTCAGAATTCAGAATTCAGGATGCAGAAGTTGGGTGCCGCGGGCGGGTAACCGCTCAGGTGGAGCCGGTAGTGGGCTTTGGTAAGCAACTACCTTTGGGCCGCACCTGGCAAGTTTGTATTTCAGCATCTACATATCATAAGGCATTAGAATGGGTTTTGGCGTGAATAGACGACAACAAAGCGGGAATGTTAGGCAATGTAATGATTATGCTATCGTTGTGAAATTGTTGTCCGCCAGGGGGGCCTGCCGACCTATACTACGACCATAAACCGGGTGGCGCAGTTAAGAGCGGCGGCATCAGGTGGCTAGTCCTTAGCGGTTGATCTTAAGTGAGCGAAAGGATCGGGACAATGGCTTCGCGACAAGAGCAGATTGCAGCGGCATTAGAGCGGCTGGCAAGCAATTCAGGCCCGGACGTGACGGGTGTTGCAGCGGTGAGCATGGACGGGATTGTGCTAGTCTCGAAGATGTCGGCCGAGGTGAATGCGGACCGGGTCGGCGCAGTAGCGGCGACGATGATGGGTGTGACCCGGCGCGTTTCGGGCGAGCTGAAAATCGGTCTCACCGAAGAAACAATTATTAAGGCTGATAACGGGTTGTTTATGGTCTTGCCGGCCGGCGATCAGAGCTTGCTGGCGGTGAATTTGCGCCAGGGCGCCAACCTGGGATTGGTGCGCATTGAAGCACGCGATGCCGCCAAGGCGATTGGGCAGTTGCTGTAATCCGGATTTCAGGAGTCAGGAGTATGCATGAAGAACCGACTTCTGAAGACTGAACCTGGATCCTTCCCTTACACCTAAGGAGTAGAGCGATGACCGTTGAGCGGCTGAGTTGGCAGATCAAAGACGAGGCAACCTTGCAGGAACTGGTTCAATTGATGAACCTGAGCCCGGCGGAAACAAGCTTGCTGAAAGAGTTGGAAGCGGGAGCGATCACACACGCGGCGGCGATGACAAAGACCTTCTACGATCGGCTCTTTGCGCACCCCCAGACGGCCGAGTACCTGAAAGATGTGAGTATGGATCGCCTGCACGGCATGGTG